>JAOAFY010000002.1 GCA_026416035.1 Coriobacteriia bacterium | reverse complement strand
GCTTCACCCTTCTTCGAGCAACCGTCCTGCGAGCAGCCCTGCGTCGTCCAGGTCAAGGCACTGCGAGATCTGGCGCCCGAGCGCCTCGCCCGGCTCGCTCAGATCGATCTCGGGGCCGTCCGTGAACGCCCCTGTCTCGTCGGCGACCACCCGGACGCGAGGCGCTCTGACGTCGTGGGCCGACGGTGCGACCACGATCGCCATCTCCCCGCTGCTCAGCCGCACCACCGAGCCGGGCGGGTAGACGCCGAGCATGGAGATGAACAGCCGCACCAGGTCCGGGTCCAGAGCGGTGCCGGCGTTGCGGACGAGCACGCCGATGGCCTCGTCCCGCCGCCGCGCCGCGCTGTACGCCCGTCGCGAGGTCATCGCATCGTAGGCGTCCGCAACTGCCACCACACGGCTTGAGATGTGCTGCGAGTCGACCCCCCGCAGCGCAGGATAGCCCGAGAGGTCGTAGCGCAGGTGATGCTCGAGGACCATGATCGCGGCCGCCTTGTCCAGACCGGGGGTCGTCATGATGTTCTCAGCACCGTAGATGGGATGGTGGCGGATCAGGCCCCACTCCTCCGTCGTCAGCGGCGTCGTCTTGTTCAGCACCTCGAGCGGGACCATCATCTTGCCGATGTCGTGCAGCAGGGCACCGGTTCCCAGAGTCGACAGGAACCGGGCGTCGTTGGAGATCACGGAGCCGAGCGCGATCGACAGGATGGCCACGTTCACGGAGTGGTAGAAGGTGTACTCGTCGAACCGCTTGAGGCTGGCCAGCTCCAGCATCGCGAACCGGTTCTCCAGCACGGACGCGACCAGGCTGCGAACCACGCCGCGCACGTGCCCTGCGTCGATCACCCGGTTCGTCCGCAGGATGCGGTCGATCTCGCGGATCAGGTCGAGCGCGTCGGTGTAGACTGCCTTGGCGCTCGAGGGACCTCCCGCGACGGCCGCCCCCCGTTGCACCGTGACCGCCCGGATCTCAACGTGTTCCAGACCACGACGTCGCGCTAGTTCCGCTGCGCCGCCTTGTGCCACCACTGCCCCGGGATCTTGGCCGATGACCTCCGCGAGCCTGAGGATGTCGTCCCTCGTCGCACCGCGTTTCACGACGATGCTTCCGGCGCCGATCGCCGTCAGGTCACGCACCAGCTGATCGAACAGCATGCTCTCCTCGAGCAGTATCTGCTCCCCGAGGAGCACTTGGTCGTCGTAGAACACGAGCGGCAGGTCGACGCCCTCCTCGTGGTATCGCGACACCACGGCCAGGAAGTCCTCTGCCGCCTGATCGACTGCGGGGTGCCCGGCACGGTACAGCTGGCGTGCGCGGCGCAGCGCGTGGAGACGCGCCAGGACCTCGCGCGTTCGCGCAAGCTGCCGCGCGGAGAAGACCGGCATCGGAGCCGCTGCGCCGTGCGCGACCCGGTCTTCCTCCCCGCTCTGGCTCGAAGCGCCCATCGCTTCACGGACGGGTTCTTCGGCCTCTGGCTCCTCGGGAGACGCCGCGTCCGCCTCTGCTGCCCTGTCGGGCTCCTCGCCGCGTGGCTCGTCGTCCAGCACCTGCTCGCTCATCGCTCACCACCTGGTGACGTCGAACGCAATGCCCGTACGGCTGCCTCGGCAGCCGCGACCACTTCACGAGATCGCTGCGCCCGGAGGAGCCCTCCTCGACGGCTCGCCACCTGCTCGAGCGCCGGCAGCGCTTCGCGCGCATTGAGCCGGACGAGCGCCTCGATCGCTTCTACGCGCGGCCCCACGGTCCGGTTCCCCGCGCCACTTCCGCGTGCGACCTCTATGAGGGCTGGGACCGCGCCGCGCACGCCCACCGTCCCGAGGAACCGAGCGACCAGCGCGACGTTTTGCGCGTCTTCGTCCTCGAGCGCAGCCACCAGGAGCTCCTCGGCGTACCGGTCGCGGATGCCGGCGAGCGCACGAACGGTCTCCCTGCGAACGCGGGCGTCGTGGTGCCGGAGCGTCCTGGCGAGATACGGCAACGCAGCGGGGCTGCGTGTGGAGCCTAGAATCGCCACGACGTTGCGCACGAAGAACCAGCGCGCGTCCGAGACGTGAGCGCCGAGCTGCTCGATGTGGGATGAGGCCATCGAGGAGATCAGGTCGACGAGCGACTTGCGGGCGGCCATGTCCTGCTCTCGAGCGAGGACTTCGAGCAGCGGGTCGATGCTGACGTCGCCCAGGGCGCGCATGAGCCGGACGCACGCCGCGTGCTCTGGGGAGCCCTGTTCCAGGATGCGCGCGGTCGAGCACAGGCGTGAAAGCCGCTCTGCGCTCGCCACCGCTACGAGGACGTCGCGCACGCGCGTTCGGAATCCCTCAGGCACGCTATCGTCCTCCTGGAGTCCCGTCAGTGCCACGACCGCCTCCAGCACCGCCTCGTGCTCGTCCCTGTCGAGCAACACCGGCAGGCCGTCTTCGACGAGCGCGAGCAGCGATGCGAAACTCGCGGGACGGCGCTCCAGGGCGAGCAGGCGGACGAGGGTCCGGAACACGTCGGCGTCTGTGAAGCCCCGTGCGACCTCGACCCGCAGCTGGTCCAGGGCGCGATCCGACACTCGGCCGGCTTCACCTGCTCCCGCGTTCACCAGCCGCACGGCCTCCTCCACGTCGCGCGCCGCCTGCGGGCTCCGCTTGGGAGGCTCGAAGCGTTCGGGAAGCGCAGCGCTGACGATACCGACAGCAGCCGCCTCGGACAGCCCTGCAGTGCCGAGGGCGCGCACCGCCGCCGCGGCCACCTCCTGCCGTGAGTGGACTCCGAGGAGCGCGAGGTTCTGGAGCGCACGGGCGAGACCCTCCCTGGACGCATCGTCCCCGGCGACCCCGGCGACCAATGCGGCGCACAGGTCGTCGAGCGCTACTTGCGAGAGCACCTGCGCCACGGCCTCGTCGATGCGCGCACGTGGTAGCAGGTGCTCGGCGATGAGCCTCGCACGGATCTCGCCGTCGAGAGCCATCACCGCCTCCGCAGCAGACCGGCTGAGCTGCCCCTGCTCCTCGTCGAGTTCGGCGGAGATGGCGCGTGCCATCGCGAACACACGCTCCGCAAGCCGCGCGACAGGGTCTGCCGACGCCTGGGCCGCGACGTGCTCGAGGTACTTGCCCACCAGTTTCGGCTCGAGCAGGAAGCGGACGAGCACCCGCTGATCCCTGTCGTGCAGGTCGCGCACCGAGTCGAGCAGCCCGTCCAACACCTCCGCGTCCGGAGGCCACTGCCCTTCGTCGGCGGCCCGCACTGCCTCCTCTTCGAGCAGCGCCTCCGACGTCTCGTCCGCGTCGACGACCCGTGTCTCGAGCTCGCCCACGGTGATCTGGTGCACGTCGTGGGCCCACAGCCACGACGAGAAGCCGCCTTGGTCGGCGATCACGGCGGGGTCCTGCGCCACGCCTTCGAGGAATGCAGCGACCTCCTCCGGCGTCACACCCGCGTGGAACCGAACGTCGCCGATGCCCTGCCTGAACACCTCGCGCGCAAAGCCGACGAACGCCTGGTTTCCGGGCATCGCAAGAAGGCCCTCGAAGAACAGCCCGTCTCTCGTGACGGCCATGCGGACTTCTGGCAGGCGCCTCAGGAGCGGGCGGAGCTTCTCGACGGCGAGCTGCGCGTTCTGCCTGGGGATGGCGCTCGCCGGCGGGTACAGCCTGACCGCCTTGTAGGCCACCAGCAGCTGCTTGACGAACGCCTCGACGTCGCCCGGAGCACGCTTCACACCGTCGCGACCCGCCACTGCCCCGCCTCTCGTGCCTCCCACTTCGGCTTCGCAGTCTGATTATGCATCCTCTGGCCGCCGGGTGCTATCATGCGCCGCATGACCGACCGCCCCACGGAGCGCACCCCTGTCGTCCTTGCGTCGGCCTCGCCGCGACGCCAGCGCCTCATCTCCTGGCTGGGCATCGACGCCGTCGTGCGGCCGACGGGGGTCGACGAGCCCCTTGACCTCCCCGTATCGCCGGCAGAGCTTGCAGAAGGCCACGCGGCGACGAAGGCCCGTGCCGCGAGCGTTGCCGCTCCCGGATCCCTCTGCCTCGGCTTCGACACGGTCGTGGTGCTCGACGGCACGCCGCTCGGCAAGCCCGAGTCCGACGAAGACGCGCGACGGATGCTTGCCGCGCTGTCCGGCCGTCACCACGACGTGATCACTGGCGTCGCGTTGGCGAACCACGGTGAGGTGCTGCGCTCGTTCGCCGTGGTGACGGACGTCGAGATGCGACCGCTCGGGCCCGCAGAAGTCGAGCGCTGGCTGTCGCGCGGAGAACACCTCGGATGCGCGGGCGCCTACAACATCGAGCACCACCTGGCGCGTGTCACCGAAGACGAATGCTTCCAGAATGTCGCAGGGCTGCCGTTGTGCCACCTGTACGCGGAGCTCGCTTCGCTGGGCGCCGTCTGCGTGCCTGAGCTCGTTCCGCCCGTCGAACGGTGCGACGCCACGCTCGGGCGGCGCTGCCGGCTCGGACCGGCGCTGTGCGGACTCACTCCTTGAGCGCGACCGCGATCACGCTCTCGTCTTCGCTCGGCGAGAACGGCCGGAAGTCGTGCCCCCCGAACAGCTCGACTCGGCCGAAGCCAGCGGCGCGCAGCTCTGCGACGAGCGTGCCGTACGGAATCGCCGTGTGCACCGAGCGACGGCACGACAGCCGCCAACCGCCCGCGGGGTCCTCCGTGGGCGTGCGCTCCCAGTCGGCAGGCCGTTGGCTTCCGCGCACCGCCGCGTCGCGCACCAGCGTGACGAAGTCGAGGTACAGGCGCTCGCCAGCCTCGTCCGCATCCATCACGCGAAGGTAGAATGCGTCGCCCTCCTCGGTCTCGCGGAACACCGCCGGTATAGTCCTCACGCCGTGAGCGACGATGCGGTGGTGGTTCAGGAGGTGCAGGACCACCACTCCGCCTGGCCGGAGCGCCGCGTAAAAGTCCGCGAGCGCGCGCCGCAGGCCGTCGATGCCATCGACGTGCGGAAGCGCGTTTCCCAGACACGTCACGGCGTCCACAGGCTTCGGCAGCAGGTCGGCGACCTCGCCAAACGCGCCCTTTGCCAGACGGATCGTCACGCCGGCGTTGGCGATGTTCTCGCGTGCCCGCGCAAGCATCTCCTCGGACGGATCGACCGCCCAAACATCCAGTCCCCAGGAGCGGAACGCGATCGCGTGGCGGCCGCTTCCCGCCCCCACGTCGGCGACCGAACCCACTGCGTGGCGCTCGAACAGCGTCCGGAAGAAGGGCGCTTCCCGTGCGAGCCGTGCGTCCCAGTCCACGAGCACGTCGTAGTCGTCAGCGCGCCTCTGACCGGTCATCGCGAGGCCCCGTCGTCGAGACGGTAGATGCGCACGGCGTTTCCGCGAAGCACGCAGTCGCGCTCACGGTCGCCGAGGCCGAGCTCCTCGAGTATGCGGCGCTGCTGGAACGCGATCCACGACCGGTACGGCGCGGTCGTGTTCGAATCGGTGCCGAACAGCACCCGCTCGGGCCCGAGCGCGAGCAGCGCCCGCTCGAACACCTGCGACAGCGAATACGCGTGCGGGTCGTAGTCGATCCAGTTGTTCGTGCCAGACGAATCCACGCACACGTTGTCGCACTGGTACGCCAGGCGCAGCGTCTCGCCGAAGTAGCCCGCGCCGAAGTGCGCGATGACGAACGTGATCTCCGGGAAGTCCCGTGCAACGGGCGACAGGTCCGTGGGATCCGCGTACCGCAGATCGCCCGTCGGCCCGATGGTGACGCCGTAATGGACGCATATCGCACACCCGAGCTCCGCGGCCTTCTCGAAGAACGGCCGGCACGCGGGATCGGACAGGCGGAAGTGGCGGTTCACGGGCAGCAGCTTCACGCCCCGGAACCCGGCGCCGATCTCACGCTCCAAGAGCGCTGGCGCCTCGCGGCATCGGGGATCCAGCGTGCACAGCGCGTACACGCGGCCCTGAGCCGCCGAGACGAACCGCCGCATGTACTCGGAGTCCTCGAAGACGGACATCACCACGGCCTTGGCGATGCCGGCCTCATCGAGCCGAGACGCGTACCATCCCGCCATCTCCTCAGGTCCAAGATCCGGGATCGGCTCGCCCCGGCGGCCGAGCCGGCCGGTCTCCAGAGCCCGCGCGAGCATCCCCGGAAGGACCCGGCCCCGTTCGACCTGCTCCTCAAGCAGGCCACGGGCGAAGAGGTGGACGTGGGCGTCGACGACCTCGCCCCGGACTGTCTGGCGGCAGCGGTCGATGGCTGGCCCTGGCATCATCCCTGCCGTCCCGACCCCTCGTCGTGCTTCGGTTCCTCCGGGACGACAACGGCCATCACCAGGTAGGCGATGACGGCGCCGCCCGGGTTCACGAATGCTGCGAACGCCAGGTACGCCAGACGCAGGACGGTGGGATCCACGGAGAAGTACCGCGCGAGCCCGCCGAGGACGCCCGCAACCCACCGGTCATCGCGCGAGCGCAGCAGCCGCGAGCCGGCTGGCGGCACGTGCGGTCGCGCGTCGCGGGAAGCCGCGACGACGAGCAGCACCCCGATGGCGACCAGCGCCAGCGCGCTGCGGGCCTGCCAGACAGTCCGCCACCACGCCCAAAGCGCACGCGGCACAAGCCCAGTCTGCACGGCGAACATCCATGCTCCGATGGCAGCGACGAGCGCACCGACCGTGACGAGCGCATCGCGCTTGGGGCCGTTTCTCATCTCCATCGCAGCTCCTCGCTCAGTACAGCTCGATCTTGACTCTGCTCACTCCGGCCTGCACGCTCACGTCGTACCAGTCTGAGGAGTCCGAATCCCCGTGCCGGTAGGTGCGCTCGCCCGGCGAGCTTGGCAGCTCCTCAGCCTCGGCGCTCTCCACAGCAGCGAGAGCGCCGAGCACGCGCACGCGGAACGCGGCGTCCCTGGGGAAGCGGAGGGTGACCGAGGACGCACCCGTCCTCAAATCGACCGGCACCTTCCCTTCGGGAGCACCGAACTCCAGCGTCGATTCTGATGCTCCGGCATCCACACGCAGCCGCGAGAGCCGGACTTCCTTGAGGTCTGCCTCGAGCTCGGCTGCGCCGGCCTCGATCGCGAGGTCCCACAACACCTCCCGACCGAGCTCGACCTCAAGCTCGGTCGGCGCCATCCGTCCCGTCCACGCATGAGGACGCGAAGCGAGCGAGACCTCGACGCGAGCCGTCGCGCCTTCGCGCCTCACGTCGAACGCGGGCTCGAACGGCGACCTGCCCCGCGCCCGCACCAGATCGCTTCCTGCTGCCACGCTGACCGCGCCGGCGCCGCCACGCACGGTCGCGACTCCACGCTCGACCTCGGCGGAGGCCGGCTCGCTGAACGAGAATGCCCCTGCAGCGTCACGCCCTGCCTGCCGCGCCGTCACGGTTCCGGCACCCGCAACGGAGGATGCGACGGCGTAGACGAGCCCTGCGAGGATCACGGCGCTGGCCAATGCCCTCACCCAGTCGCGCCCCAGACCCATGCCTACGATCTCGATGCCCACGGCGACGATCAGCAGGGGCCACAGGGCCAAGACGTCCAGCCATACCCTCCACGAGAGCGCGCCCACTGTGTTCGCCAGCAGGATGCATCCGACCGCGACCACCGTGAGCCCCTCGATGACTCGCTTCAAGCGCATCATCGTCGCGCCCCCCTCGCAATCATCCTCAGACCAGCGAAGATGAGCAGCACCGGCCAGAACCTCCACAGATCGACGTGCAGGACCTCGTCCGCGAGCAGCGCCGCGCCCACGACGATCAAGATGCCGCCCACCCACAGCGCAGCCCTGCCGCTTGCGCGATCGCTCGCGTCGCGCACGACGGCGGCCTCGGCACTGGGTACGGCGGCTGGCGCGTCCCCCGGCGGGACCGCCGACTCTCCCGTCGCCTCCGTAGCGGCCGTCTGCACCGGAGGGGCTTCTTGGGATCCGCCCGGCTCCGGCTGCGTGGGCTGCTCCGGCACGACCGCCGCCATGACCAGATAGACGATGCCCGCCCCTCCGTTCGTCACGAGCAGCAGCGCGACCGCGGCGAGCCTGACCAGCACAGGGTCCCAGCCGAAGTGCTCCGCGAGACCGCCGCACACTCCGGCAATCATGCGGTCTGACCTGCTACGATACAGCCTCGCTGCCATCCGCATCACCTCCTGTGCTCGTGTCGGGTCCGGACCCAGCCGGCCTCCCGGCAGTGCCGTGCCCGGGCGTTCCCCCGTGCGTCGCAGTGATCCGCAGCCGCGCCACCCGGCGGCGCCGCATCGCTTCGACGCGCGCGACGAAGCCGTCGCCCTCGATGAGTTCTCCTGGAGCGGGGATGCGCCCGAGGGCCGCGAGCACCCACCCCGCCACGGTGTCGTATTCGTCCGACTCCGGCAGACGCAGTCCGAGCATCTCGCGAGCCTCCGACACCGGCAGCTGCGCATCCACGAGCCACTCGCCCTCGCGCACCGCGACGACGTAACGCCTGTCGCGGTCGAACTCGTCAGCTATCTCGCCGACGATCTCCTCCACGATGTCCTCGATCGTGACGATGCCAGACGTCCCGCCGTACTCGTCGACCACGACGGCCAGGTGCGTGTGCGCCGCGCGCATCTCGGAGAGCAGCGCCAGGATCGGCTTGGTCTCCGGCACGAACATCGCCGGCCGTACCAGATCGCCGACGCGGCGGTCCCGCTCACCCGAGGCGAGCACCGGGATCAGGTCCTTCAGCAGCAAGACCCCCGTGACGGCATCTGGATCGCCGCGGTGCACCGGCATCCTGGAGAACCCCGACCGCTGGAAGGCAAGCATCGCCTCCTCGGCCGTCGCGCCCTCGGATAGCATGGCGACGTCCACCCGAGGCACCATCACCTCGCGCGCCACGGTGTCTCCCAGCGTCAGGATGTCGTGGATCATGCGCTTCTCTTCTTCGAGCAGCGTGCCCTGCTCGGTCACGAGCAGCTTGATCTCCTCCTCGGTCACGCCGGGCCTGACGGCACCTTTGGGGACGCCGAGCACGCCGGCCACGACGTCGGTGCTGCGCGCCAACAGCCACACGAGCGGCGCCATCAGCGCCTGCAGCACCGAGATCGGACCGGCGACGGCCTTCGCGACGGCCTCTGCCCGGTGCAGACCCACGCGTTTCGGCGCGAGCTCGCCGAACACCAGCGTCACGTACGACACCGCCAGCGTCACGAGCAGCACCGCAAGCCCCCCGGCGATCCGCTCCACCCAGACGGGACCGACCTCACGCAGCCATCGCGCGAGCGGCATCGCGAGCGAAGCGGTCGCAACGGCCGACGCCCCGAATCCGATGAGCGTGATACCTGCCTGGATGGCCGCGAGGAACCGAGACGGGTCGTCTGCCACGCGAAGGACCGCCGCTGCGCGCTTCGACCCGCGCTCGGCCTCCGACTTGAGCGCCGACCTCCTGGCGCTCACCAGCGCGATCTCGGCTGCGGCGAACACGCCGTTGGCAGCGACGAGCACCAGCACCAGCAACGCTTGAGCGATGTACCCGTCCATGCCGATAAGAGTACCGTAACGGGGTCGGCGGGAAACCGCGGGGTCACGCTGGACGGCGCCCGCACCTTAGCCGACAATGGCAGCGTCTGGCAGTGCGGACCGCGAGGCGTTCAATGGCTGAAGGCGCAGGAGCGATCGAGCATGCCGTCAGAGCGGTGTCTACCGCCCTGAAGACCGCGCGCCTGTACCCGCCCTCGTCTCCCATCCCCCAGCAGTCAGCGCATGCCGCTGCCCTCGCGCTCGCCGACGCGTTCCGGCAGACGGGCGCTCCTGTGCTGCCCTTCATCGTGGCACGCGACGGTCTCGCGCTCCCGGGCACGGACACCGCACTCGGCGCTCACGACGTCGCGGAGCTCCTCGCGTCCCACGGCGTCGCTGAGATCTCCTTCACCCCGGACGTGTCCGAGCAAGACGTGCTCGGCCTGTTCAGCGCGGCGCTCGCCGATCCTCGCTCGCTGGAGCAGGCAGGGGGTCTCGCAGCCGCGATGGAGTCCGCAGGGGTCGTCGGGATCAGGGTGTCTGGGGCGGCGCTCACCGTCGTCGAACGGCATGCCGGCGAGGTCGGCGCAGAACCCGACGCGTTTCTGGCCGACATGGCCCGCGACTCGTCAGCGATTGGAGCGTGGCTTGAGTCCGTGCGAGGCAAAGACCCCCGTGCGCTCGCAGAAGGCCTCGTCGCGCTTGCCGGAGCGGCCGATGAGACCGATTCGTTCGCACACGCCCTGGCTACCGTCTTCGATGGTCTGTCGCAAGAGGCCAAAGATGCGCTGCTTGCAGCCGCCGTGAGCGACGACGAGGCCGGCCGCGCGCTGGAGCCCGCCTTCGCACGCCTGGGCACCTCCTCGATCGCCGCGGCACTGGCGAACGGGACGATGGCGTCGAACATGCTCGCCTTGTCCAACGCGCTCGCGAAGCTCCCTCTCGGCGCTCGCCTCTCGAACGTGCTCGCCGATCTCAAGCCGTTGCTCGAGCAGGTCGGCAGGGCAGCGGCCGAGGTCGGCTTCCTAGAGCACATGGTCGAGGTGCGCACCACGGGCGATCCGGAGCCGCCGCTCACCAGTCGGACCAGCTACCAAGAGGCCGCGCGCATCGCCGAGGAGGCGGCCAGCCAGATCGGCACGGCTCGAGACGAGGTTGCCCACGCGTCGAAGACCGCAGTGGACCAGTCGGTCCGCCTGATGCTCGACTTGCTCGACCGCCAGACCGATTTCACCGCCTACTGCAAGACCCTCGAGGGACTGGCAGCCACCGTGCCGGCCCTGATCGAGACCCGCCGTCTCGATCTTGCTCGCTCCGTGCTCCAGGAGCTCTCATCGCGCGAGTCGCGCACCGACCTGCCGTGGCCTGAACTGTCCAGCCGCATCACAGAAGCGCTCGGTCGAGCGACCGGGGCTCGCGCGATGCAGGCGCTCCTGCACGCGGTGATCGACGATGCCCGCCTCGCTGCCGACGCCAAGGCCGTGCTCTCGCTCGCGACCCCGAGCGCGTCGGTCGAGTTCGCACGCGCGGCGATAGCATCCCGAGACGAGGCGGGTGTTTCCGCGGCGGCCCTGGTCTTAGGACGTCGGCTGCTGGATGTCGCCACCGCGTTGGCATCCTCCGCACAGTGGTTCGAGGCCGGCCCCCTCGTCGGCCTGCTGCTCGAGTTCGAGAGCGATCCGCGAGCTCACGCCGCTCTCGAGGGGCTTGCTGCGCGGCCCGATGCGCAGTCCCGGCAGGAGGTCGCCCGTGCGCTCGCTGACGCAGCCACGCCGGCATCGCTCCGCCTGCTCGCAACGCTCGCGCGCGACCCTGCGCCGGAGGTCCGGACGGGCGCCATCCGCTCACTTGGGAAGATCCGCGCTCCCGGAGCCGCCGCTGCGCTGAGCTCCCTGCTCGACGAGCTGGACTGCGACGGGAAGGACTTCCCCGTGTGCCGCGAAGCGATACTCGCGCTCGGAAGGTCACCGGACGTCGAGAGCGAGCAGGTGCTCGAGCGGCTAGCCAACCGCAAGGCGCTCATCAGGCGCGGGCATTTCGCAGAGGTCGTCGATGCCGCCAGACAGGCGTTGGCGGCCAGGCGGAGAGGAGGCGCCTCGTGACTCAGGACGCGATCGCCCTGGTCTCAGCCCTTGCCGCCGCGCGCCGCGCCGAGCACCTCTACCCGCACTCGCATCCGGCGTACCTGGAGGCCGTAGCCGCTCTCACGAAGGCCGTATCGCAGTGCGTGGCGTCAGGGCCGTGCACCATCGCCCTGTACGCCGGTCGGCTGTACCACGAGAACGCGGCGCTGGCGTGGGATACTCCCGCCGTGCGAACCGTGGCCGAACTGCTGGAGGCACGTCGGGTCGAGAGCCTCACCTTCCACCCGGAAGTCGCACAGCACGAGCTCGCAGCCCTGCTCGAAGCGCTGGCCGCGAAACCTCAGGCCGGATTCGACCTTGCTGCTGTCTTGGAGGAGATGGGCGTCACGGGGATCGCCGTCGGCTCCGTCCGCGACGACGAGGCCGAGGAGGCCGCAAAGCGCGACCGTCTCAAGGAGCAGGATCGCGCACTGTACCAGCGCCTCATCGCCCTCGTGCGTGCGCTGAGCGAACAGGTCGCCCAGCGGGGAGAGCCGGACCTCGAACAAGCAGGAATACTCGTCGAGGGGGTGCTCGCTCGCCTGATGGAGGACTCGGCTGCCGTGCTCGGGCTCACCACGCTGGGATCCGCGAACGAGCCGTCGCTCTTCCACGCCGTGAACACGATGGCGTATGCGCTCGTCCTCGGCGCAGAGCTCGGCATACCCGAAGAAGGTCTCGCTCCGCTCGGCATCTCCCCCCTGTTGCACGACCTCGGCAAGGTCGCCTTCGACCTGTCTGACCCCGAGCAGGCGAAGAAGGCGCAGGTGCTGCATCCCGTCGTGGGCGCGGAAGTGCTGAGCCGGCTTCCGGATGCGGACCGCACCCCCATGCTCGTGGCGTTCGAGCACCACATGGCTCCGGACGGATCAGGGTATCCCGAGCGGGAGCCCGGGTACGTCACACACCCGTACAGCCGGATCGTCGCCGTGGCGAACCGATACGACCACCTCGTGACCCCGCGCCCGCACGGCTACGGCCTGTCGCGCGACCAGGCGGTCCTCCAGATTCTCAAGGACGGCGGCGGGGCGCTCGACGGCATGTTCGCGCGTCTGCTCGCACGGGCCTACGGAGTGTTCCCAGTAGGGTGCGTCGTGAGGCTGACGGACATGTCCGTCGGGGTCGTGGTGGCTCCCGGGCCCACCCCGCTCGCACCGCGAGTACGGATCCTCTTCGAGCCGGACGGCACACAGGCGGAGAACGGTCGCGTCGTCGAACTGGCCGCCTCGAACGAAAGCGTCGTCGAGGTGGTCGACCCGGCTAGCCTCGCGCTGGAAGTCTTCGAGAACCTCTGAGCACGCGAGGCGCCGTCCTACATCTCTGCATGTGGGGCGATCCGGTACAGCACGAGCGCGATGAGCGCGAGGCGCCGGTTGCGGTCCTGGCATGCACGGACGAACTCGGCCACAGCCTCCTTCATCTCGGGCACGGGCTTGTACCGGATGAGGCCGCCCGCCACGGAGAGGATCCGTGCATCCTGCAGGTGGGCGATCTCTGGTTCGAGCTCCTCTCGCCGCCTCCCAAGCCGGGCTGCTAGGCCATCGAGGTCAAGCACGGCATCCGGGTTGCGGTAGAAGAAGACGAGTATGTCCCAGGTCAGGAGCGACCGGACGTGTTTCTCGACGAAGCCGGTGACGTTCGGACCCAGGACACCTTCGAGATCGTACACGCGCGACCCTTCATTCGAACGGGTGCACCGACGCACCCACCCCTCACCCGGCACCTACGGCACAGCACGCCCCGATCGTGCGCAGCATTCGTGAAAAGTGTAGCCGATGGCGCACGCTAATGGAAACCGCCATACCGAACGGCTCATCCTAGGCTCCGAACGCGTTGCTCGGACGATGAGCGGTCAGATGAACGGCGCTCTTGCAGGCGCGTTCCCGTGTCGGCCTGTCACCGCGCGAGCCACGTCGGACCATTCTCGATCAGGCTATCGAACGACTCGGGCTGCACAGGACGAGAGAACACGTAGCCCTGCGCCATGTCGCACTTGAGCGCCTTGAGGTAACCGAGCTGCTCCGGGGACTCCACGCCCTCGGCTATCGCGCGCGACTCGAAACTGTGGGCAAGCGCAACCATGGCTGCCACGAGTGCAGCGTCACGGGCCTGCGTGTCGATGCGCTCGAGGAACGACCTGTCGATCTTCAGCTCGTTGAACGGCATCTCCCGCATCCTGCTGAGCGACGAGTATCCCGTGCCGAAGTCGTCGAGCGCGACGCGGGAGCCGAGGGCCCGGACCTCTCTCAGCACCTCGTACGCGACCTGCGGGTCTTCCACGATAGCCGTCTCCGTGACCTCCAGCACGCACGCGTCTGGCCGCACGGACGTGTCGGCGAGTGCGGCGCGCAACTGCTCGACGACTTCGCCGGAGCGAAGCTGCATCGCACTGACGTTCACAGACACCCAGAGATCTCCATGGCCCCGGTCACGCCACGCTCGGAGCTGACGGCACGCCTCATGGATGACCCATGCCCCGATCTCTCGTATCAGCCCGCTTTCCTCCGCCACCCGGATGAACGCCCCTGGCATGACGAGGCCCTCGCCAGGCCGGTCCCAACGGAGGAGAGCCTCGGCACCCACGACGCTCCGGTCTGTGAGGTCGACGACCGGCTGGTAGTGCAGGACGAACTCGCCTCGTTCAAGCGCGTCTCGAAGGGCACGGCCGAGCTCGATAGCATGCTCCGCTTCGTACGCCAACGAGGGGTCGTATACCCGCCACTGCGCCCTGCCCGCCGCCTTCGCCGCCCGGGCCGCCATCTCCGCGCTCCGTACGGCGTCCTCGACGCCACGGATGTCCCCCGACACCGCAGCGATCCCCGCGCTGACCGAGGCTCTGACCGCAGACCCCCCTACGTCGTACACGTCGTCGACCTCTTCGGCCATGCGTCGGGCTACGGCAACGGCCTCGTCCTCGCTCCTCGAGCCAGCAAGGAACGCGATGAACTCATCGGCGCCGAAACGCACCAGCACGTCGTCGCTCCGGAGCATGACGCTGATCCGCTCCGCGATCGCATCGAGCACTGACTCCGCGTCGATGTGTCCGACCTCCGCGACGATCGAACGGAATCTGTCCACGTCCAAGAACAGAAGCCAGCACCCGCCGCACGCCCCAGACGTACGCTCGGCAAGTGCCGAGAACACGGCCTTCCTGTCGGCGTGGATCACTGAGAGGCGGGCAGCAGGGGCGGCATCAAGCGGAGCCAGCGCTATCATCACGACGCGCCTGCCGCCGTTCGCATCCGAGAACGATTCAGAGATCCGAACGCGCAGGTCCCGCCCGCCAGAGGACTGCACGACGACGGAGCGCTCGGGGTCGTGCACCCCGGCGAGCGCCCGTTCGACTGCCTTGGCGCCTTGCTCGTCGAACAGTTCGGTGAGGCGTGTACCGATCGCTTCCTCGGGCCGCACCCCCATCATTGCGGCAGCCGTGCGATTGGCGCGTACGATGCGCCCGCTCTCGGCTTCTACAAGCAGGAGAGCGCAGGGGGCAGAGTCGAACAACATGGTATCGGCCGCCTCGGACATCGCTTCTTCTATTCCCATCGCACCCCGCCCACCGGCGGGACTGGCGGCGGGAATAGTACCTGCAAGGGGCACCGGAGTCTGTAACGGCGGGCACCGAGCGCGGCGGACGGAGGGCGCGTGTTCGAACGAGCGGCGATATGCACCGACCTCACCCAGTCCTCCGCCAGCGTCGTGGCGTGCGCTGGGGCCCTCGGCGACCTCGGCGTCCGCGAAGCCGTGCTCGTGCACGTGATCGACGTCCGTGCGGCACACCTGAGGAGTCCCGCAGAGACGGACGCGTTCGCCCGCCAGGCAGAGCTGCTCGAAGACGCAGGCATCCGGGTCAGGATCGATGCTGCGCTCGGGTATCCCGCGTACGAGATCGAGTCGGTCGCGGAAAGCAACCGCTGCGACCTCATCGTCATCGGCTCGCATCGCAAGGGGCTGTTCCCCGCCATGTTCTCCGGAAGCACATCATCCGATGTGATGCGCATCGCATCGCGCCCGGTCCTGCTCGTTGCCTTGGAGGTGCTCGGTTCTCCGGAAGACAGCAGGCTCGCATGTTCCCGCTTGCTTTCCTCTGTGCTCTTCTTGACGGACCTCTCCCCGCGATCAGACCTCGCCGCGCGCTACCTCCTCGCGCTCGCTCACGCCGGGCTCCGCCGTGCAGACCTGCTCCACGTCGTCCCCCTCGGAGAACGCGCGGCACCGGACAGGGCCAGAATCGCCGGCGAGCGCATCCAGGCATTGGCCGACGAGCTGCGAATGGTGGGTGTCGAGACGGTCGTCTCCGTTCGGCATGGCTCCCCAGCGCAGGTCGCCGCAGAACGCGTCCGCGGCGGCGGTCACTCGCTCGTGCTCGTCGCCCCGCACGAGCGGACGCCCGCGGCGTCGGCTATCGACAGCGTGACGAACGCCGTCATCCGCAACACCGCCGCGCCCGTGCTCGTCATCCCGCCGCGATGCGTGCGCGAGCCCTCCGGTCAGCCGGCCGGTATCACGTAGAGTATGACGGCGGCCACGTGCAGGGCGCTGCCGGCGAGCACGAACAGGTGCCAGACCATGTGCGAGTACCGCACCCGCTTGAGAACGTAGAAGACCGTGCCGAGCGTGTACGCGGCACCGCCCGCAGCGAGCAACGCCACGCCTCCTGCCGGGAGCGCTTCGATCAGCGGTCTGATCACCACCACGACCAGCCAGCCCATCCCGAGGTACACGGCTGCGGAAAGCCACTTGGGCCGGTACACCCAGAAGGACTCCAGCGCTACGCCGACGAGCGCCATCGCCCAGATCGCCGCCAGGAGCGCCATCCCGTTGCTGGCGCGCAAGGTGACGACCGTGAAGGGCGTGTAGGTTCCCGCTATGAGCAAGTAGATGCTGGCGTGGTCGAGCACCTTGAACACGTGCCGCGCCCTCTTGCCCGGGATGCTGTGGTACAGGGTCGATGCCGCATACAGCAGCACGAGCGTGATGCCGAAGGTCACGGCTGCTGCGACCCGTTCAAAGTCGTGCGTCAACGCGCTCGCTACCGAGAGCACCACGAGGGCGGCCAGACCGAGGGCGGCACCGACCCCGTGCGTGACCGCGTTGGCGATCTCCTCACCCACCGAATAGCCCGTGGGCACGCTGACGGTCCGTGCGGCTCCATGACGTTCCTCTTGCACTTCCACCGGCTGGCCCGCGCCTTCCTCTCAGCACGCCCGCTGCAATCCGTCGTCCGGGCTGATACTGTAGCAGTACCCGACCGTTGGAGGCGTCGTGTGCGAGTTCTGCCATCGGCATGGGGACGGCAGAAAGTGGTACCTGGCCGCCTCGTCATACGCGGCCGACCTGCGAAGCGACCTGGCGCGACGCGGCTACATCGTCGAGTTCATCTCGGGATTCGACGAGCGCATGCGTCGTGTCGTGCCCCTCTTGGAGCGGCTGTCGGCGCTGCCGAAGCCCCTCGCGACGATGGTGCGCAGAACTGCAAGCCGCCGCATGCAGCGCGACCACTTCGGTCAGCCAGTGACCATCGAAGACTGCGAGCGCATCTTCGACATCACGACGAGCATCGTCCGCGTGCCCTGCGTGTGCCGCGCCTTCTCGGGCACCACAGACGATGGCGTGTGTCTCGCCATCACGACGCGACCAGCGGACGACGTGCTTCGAGAGGCGTTCGCGGGGCAGTTGGCCGGACCCGATACCCCCGGGCTGGAGCGTCTGACTCGCACCCAGGCGCTCGAGTTGCTTCGTGACTGCGAGCGCCGCGGACTCATGCACTCCGTGTGGACGTTCAAGACGCCGTTCATCGCCGGCATCTGCAACTGCTCGCTCGAAGCGGGCTGCATGGCGATGCGCACCACCCTGGTGCACGGGCTCAAGACGATGTGGAAGGGAGAGCGCGTAGCCACAGTCGATGCGGAGCTCTGCACCGGCTGCGGCGCCTGCATCTCGCGGTGCCCCTTCAAGGCGCTCTCCATGGCGGCACGAGGCGCCCCAGCGGTGCTGGAGACCTCGCGCTGCTACGGCTGCGGCGTGTGCAGAAGCGCCTGCCGCGCTCGCGCGATCGCGCTCGTGGACCGATCCACGGTGCCGCAGCTCGCGCTCGACTGGTGACCAGCGCCGTCAGCGTCGCGTGTCGCCGGCTTCGTGGCGCCCGGGGAACCGGACACGGAAGGTGCTGCCACGCCCGGCTTCGCTCTCAACCTCGATCCGCCCGCCGATGGCCTCGGCAAGCCGCTTGCACAGCGCAAGGCCGAGCCCGGTGCCTGCGTGAGCAGTGCCTTCCGTGCGCAGGTGTCGGAACTCGTCGAAGATGTGCGGCAGTTCATCAGCCGGTATGCCGATGCCGGTGTCCGAGACCTCGACGATCGCTTCGGCGCCTGCGCCGGGGACGGCGCGCACGACCACTGCCCCCGAAGGCGTGTACTTCAGCGCGTTTGAGACGAGCTCGGCCAGGATCTGCTCGAGCTTGGTTCGATCCGTCTCGACGTCGATCGGCTCGTCAGGCACCTCGGAGCTCACGCGCAGGCCTTTCTCCTCCGCCTCGGCCTGGGCGCTGATGGCGACCGACTCTGCCAGATGACGCAGGTCGAACGGCTCGATGCGCAGATCTGAAGCGCCGCCAGCCTCAAGCCTCGACAGCTCGAGGATGTCTTCCACCAGCGCCGCGAGCTTCTTCGCCGAATCGCCGATCATCTGCACCTGCTTCGCCTGCTCCGGGTTCAGCCGTCCTGCCAGCCCCTTCGCAAGGGCTTCGGAGAAGCCGAGGATCGTCTGCAGAGGCGTGCGCAGCTCAAGCCCCATGTCGCGATACAGCTGTGCGCGCCGTTCGCGCTCGACCTCGATCGTGCTGGCAGCATCCAGGAGGTCCGACGTGCGCCGCTGCACCAGGGCCTCAAGCTCGTGCCGGTAGCGCGCGAGCTCCGCCTCGCTGCGACGCTTCTCCGTGACATCGTGCAGCACGGCGTAGACCAGCGTCCGTCCGCCCATTGCGAGCGGACCCGCGAAGACCTCGAGCTCCCGCACTTCACGCCCCCTGAGCAGCTGCTTGCACACGAAGTAGTCACGAAGCCCTGCCGCTGCCGACCTGATCTCCGCACGCAGCGATTCAGGCGACTCCGGCGCGAACTGCAACATGCTCATCGTGACGAGCTCGTCAGCAGACATGCCGTACAAGGCGCTCGCCGCCGGGTTCGCTTCGACGATCTGCGTGGACGACGGCTCGATGAGCAGTATCGGCATGTGCCCGTGCGCGAACAGGGCCGTGGCGCGCTTCTCGCTCTCGCGAAGCGCCCTTTCGGCCCTCAGGGATAGCAGAGCGGGAGCCACGCCGGCCGCGAACAGGCGCAGGATCCCTCGCACAGGCGCGGGATCCTCGATCGGGCGCGCGAAGTACGCGCCCAGGACTCCGAGGCGTTCGCCGTCGGCTCCCACGACGAGCGCCCCTGCGAACGAACGGAACCCTCGCTCCACAGCGAATGCGTCGTCGCCGTAGCGCGTCGCCAGATCGTCTTTCACGACGACGATCGGTCTGCTCGGCGCCGACGGCGCCGGAGAGGGCCCGAGGTCCCACTCCACGTCGCGCCTGATCGCACCGTCCACGAAGGCGGCGAGCAGGCGTGCCGAGCGCGACCGGTCGGGTCCGAGCTCTGCAACGACGACTGCATCGGCGGGAAGCGCCGCAGCGAGATCCGTCGCCACCCGGTCGAAGACGGCGATCCCCACGTCCTCGGTCGTGCGCGTCTCGAGGGCCACGAGCTTCTCGTCGGATGCGTCGTACACCACGAGCACTGCCGTGCTGGCGCTTCCCTGAACCCCTCTCGCCGGGAAGCCCGTGTACCAGATGGCGGCCGTCTGGGCGTCCTGCGTCCTGATGCGAGCGCTGCCTTCGAGCAGCGGCTCTCCTCGGGCGACTGCGTCTTCGATGATCTCCCAGAAGTCCCGCCCGTCAGCGAGCAGAAGCCTGGGCTCGCTTTCCCTGCCCGGGCGGGCGAGCAGCCGCCTCCCAAGCGTGTTCGCTATCGATACCCGGCCACCCGCTTCCAACTGGACTACTGGGCACGGCATCGCTTCGGCGAGGACAGCGAAGTATCGGCTCACGTCTGACCGGTCGTGTCCGGCGTGGTCCATCCGCGCCTCCGTCCGTGGAACCCTGCGGTATCCTCATTATGATGCCCCGTTTCCGGTCGCGAGGAGGGCGTCGTGGAGACCGTCCGCAAGCATGTGTGGGTTTCTGGCATCGTGCAAGGCGTCTTCTACAGGGCCTCGACGGTGCGCACAGCACAGAGCGAGGGTCTCGCCGGATGGGTGCGCAACCTTCCTGACGGGCGCGTCGAAGCGGTCCTCGAGGGTCCAGCGCCGGCAGTCGAGCGCGTTCTCGGCTGGATGCGCGTTGGACCGCCCCGAGCCGTCGTCGAGCGGGCGGAGGTCGTCGAGGAGCCTCCGGAGGGACTCTGCGGCTTCACCGTGCGTTGACGGCAGGCCCGCGGCCCTTCGTGGTCACGAGCGCGACGCCTGCAAGCGCCACGGCCCCCCCGACGACCGTGAGGACCTGCGGGACTTCCCGGATCCAGAACCACGCGATCGCAGACGCCATCACGGGCTGGACGTACAAGAAGCTCGAGGCCACCGATGCCGGGAGCTTCGCGAGCGCCCGCGAGTAGAGGAGGTAGGCGATCGCTCCCGGGAACACGCCCAGGTAGACGGCAGCCGCGATCGCGCTCGAGGGCGCGTGTGGTATGCGTCCGATCAGCGCCGGAGCGAACGCCAACATGGGCACGGTTCCGAGCCACATCGAGTACGCGGTGTACTCCAACGGGCTGTAGCGGTCCAACAACGGCTTCGAGACCACGAAGTAGCCCGCTGTGGACATGGCCGCGACGACCACGAGCCCGGCGGCAGGCTCGAATGAGAGCCCTCCCCCTTCAGCCAGCGTGATGACGGCTACGCCGCTGAACGCCAGGGCGATGCCGAGCCAACCCCACGGCGTCAGCCGCTCGCCGAGGAGGACCCGCGCGAGGATCGCGGTGAACACGGGACCCGAAGCGATGATGAGACTCGCGGCCCCGGCCGACACCGTGGTCTCCCCGAAGTTCAGCGCCAAGTGGTACACCGTGATCCCGAACAAGCCGCCGAGGGCGATGCGGCCGAGGTCCTGCCGACGCGGCAGCCGCATGCGTGCAGCCGCCGCGTAGACGCCGAGAGCCGATGACGCGGTGAGGAATCGGGCCAGCGCCAGTTCGCCCGGTCCGAACCCGCGCAGCCCGGCCTTGATCCCCGCGAAGGCTGACGACCACAGCAGCAAGGCCGTCCCGACAGAGGCAAGCGTCGAGCCCTCGATACCTGTGCGCCGCATGATCCGTCTCCTCGCCGGTCTCGACGACGTCGGTGAATCACGACGACGGGGCGGGCCTCTCGGCCCGCCCCCGTGGTGATCGTTGGTGGAGACGAAGGGGCTCGAACCCTCGACCTCAGGCTTGCAAAGCCCGCGCTCTCCCAGCTGAGCTACGTCCCCGCGAGCGCACAGTATAGCACCTCAGGCCAGGGGCCCGCTCCGGCGGGCCCCCATGACGCTGTGGCCGAGACGGCCTTCGCACCGCCCGAGCTGCCCCTCCACAGGGCTATCCTCGGAAGCTCTTGGCCAGGTGAGCGTTCCCTCCCGGCCGCACCTCCCGAACGATCAGAGGCTTATGCCCGGCTGCCCGCGAACCCCTCACGCCCCATGCTGAGGGTTCAGGCGCCTTCCTCTGCCGTCCCGGCCGAAGCGTGGCGTTCCGTGTCTGTCACCTGGATACCCTCACCTCCGTCGGTCGGGTCGGTAGGGGACGCCCCTTCCTATCGGATGTATACCCCTCGGCCGGCCGATGCGCTACTTCAGCGAGTCCAGCAGCTCTCGCATCCTCGACTCGGTCATCTCGCCGACCACCTTCTGCACGATGGAGCCGTCGGACGAGACGAACACGAACGTGGGGACGTACTGGACTCCCACCGCATCGGCTGCCCGAGCGCCTTCTTCGCTCTTCTCGACGTCGAACAACTTGAATTCGACCTTGCCCTCGTACGCTGCCTTCAGCCGGTCGACCACCGGCGCCATCTTGCGGCACGTGGGTCACCAGTCGGTGTAGAACTCGTAGAGCGCTGGAAGCCCGCTCGGAAGCGGCTGCAGACCGCTTGCCGTCTGTGTCGCAGAGCCGGAAGTGACCTCGCCCTCCCACGCCACGATACCGGCCTTCAGGTTGTAGACGTGCTCGAAGCCGGCCTGCTGAAGCTGCTGGAGCGCGTAGGAGGAACGCGCGCCGGTCGCGCAGTACACGAGGATCGGCTCGCCCTTGTCCCAGCCCTTCGCTTCTGCGGCCACCTGATCGACAGGGACGTTCTCGGCTCCGGGGATGTGTCCCGCGACGAACTCCTCCGGACTGCGGACGTCGACAACCCTCGCCCCGCGCTCGATGAGTGCTTGGGCCTGCCTGTTCGTCACGTCGCCGGAAGCAGGCAACGGACCCGGCCTGCCGTTCACGGCGATGATCCCCACGACGACCACGGCGACGACTGCAGCAGCAGCCACGAGCCATGCGGCTCTTGGAGGCCGGTTCGGTTCAGCACGCGTCGCCTTCGGCATGACGAGCTCCTTTTCCGCGGTTCCTGAGTCTCGATTATACCCCGTGCGGTATCCGCCAGCAAACGCCGTGCCTCCCGGGTGACACCGCACGGTTCCGCGGTCCCGTTCGTGGCAGAATAGGCAGGGAACGAGGAGCGACGCCGTGGGCAGTGGTGACGCAATGCACGAAGCACGGACCGCCTTGTGGGGGGCGCTGGCGAACGGGACCCCCTTCAGGATCGGCTTGCTGAGCGCGCAACGCCTTGCGGACGAAGCGCGCTCGCTCGCGCACGCGCAGCGGTGGGAGACTCCGAAGCTCGCACGGAAGACGCCTCTGCTCGAGGTGCTGGCCGAAGCCGAGCGCACCGTGGATGGCATCCATCGCCGGCTCGCGCAAGACGCCCACGCCCAGGTATCCGTCTCTGTTGCAGCGGAGTGGCTGCTCGACAACCATTACCTGGTCGAGGAGCAGATCCGCACGGCGCACGAGGATCTGCCGGATGCCTTCGGCGCCGAGCTGCCGCGCCTGACCGAAGGTCCGCTCGCCGGGTCGCCCCGCATCTTCGAGGCGCTCGCCCTGCTCGTCGCCGCGACTGACGCGCGCCTCGACAAGGCGTTGCTCGAGCAGTTCGTCATGGCGTACCAGGACGTGTCGCCGCTGACGATCGGCGAGCTGTGGGCCGTCCCGATCGTGCTGCGCATCGCTCTCGTCGAGAACCTCGCACGCCTCGGCCGCCGCGTGCTTGACGCACACGTCGCCAGCGTCGAGGCTGACGGGTGGGCGAACCGGATCATCGAGGCGGCGATCCGATCTTCTTCGGCCGTGGATCCCGTCGTCGAGGAACTGGCGTCTGTCGTCCACGCGCCGTCTGCGGCGTTCCTGCTGCGGTTCTTGCAGCGGCTGCGCGACCAGGATCCTGCGGTGGAGCCGGCGGTCGCCTGGGGCGAGGACCGTCTGGCGTCGCTCGGCGCCACCTTCGAGGATCTCGCCCAAGAAGAACACCGCCGGCAGGCCGAAGACCAGGTCTCTGTCGCCAACACCATCACGGCCATGCGCTTCCTGGCGGCCCTGGAGTGGCGAGACTTCTTCGAGGACTGCAGCCTCGTCGACCACGTCTTGCGACAAGACCCGGCCGGCGTCTACGAGCGCATGGACTTCTCCTCGCGCGACAGGTATCGCAAGGCGGTGGAGGAGATCGCGAGGCGGAGCCCCTTCTCAGAGATCGAGGTGGCCGAGGCGGTCGTCAGCCACGCGCTGGCGGCCCTTGACGACGACCCCACCGACACCGTGGCGGCGCACGTCGGCTACTACCTGATAAGCGCCGGCCGCTACCGGTTCGAGCAGAGCGTCTCCTACCGTCCGAAACTGCGCGAGATCCTGTACCGCGGTCCTTTGGCGAGCAAAGGCGTCATCTACTGGGGGCTGCTCTTTGCGATCACGGCGCTGCTGTGCCTCGCGATCGCCGCGTATGCCCGCAGCGCCGGCGCATCCGCGTGGCAGACCGCGCTCGTCGCCCTGCTCGCGGTCGTTCCCGCCTCGGACCTCGCGCTGAACCTCGTGAACCGCTTCGCGGCGTGGGTGTGGCCGCCGCGCGTCCTGCCGAAGCTCGACTACCGCAAGCCGCTTCTGCCCGCGCACAAGACGCTCGTCGTGATCCCGGCGCTGCTCTCCTCGCCTGGCGCCGCCCGGCGCGTGATCGACAACCTCGAGGTGGCGTATCTCGCCAACCGCGACGACAACCTGGTGTTCGGCATCCTGGGCGACCTGCCTGTCGCGCACGAGCGGAAGGTGGACGGGGACGCCGCGGTCGTCGAAGCTGCACGCACCGGGGTCGCGGAGCTGAACGCACGGTACGGGACGGATGGGGACGCTCCCTTCGTGCTGCTCGTACGCGAACGCACCTTCAACGAGCGCGACGGCGTGTGGATGGGATGGGAGCGGAAGCGCGGGGCGCTAGAGGAGCTGGCCGCCTTCGTTCGCGGCTCCAACAGCACGAGCTTCATGGTCGCCGATGGCGCCGTCTCCGCGCTTGCCGACGTGACCTTCGTCATCACGCTCGACGCCGACACGGTCTTGCCTCGCGATGCGGCCCGCAAGCTCGTGTGCACCATCGCGCACCCGCTGAACAGGGCCCGCGTAGACATCTCGCGCAGGGCGGTGGTCCGGGGATACGGGCTCGTGCAGCCCCGGGTGGGCATGTCGCTCGAGGGCTCCATGCGGTCGCCGTTCGCCTGGCTGTACTCCGGAGCGACCGGGGTCGATCCGTACGCAGGCGCAGTCTCCGACACGTATCAAGACGTCTTCGGTGAAGGCTCGTTCACCGGGAAGGGCATCTTCGAGGTCGACGTGTACAACGCGGTCCTGGGCGGTCGGCTCCCGGAAGGCATCCTGCTTTCCCACGACCTGCTCGAGGGCAGCTACCTCAGGACCGCGCTGGCAAGCGACATCGAGGTCCTCGACGACCAGCCGTCCACCTACTTCTCCCACACCGCCCGCCTGCACCGCTGGGTACGCGGCGATTGGCAGACCGTGCTCTGGCTGCTGCCGCGGGTCCCGCGGAAGGGCGGCCACGAGCGGACGCCGCTGACGGGGCTGCACAGATGGAAGATCGTGGACAACCTCAGGCGGAGCCTCTTCGCACCGTCTACCGTGGCGCTGCTCGCGGGCGGCGCTGCGCTCGTGCCTGGCCCGGACTGGGCGATCCTGCTCGCGGTGCTCGCAGTCGCATTCTTCCCCGTCTACTTCAGCTTCGCCGACTCGCTGCTGTTCCGGCCGCGCGGTGCCGACGTGCGTGGCGACGTGCCGTCGCTCGTCCGAGACTTCTGGCGGGATTCGGCGCGTGCCCTGTTCAGCCTGGCCGTCCTCCCCCACCAGGCGTGGGTCATGGTCGACGCAGCGTCGCGTGCGCTGTGGCGCCTGTTCGTCTCCAAGCGCCGCCTTCTCGAGTGGGAGACCGCTGCCGAATCTGAGCGTCGGGCGTCGCGCGACCTGTCAGGCCACCTCGCCCGCATGGCTCCGGCCCAGATCGGCGCCCTCGCGCTCGTTGCTGCTGCTTCGGCCGCCGATCCGTCCTCAGCCGTGCTCCTGGCGCCGCTCGCGGCGCCTTGGCTCGCCGGTCCGTACGCCGCCTGGCGCATCAGCACGCCAATCGCCGCGGCAGGACCGGCGCTTGATGAAGCGGCCCGGTCCGCGCTGCGCAGCGTCGCTCGCCGCACCTGGCGCTTCTTCGAGACCTTCGTCACGCCTGAGGACCACTACCTCGCCCCGGCCACCTCCCAGGAGGATCCCGAGNCCGTCGTCGCGCACCGCACGTCGCCGACGAACATGGGGCTCCAGCTCCTTGCGACGCTCACCGCCCACGACTTGGGCTACCTCACGACATCCGATGCAGTCGACCGCACCTCGCGCACCCTCGCGACGATGGCCGGGCTGGAGCGCTTCCGCGGCCACTTCTACAACTGGTACGACACCTCGACTCTGCAGCCTCTGCGCCCGACGTACGTCTCTACCGTCGACAGCGGCAACCTGGCCGGCCACCTGATCGCGCTCAGGCACGGGCTCCTCGAGTTGTCGGAAGCCCCGATCGTCCCGCCGCGCGCGCGTCACGGCGTGCTCGACACGGTCCGCGTGGCGCTCGAAGACGTGATAGAGAACCGGCGAGCGTACGCCGACGCGCGCTCGGCGGCAGCCGTCCGGACCGCCCTGGAGGAGCTGTCCCGGCGCATCGAGCTCGACACCGAGCCCTGCAACCTCGCGGAGTGGCGCTCTGCACTGCTGTCGTGGCGCCCGCTTGCCCAGAAGGCCGCCGACTTGGCCTCCGGGCTCGTCGCTTCAGGAGAAGGCGCCGCGTGCGACTGCGAGGCGGTGCGCGACGCGGTGCGTGCTGTCGTCCGCCACATCGACTCGCTGGTCGAGGAGATCGATGCGCTCGCGCCGTGGGCGGCGCTGCTTGCCACCGCCCCTCAAGCCGCGCGCGAGGACGACCGTCTCGCACCGCTGATGCGCCACGTCCCGAGCCTGGTAGGCCTCGCCGAAGGTCTCGACCTCGTCGAAGCCTGCCTGGCGGAGCTGTCTGCGATGCCTGAAGCCGCGGAGTGGTCGGCGGCGGTGCTGGCTGGCATCCGGGGCGCACGGGAGGCGAACGGCCGCCTCCTGGCCGAACTCAGGCTCGCTGCCGACATCGCCCAGCAGATGTGGCAGAGCATGGATTTCCGCATGCTGTTCGACGAGAACCGCAAGGTGTTCTCGATCGGATTCAACACCGCCGAAGGCCGCCTCGACCCGTCCTTCTACGACATGCTCGCGAGCGAGTGCCGGCTTGCGAGCTTCGTCGCCATCGCGAAAGGCGACGTCCCCCAGGAGCACTGGTTCCGCCTGAGCAGGGCGATCACGGAGACGGGCGCGGGCAAGGCTCTCGTGAGCTGGAGCGCGAGCATGTTCGAGTACCTCATGCCGCTCCTGGTCATGCGGAACTACCCCGGCACGCTGCTTGACATCACCTATCGATCCGTCGTCCGGCGCCAGATCCAGTACGGACGGCAGCGCGGCGTGCCATGGGGTGTCTCCGAATCCGCATTCGCCGCACGAGACGCGGCCATGACCTATCAGTACCAGGCATTCGGTGTCCCAGGCCTCGGACTCAAGCGCGGCCTGTCGGACGACGTGGTCATCGCTCCGTACGCCACCATGCTCGCGCTCCTCGTGGAGCCTGCGGCTGCTGCCGAGAACCTCGGGGCGTTGGCTGACCAGGGGGCTCGCGGCCGGTTCGGCTTCTACGAGGCCATCGACTACACCCCCGGCCGCGTCCCGGCCGGCCGTGAACGCGCCGTCGTACGGGCGTACATGGCCCACCACCAGGGCATGAGCCTCGTCGCGCTGGGCAACGTGCTCGTCGACGGTGCCGCGCAGCGCCGGTTCCACCACGATCCCGTCGTCCAGACAGCCGAGCTGCTGCTGCAGGAGCGCGCACCACGGCGGGTCCAGCTCGCCCGGCCCCACGTCGAGGAGGTCGAGTTCGTCAGGCCTGTTCGCGAGACTCCTCCTCCCGTGACGCGCTCATACCCGACGCCTCACACCCCCGTCCCGGCCACGCACTTCCTGTCGAACGGCTCGTACTCCGTGATGGTCACCAACGCGGGCGGCGGGTATTCGCGGTGGCGCGACAGGACCGTCACACGCTATCGCGAGGACATCACCCGCGACTGCTGGGGATTCTTCATCTACCTGAAAGACGTCGAGAAGAAGAAGGCGTGGTCCGTCGCGTACCAGCCGACGTGCGCTGAGCCGGACGAGTACCACGTCGTGTTCTCGCCGGACAAGGCCGAGTTCCGACGCGTCGATGACGGCATCGAGTCGCACACCGAGGTGGTGGTCTCTCCCGAAGACGACGTCGAGGTCCGTCGCGTCACCGTCACGAACCGGCGCCGCGAGGCGGCGTACCTCGAAGTGACCTCCTACGCAGAGGTCACGCTCGCTCCCCGCGGCGCGGATCAGGCGCATCGAGCCTTCAGCAACCTCTTCGTCGAGACCGAGGCGCTCGACGAGCTTGGCGCCTTGCTGCTCTCTCGGCGGCCGCGATCCTCTGAAGAGCCCCGCGTCTGGGCAGTGCACGTGATCGCGTGCGACATCGGGACGCGCTGCACGTGGTCGTACGAGACGGATCGGGCGGCGTTCCTCGGCCGGCTCGGGACCCCTGCGACCGCCGCGGCGATCGTCGGTGACGGCAGGCTGACCGGCACGACGGGGCCGGTCCTCGACCCGATCTGCTCGATCCGCCAGACGCTCGTGCTCGAACCGGGACAGTCGGCCCGGCTTGCTGTGGCCCTCGGGGCAGCGGACAGCCGGGAGAAGGCCGTCGCCTTGGCGGAGAAGTACCGGGACATCCGCAGCGCCCAACGAGCGCTTGACCTGGCATGGTCGACCAGCCAGATCGAGCTCAGGGACCTCGGCATCACTCCGCAAGAAGCAGTCATCTACCAGCGGCTGGCGTCCCGCCTCCTGCTGACAGATCCATACTCGCGGCTGAAGGTCTACACCGAGACGGAGAACCGTCTTCCCGTCTCCGCGCTGTGGTCGATCGGCATCTCGGGAGACTACCCGATACTGCTCGTCGAGATCGAGCGGCTTGAGGACACCCCGCTCGTGCGCCAGGCGCTGCTCGCGCACCAGTACTGGCGCAGCCGCGGCTTCGAGTGCGACCTTGTCATCCTCAACACCAAGCCGAGCGCGTATTCGTCTGCGCTCGACGGCCGCCTGCGGGCGCTCGTACGCACAGGCCATGCCCTCCAGATGCTCGACCGGCCTGCCGGCGTCCACCTTCGGACCGCGGACCAGATCGCTCCCGAGGTGATAGACGCGCTCCGCAGCACCGCGCGGGCCGTGCTCAAGGCCGACGCCGGACCGATCGCTTTGCAGCTCGATCAGCGCGCGGTGCGCCCGCTGCCTCCGAACCCGCTGCATCCGGCGGCCTCGCCCTCCCACGATCCGCTGCCCGCGTTCGAGCGGCCCGCGCTCGTGCACGACAACGGGTTTGGCGGCTTCGATCCAGCCACCGGCGAGTACGTCGTCGTGCTGGAGCCGGGTGTGACGACGCCGGCTCCGTGGATCAACGTCTTCGCCAATCCCACCTTCGGATCGTACATCTCGGAGGCCGGCGTCGGCTGCACGTGGGCGCTGAACAGCCACGAGAACCGCATCACCACCTGGAACAACGATCCGGTCAGCGACGGCACAGGCGAGCTGTTCTACGTCCGCGACGACGAGACGGGCGAGCACTGGAGCCCGACGCCCGCTCCCGCGCGTGCCGACGCGCCGTATGTCATCCGCCACTCGCCAGGCTGCACGACCTTCGAGCACACCAGCCATGGGCTGAAGCAGCAGGTGGCGTACTTCGTGTCTGCCGACAAGCCCGTGCGCATCGCTACCGTGCGCATCGAGAACCTCACCGGGAGAGAGCGCCGCGTGTCGCTGTTCCACGTCGTGGAGTGGAGCATCGGCGACTCGCGCAGCAAAGCGCAGCAGCGCGTCGTGACCTGGTGGGACGACCACGCGCAGGCGCTCATGGCGCACAACTGGTTCAACCCCGACTTTCCGGGACGCCCCGCCTTCCTGGCAGCCGATCGCGACCCGACGTCGTTCACGGCGGACCGGATGGAGTTCCTCGGGCGCAACGGCCACCCTGCCCGGCCAGCCGCAATGCGCGCGGAACGCCTCGCGGGCACCACCGGCCGCTTCCTCGACAACTGCGGAGCGTTGCACCACGCCGTCACGCTCGTTCCGGGCGCGCACGTCGAGGTTTCGTTCTTCCTCGGCCAAGCAGACACCGTGGAGCAGGCGCACGCGCTCCTGCATGCACTGCGCGAGCCGGGGACGGCCGCGCGCGAACGGGACGCGGCGCGAGCGCTGTGGCGCGAGACGCTGGGCCGCCTCGAGATCAGGACGCCGGACGAGACGCTGGATCGCCTCGTCAACGGCTTCCTCCTCTACCAGGCGCTGGCATGCCGCTTCTGGGGTCGCACGGCGCTGTATCAGTCCAGCGGCGCATTCGGGTTCCGCGACCAGCTGCAGGACTGCCTCGCGCTCATGTACGTCCGCCCAGACCTCGTCAGGGAGCATATCGTCGAGGCGTCGCGCCGCCAGTTCATAGAAGGCGACGTCTTGCACTGGTGGCAGCCGGTGAGCGGCCGCGGGGTGCGGACTCGGTTCGTCGACGACCGGCTGTGGCTCCCGCTCCTGGTGGCCGAGTACGTCGAGGCCACGGGCGACGAGGACATCCTCGACGTCGAGACGCCGTTCGTCGAGGGACCGCCCGTGCCGGAAGGGCGGGAAGACCTCTACTTCGAGCCCCAGCCGTCGCTTCACGTCGCCACCGTCTACGAGCACTGCGTGCGGGCCATCGAGGCGAGCTCAGGTGTGGGGCCGCACGGTTTGCCGCTCATGGGCGGCGGCGACTGGAACGACGGGATGAACCGCGTCGGGATCGGCGGTGCTGGGGAGAGCGTGTGGATGGCGTGGTTCCTCGACGTCGTGCTGCGCGCATTCTCACGCATCGCCGAACGACGCGGAGACCTGGCTGCCGCCGAGCGCTGGCGGTCGCGGGCGCACCAGCTGATCGCCGCCGTGGAGCGAGAGGCGTGGGACGGCGCCTGGTACCGTCGCGCGTACTTCGACGACGGCACGCCGCTCGGCAGCCGCGCGAACGACGAGTGCCGCATCGACGCGATCGCGCAGTCGTGGGCCGCGATCGCAGGCTCGGGCGACCCTGCCCGCGTCCAGCGTGCGCTCGAGAGCGTGGAGGAGAAGCTCATCCGTTGGGACGATGGCCTGGTCGCGCTGCTCACGCCTCCGTTCGACCGGATGCCGAACGACCCGGGCTACATCAAGGGCTACGTACCCGGCGTCCGCGAGAACGGCGGGCAGTACACGCACGCCGCCGTCTGGGTAGCCCTGGCGTATGCGTCCATCGGAGACGGCGACGAGGCCGTCGCGATACTCGACCTCATCAACCCGCTCACGCACGCGGTCGACGCCGAGACGGTCGCCCGCTACAAGGTCGAGCCCTACGTGCTCGCCGCAGACGTCTACTCGGTCGATCCCCACGTGGGCCGCGGAGGATGGACGTGGTACACGGGTTCCGCGGCCTGGTACTACCGGGTCGCGATCCGCGACATCTGCGGACTGCGCCTCGTCGCGCGCGACGGCACCCGCTTCCTCGCGTTCGAGCCGTGCGTGCCGAAGTCCTGGGGTTCGTGGTCGGTCCGCTACCGGCACGGCTCAAGCACGTACGAGATCGCATTCGAGAACCCGCGTGGCGTCAACCGCGGGGTCGAGCGGGTCGAGTGCGATGGCCAGCTGGTACCGGACGGCCTCGTGCCGCTACACGACGACGGCAGAACGCACCTGGTGCGCGTGGTGATGCTCGGGGGCTGACGCCCTCACGGCAAAGCGCGGATCACGTCTGCCACGACGTCGTGCGCGAGCGCTCCCGCTCCCCCGAGGATCCAGGCAGTTCCCCGAGGCTCCATCTGGCCGGCGATGTAGGCCCCGGCTGCAGACGGCAGGGCGCTGGGGCGAGACAGCACCACGACCCCGTCAGCCGCTCCCGCTGCCGCACCGCCGGCGAGGGCGTCCGGGAAGTCCGCGCCGCTCGCAACGGCCGCCAACCTCCGCGCGCACAGCCCTGCTGCGACGGCGCTGCGGGCGACCGCGGCAGCAGTCTCGTATCGGTCGGTCCCGCTCCACCGCTCGACGCCGACGACTCCCTCGATGCCGCCAATCGCGTCCTTGACGGCATCCGAGACCGCCGCGGGTCCACCGACGATCACCACCCGGCACGGCTTCGCACCCTCGATCGCCTCCCGTGCGCTCGAAGGGAGCGAGTCGGGCTTGACGAGCACCACGGGGCTTGCCGAAGCAGCCGCGGGCGCACCGGCGACGGTCGCGTCCGCGAACTCGTCGCCGCGCACGACGAAGACCGTGGCCGTCCCCGTGCGCGAGGCCAGCGTCCGGCCGGCGACGAGGGCGGCCGTGGCGTAGCGATCGGCTCCTCCCAGGCGTTCCACAGCAAGACCGGCCCGCCTGAGCGCTTCTTCGACCGGCGCGCCGACGGCTTCAGCCTCTCCGACGATCAGCACCTTGGTGGCGCCGAGTCGCCTCAGCTCTGCGAGCACGTCGCTCGGCAGCGCAAGGCGCCTGGTCAGAAGCACGGGGCTGCCGAGGCGTCCCGCCAACCCCGCCCCGGCGAGCGCATCGGGATACCGCTCCCCGCTCGCCATGACCACCGTAGGGCACGACCCTGCCGCGAAGGCCGCCTTCGAGACCGCTACGGCGGTGGCGTACCGGTCCGCGCCTGCCAGCCTGGGCACGCGCCGGAGCAGGGCGAGCGAGTCGGCGGCGTGCACGAGGCCGTAGCCGGTCTGCTCGTCGCGCCCCGGCACCCCCAGGTCGTGCGCTGCCGACTCGAGCGCCGCCTCGAGAACCGCTCGCGACGCGTCTGGTCGAGCCGACTTCAGCAGGGCGGCGATGCCCGCGACGTGCGGCGCGGCCATGGAGGTTCCCGCCGCGTACGCGTACCCGCCCCCGTTCCACGTGGAGAGGACAGCGTCCTCGCGCCCCTCATACGACGTCGCGTAGCCGCCCGGCGCCGCGAGGTCCACCTCGGAACCGGTGCTGGAGTACGGGGCGAGCGATCCGGTCCGAGCGACCGCCGAGACTGCGACGACGCCGCGGCAGGCGGCGGGATACCACACCGGCGGCCCGCTTCCGTTCCCCGCTGCCGCCACGACGAGGCACCCCTTCGAGCGTGCGTAGTCGACCGCCTCCTGGAGGACGGCGATCTCGGCAGCGTCGCTCGCATTCGAAGGGTCCAGGTCGTCTCCCAAACTCGCGTTGATGATTTGCGCGCCCTTGTCGGCTGCGTAGCGCACCGCGTCGGCGAAGTCTGCGGTGCTGGCGATCCCGGCAGCGTCGATGATCTTGATCGGCAGCACCTTCACGCCAGGTGCCACTCCCGCGATGCCTTGCCCGTTGTTCGCGACGGCACCCACGATGCCTGCGACGTGCGTTCCGTGCGGATACTCCTCGTCTGCAGTGCCGTCGTTGCGCACGAAGTCCCAGTCGTTCACAAGATCGAGGTTCCGGGCCAGATCGGGATGGCTCACGTCGACGCCGCTGTCGATGACCGCGACCCGCACGGTGCCCGATCCGCGCGTCAGGTCCCACGCCTGCGGCACCCCGGTCATCGTCAGCGCCCACTGCTTGTCGAGCAGCGGGTCGTTCGGAATCCACGCCGGGCGCAGCACGCCGTTCGGAGCCACTCGGCGGACGGCGGCGTGTCGAAGCAGGCGCTTGCGGGCGGAGCCACTGGCTGTCTCGGAAGGCAGCTCCACCAGCAGGTCGGTCTCGCTCCGGAGCTCCCGCACGACCCGTCCGCCTGCTTCGCGGATCGCGGCGAGCGCCTCCGCGCGGCGACCGGCGTCGAACGACACGATGACCTCGGCCCTGTCGCTCCGCGTCCGAGCCAGGTCCGCCGCGCCCGTGGGAGCAGGTCCCGCGGCAGCAAGCACCACCGCGAGCGCGATCGCCGCTCGTCCCGTCCGCACCCACCTCATCGCCACAGACCCCTTCCGATGCGTACGCGCAGCGTGGCATCGGAAGGGCCGAAGCGCAAGCCCGTCACGCGTCACGACCCATCCATCGGCTGTGCATGAAGCGCATGACCCGCTGCGCGCCGAGAACGGCGCGGGCAGCGAGCAGCGGCCGGGCATACGCGGCGATCGGATACCGGAGCCGATCGCTCTCGTCGAGGATCGCGCGCATGATCTGATCGGCCGCATCCTCAGGAGCCGTACGCTTGCGGACGTTCTCGCTGAAGCGGTTCATGGCCTCCAGGTACTTCGCGTACGGCCCAAACGGCCGTTCGCGCTCCTCCATCGCCCGGTAGATGGGCGTCTCGACGTAGCCAGGCTCCACCGCCTTGACGCGTATGCCGAAGGGCTTCAGCTCGTGCCACAGGCCCTCCGAGAACCCCTCCAGGGCATGCTTGGTGGCGTTGTACGCAGTGAAGAACGGGAAGACCATCCGGCCGCCGAGCGACGTGACGTTGACGATGGTCCCCGACCCGCGTTCGCGCATCGCAGGGGCAAGCGCAGCGACCAACTCGATCGGCGAGAACACGTTGACCTGGAACAGGTTCCTTACGCGCTCTGGCGCGATCTCCTCGACTGGGCCGTACAGGACCGCTCCCGCGTTGTTCACGAGCACGTCGGGGCAGCCGGCGCGCTCGAGCACCCGCTCGGCGAGCTCGCGAGCCGCTCCTGGAACGGCGGCATCGAACGGCTCCAGGCCCACAGAGCTCGGGAGCCCATACGCTTCTGGTCGTGTCTCTGACCGTACGGTGCCCACGACCTCCCATCCGTCCGCCACCGCCCTTCGAGCGAGCGCGTTGCCTATCCCGGACGAGACCCCCGTGATCAACATTCGTGGCATGGCGCCCCTTCCCGAAGCTCAGGCAGCATCATCCGCGTCCGATGGGGATATTCCCATGCGACATCACGCGACATTGGAGGGCCGGTGCGGATCTGCGTCGTTGGTTCTGGCATCTCGGGGCTTGCCGCTGCCTGGCTCCTGTCGTCTGAGCACGAAGTCGACGTCATCGAGCGCGAACCGGCGCTGGGCGGGCACACGAAGACGGTCGACGTGCAAGCCGAAGGCGTGTCGGTGGCGTGCGACATCGGCTTCATGGTGTTCAACCATCGGACCTACCCGAACCTCGTTCGCCTCTTCGAGCACCTCGGGGTGCCTGAGCAGGACGCGGACATGTCGTTTTCGGTGTACTCCCCGAAGGCACACGTGATCTGGCGAGGCGATCTGCGCGGCATCTTCGCGGACCCTCGGACGTTCGCCCGCCCTGCGTATTGGAGGATGCTGGCAGACATCGTGCGCTTCTCCAAATCAGGCGAGCGGCTCGCCCGCAGCGAGGCGCTTTCGGACGCCACGCTGGGGGAGGTCCTGGAACGAGAGGGGTACGGCCCCGGCTTCAGAGACTGGTACATCGTGCCGATGGCCGGCTCAATCTGGTCGATGCCGCGTGAGCGCGTGCTTCAGTTCCCGGCACAGACCATGCTCCGATTCTTCGACAACCACGGCCTTATCCGGATAACCGGCAAGCCGCAGTGGAAGAGCGTTCCTGGGGGCGCTCGGCGGTACGTCGCCAGGCTGGCCGGCTCCATAAGCGGCGCGGTCAGGACCGGCACGGCCGTCTCGACGATCGTCCGCCACGATTCGCACGTCGAAGCCATCCTCCAGACCGGCGAGCGCTTGACGTACGACGCGGTCGTGCTGGCCTGCCACGCGGATCAGGCGCTCGCAATCCTCGCAGATGCCGACGGCGACGAGCGCCGCGTGCTCGCTGCCGTCCCCTACCAGGACAACGAAGTCGTGCTCCACGCCGACACCTCGCAGATGCCGCCGCGGAAGGCGGCCTGGGCCGCCTGGAACCACGTCGTCGGCGGCCGGAGCGACGCCCCGGTCAGCGTCACTTACCGCCTGAAGGTGCTTCAGCGCCTTGGCGTCAGGCAGGAGATCCTGGTGACGCTCAACCCGCTCGCGCCGGTCCGAAGCGATGCCGTCTTCGGACGCTACTTCCTCGCGCACCCGCAGTTCGGACCCGGATCGACGGTCGTCCGCGAGCAACTTCAGCAGATCCAGGGGCGGCGGCGCACCTGGTTCGCAGGAGCGTGGACCAGGTATGGATTCCACGAGGACGGCCTCGTCTCAGGGCTCGCAGTCGCCGGGGCCATGGGCATCAAGCCCCCGTGGGGCCGCATCCTCACGACGCAGGAGGGGGTGTCGTGATAAGCCGCGTCTTCGAAGGCCACGTCGCGCACGAGCGGCTTCGTCCGAGACGGAACCGCTTCCGGTACCGCGCGTACATGCTCTACCTGGACCTCGACGAGCTCGGCAGCTTGCCCAGTGCTGTGCGCCGCTTCCGGCTCGATCGGTTCGGATGGATCTCCTTCTACAACTCGGATCACGGCCCTCGAGACGGCTCCCCCCTGCGCCCATGGGTCGAACGTCTGCTCGCGAGTGCAGGAGTCGACCTTCGAGGCGGACCCGTGCGCATCCTCGCCTTCCCGCGTGGGCTGTGGTTCCGCTTCTACCCGGTCGCGTTCTGGTACTGCTTCCACGCAGACGGGACCCTGCGCGCGGTCATGGCCGAGGTCCACAACACCTTCGGCGGACGCCACAACTACCTGATGCACCGCGCAGGCGCGCCGATCCGATTCTCAGAAGACCTCTTTGCGACCAAGGTGTTCCACGTATCGCCGTTCATCGGCATGGATGCTCGGTACCGGTTCCGCTTCACCGAGCCGGGCGATGGCGTTTCGGTGAGCATCCACGAGGACGTGGAGGGCGAGCCCTTGCTTATCGCTGGGTTCTCGGGGCGCGCACGTCCGCTCGCCGACGACACGCTGGCAGACCTTGCTCGCCGGTACGGACCGCTGCCGCTCCGCATCTGGCTGCTCATCCACTTCCAGGCCATCCGCCTGTTCGCCAAGCGGATACGCTTCCACCACGACCCCGGACTTCCGAAGGAGGAGACGAGCCTTGTCCCGCAGTGAGCGCGCACGCGGCTTGGCGCGCGTGCCCCTGGCCGCTACCCGTCCCATGCAGTCGCTGTTCGAGCGCCTGCTCGCACGCGCACAGCGCGGACGCATCACCGTTCGATGGCCCGACGGACGCGCTTTCGTGCACGAAGGTGCTCTGGACGGCCCTTCGGCCGAGGTGCGCGTGCACGATCCGCGCGCAGTGCTTCGCGTGCTCGCAGGAGGCTCGGTGGGGCTGGGGGACTCGTTCGTCGATGGGCAGTGGGACAGTCCCGACCTCCTCGCCGTGCTCTCCTTCGCCGCCGCGAACCTCGACGCGAACGAGTCGCGTTTCGTCGGCTCACCGCCGGCCGCAGCGTGGCACCGTTTCATGCACGCACTGCGAGCCAACACCCGCCTCGGAGCGCGGAAGAACATATTGGAACACTACGACCTCGGCAACGAGTTCTACGCTGCGTGGCTCGATCCTGACCTGACCTACTCGTGCGCGCTGTTCGACGGGACCTGCTCCGACCTGGCGGAGGCGCAGCGTGCGAAGTGGGATCGGCTCCTCGACCTGCTCGGCCTCGAGCGAGGCCAGCACCTGCTCGAGATCGGGTGCGGATGGGGCGGGTTCGCCGTGCACGCCGCGAAGACGCGAGGGCTTCGCGTCACCGGCATCACGATATCCGACGCGCAGCACGCATGGGCCTCCCGACGGGTCAGCGAAGAAGGGGTCGGCGACCTCGTCTCTATTCGCCTGGAGGACTACCGCGACGTGCGCGGCACCTACGACGGCGTAGCGTCCATCGAGATGTTCGAAGCGGTCGGGGAGCGCTACTGGGACACGTTCTTCGCGTGCGTCCGCGATCGGCTGCGTCGCGGCGGGACCGCCGCGCTCCAGGTCATCACCATCGCCGACCACCTGTTCGAGCGGTATCGCAGCAAGCCAGACTTCATCCAGCGCCGCATCTTCCCGGGCGGCATGCTGCCGTCGCCGTCGCGCTTCCTCGCTGACGCCGCAGGCGCTGGGCTCGCAGCAGACGCGCCGTTCTTCTTCGGCCGCGACTACGCCATGACTCTCAGCGAGTGGCGCTCCCGGTTCGATGCGGCGATCCAGCAGGTCAGACGCCTCGGGTTCGATGAGCGCTTCGAGCGTCTGTGGCGATTCTACCTGTCGTACTGCGAAGCGGGGTTCTCTTCTGGACGCATCGACGTCATGCAGGTCGCGCTCACCCGGCGCTGACTCGCTAGACACCGGACGGGTATGTACTGCACATGGCGCCTGGTGCGCATACAGCTCACATCTTGACTCGCATCGCCGCGGGAACCGTCGCCTGGAGCACGGGCTTTGCGCTGCTCGCGTGCGCATGGGGTTGTGCCGGCAAGCCGGCCCCGCAAGCGCCGCCGGCCGAACCCCGCCAGGAGACCTCTTCGCCAGGCGCGTCCGAGCCGCAGGGAGGTGCCGCAGAGATGATCTTGACGTCTCCCGCTTTCGCCGAAGGTGGACGTATCCCGTCTGAGCACTGCATGGAAGGCGTCCCCGGCGCTCGCAACACGTCCGTCCCGTTGGCGTGGTCGGGAGCGCCGCCGGCCACGAAGTCGTTCGCCGTCTTCGTCATCGACCGCCACCCGGTTGCCCGCAACTGGGTGCACTGGGCCGTCGTCGACCTTCCACCGTCCGTGACGGCCTTGCCGGCCGGCATCTCCGGATCCCTCGAGCCCCCTGCCCGCGAGCTCGTGAACACCTTCGGGTCCCGCGGCTGGGGCGGACCGATGCCGCCTCCCGGGACGGGCGATCACCGTTACGAGTTCGTGGTCTACGCCCTGGACGTCCCGGCGTTGAGGATTCCGGACGCTCCGGCTGCGACCGACATCGAACGGGCGCTCGACGGGCACGTCCTCGCACGGGCCGTCCTCACCGGCGTGTACTCGCGCTGAGCTCAGACGCCTTCGTCCTGAAAGGAGCGCAGCATGGACGTCGTGTCTGCTGACACCCTACGCGAGCTTGCCTCGGCCGACGGAGGGCACCGCGTGTCGATCTACATGCCCACTCGGCGTTTCAGCCCGGACGCGGTCGCCGAGAACGGCCGGCGGCTGAAGAACCTCCTCAGGGAAGCCCGCTCTCGGCTCGTGTCCCTGGGGCTCAGGCCGGGTGAAGCCGACGCGGTGCTCAAGCCGGCGGTCGCGCTTTCCGCAGACCGGCCGTTCTGGCTGGAAGCGAGAGACGGCCTCGCGCTGTTCGTGGACGGTGGGCTGAGGGCGTTCCGGCTCCCCGTCGCATTCGAGGAGGCCGTGTGGGTCGGGACCCGGTTCCGCATCCGGCCGCTGTTGGCCGCTCCGCGCGCAGATGAGCGGTTCTACATCCTGTCGTTGTCCCTCAAGCGCCCGAGGCTGCTGCTTGGCACGCCCGAGGGCGTGCGCGAGCTGGCCGTCGAAGAGATGCCTGCCGGGCTTGCCGACGCCCTGAAGTGGGACGACTTCGAGAAGCGATCCTTGCAGTTCCACACCGGGACGGCAGCGGCGCGGGGAGGACGCCGCCCCGCCGTGTTCCACGGGTCGGGAGAGCCAGACCCGAAAGAGGAGATACTGCGCTACTTCAGGGGCATCGACCGTGTGCTCGTCGAGCGGCTCGACAAGGGGGTCCCAGTGGTGCTGGCGGCCGTCGAGTACCTTGTGCCGCTGTATCGGGAGGCCAGCGCCCTTCCATCACTCGCCCCTGAAGCCGTCGTCGGAAGCCCGGATGGCATGACGGACGCCGAGATCCACGCCCGAGCGCTCGAGATCGCGCGCGGCGTCTACGACCGCGACCTGAAGGCCGCCCTGGATCGGACCGTTCAGCAGTGGGCTTCCGCTCGCGTAGTAGCTGAACCGGCTGCGCTTGTAGCAGCAGCCGTCGAGAGCCGCGTGGACGCGCTGTTCATCGCCGAAGGAGCGGAGGTCTGGGGGACCTTGCGCAATGGAAGCTCCGCTCCGGAGGTCCACCCCGTCAGGATGCCTGGAGACGAGGACTTGCTCGACCTGGCGGCAGCCCTTACCCTCAGAGCGAACGGCTCCGTGCACTCGCTCGACCCGCGGCACATGCCGCTCAACGAAGCTGCCGTCGCCTATCTCCGCTACTGAACGAAGGAGCGCACATGACGCCGCGCCGGCTGTTCGACCTGGTGCTGACGGTCTGTATCGGCGTCGCGATCGTCGTGGCCATCCTGTTCGGCATCCGAGCCCTCGTCGGCTCGACGGGCATCGGGCTTCCGGCCCTCGATGCCGTGTTCGTCCCCCAGGAGTGGTTCATGCCCACGCGGGTGGCGCTCGTCAGCGAGACTGGCGTGGAGGTCGAGGGCGTCACCGCGGGTCTGCAGTGGTCGTCGAACCAGCGTGAGTGGGTCGTGAGCGGAGCCACCCTCGCGCTGTGGGAAGGCTCCACCGAGACGTACCCCGCATCGCCGGACGGCACCGTGCGCGTCCGCCACGACTTCGCAGGTGGAAGCGGACTGTCGAGGCCCGCCGGGTGGCGCGTCGTCAGGATCGAGCGCCGCGACGCGGGGAAGGCCGTGGGCGCTGCCTACGTCCTCGTGGACCTCACGAAGATGGTGTGGCTGAAACGGACGGGGCCGCTGGAGTGGAGGCAGCTCGCAATCGAGCGATGAGGGCGGATGGTGGGCCCGAGTGGATTCGAACCACTGACCTCACGGTTATCAGCCGTGCGCTCTAACCGACTGAGCTACGGGCCCGACACAGCCCCGATACCATAGCCCAGCCCCCGTGCAGCGTCAAGATGACGCTCTGGGTGGCGAACGCCGGGTCCCGCGGCCTGCGTGAAGCGTTCAGGACGCCAGCACCGTGACCGCCAGCCGCCGCTGGCGTGGCCCGTCGAACTCGCAGAAGAACACCGCCTGCCAGGTTCCGAGGCTCACCCGGCCGTCGCGCACTGGCACCGCGACGCTCGAACCGACGAGTGTCGCCTTCATATGTGCGTCGCTGTTGCCTTCACGGTGCTCCCACGGCCCCGCCGCGGGCACGAGCCGTGCGAGCGCGGAGAGCAGGTCGCGGCCGACGGACGGGTCCGCCCCCTCGTTCAGCGTGACGCCCGCCGTCGTGTGCGGGACCGTCACCACCGCGACGCCGTTGCGCACGCCGCTGCGTACGACGGCAGACTCGATGTGCTGCGTCACGTCCACGAGCTCCTCGCGCCTCGTGGTGCGGATCACGACCTCGTCCACGACGTCCTCCCTCGCAGCGATGGGTTAGAGCCCCTCTGTTCGTGGTACCGTAAGGACAAGGAGGAGTGCAAGCCGTGATCGAAGTGCGCATCGCGAGTCTGAACGCCGACGCGACCACCGGTCAGCCCATCGTGCTGCTCAAGCCGCTCGACGAGGAGCTGCTTGGATTCGACGGCAGGATGCTGCCGATATGGATCGGACATCCCGAGGCCACGGCCATCCTGCTCGCGCTCGAAGGCGAGGAGTTCCCTCGCCCGCTCACGCACGACCTGCTCAAGAACGTCATCGACGCGGTCGGGGCACGCGTCATGCGCGTCGCAGTCACGCGCCTGGAGGAGGGAACGTACTACGCGGAAGTGGTCCTCGCGGTCGGCTCGAACCAGGTCGTCGTCGACGCCCGTCCGTCCGACAGCATCGCCCTCGCCGTCAGGTGCGGCTGCCCGATCTACGTCGCGGAGGACGTGTTCGCAGAGGCGGCCGTCCACATCGAGACCGAAGACGACGTCGAGGAGGAGCTCCGCAGGTTCCGCGACTTCCTCGACCACGTCGATCCGAGCGACTTCACTTCGTAGCCCGCTACTCATACCTGAGGGCCACGATCGGATCGAGGCGGCTTGCCTTCCATGCCGGGTAGACGCCGAAGAACACCCCGACGCCCGCCGAGAAGAAGAATGCGAGCGCGACGGCCCACGGCGTCACGTCCGTCGGCACTGGCGTGAACCGAGCCATCGCCGCGGCCCCGCTCCAACCCAGCGCGATCCCCGCCGTCCCGCCGAGCACCGACAGCGCGACCGCCTCGATGACGAACTGCGACAGGATGTCGTAGGTGCGCGCACCGACGGCCTTCCGCACGCCTATCTCGCGCGTCCGCTCCGTGACGCTCACGAGCATGATGTTCATGATCCCGATCCCGCCAACCAGGAGCGAGATGCCGGCGATGCCGGCGAGCATGTACGTGAGCGTCCCGAGAAGGTTCGACAGCAGGCCGAGCGTCTGCTCCTGCGTGAACACGGTGAACTCCTCGCCGTATCGCGGCGTGAGCACGCGCCTGACCTCACCCTTGACGCGCTCGACTTCGTCGGCGCTGGCGGCTTTCACGACGATCGTGTTGATGTAGTTCACGCCGAACAGGCGCTGCGCGGTGGTGACGGGGACGTATACCTGGCTGTCCTGGTCGCCGGACAGACCGCCCCCGAGAGACTCGTAGTGCCCTATCACCGTGAACCGCTGCCCGTTGATCGTCACCCGCTGGCCGACCGGGTCTTTGCCCGGGAACAGGGTCTCCGCGACACGCGAGCCGAGCGCGACCACACGGGCCGCGACTTGGACCTCGCTTCGACGGTAATGGCGCCCTCCTGCAAGCGTCGACGCGAACACCTCGCTCCCCTGCTCGTTGCCCGCTGCGACGACGACGCGCATGGAGCGGTTGCCGGACTTGATGGTTGCTCCACCCTGGAGGACGGGCACGACGGCGGTGATGCCTTCGACCTTCCGCTTTACGAGGTCGGCGTCTTCGAGCGTCAGGCGGCGCGCCGGTGGCGCCTGATCCCCGCCCATCCCGCCGCCGTACTGGCCGGGCACGATGAACAGCAGGTTCGAACCGAGCCCTTCGATCTGGCCCGTGATCTCGCCCTGCACGCCGGTGCCGATCGCCACGAGCAGGATGACTGCGGCCACCCCGATGATGACCCCGAGCATCGTCAGCCCGCTCCGGGCCTTGTTCGCCGCCAGCGCCCGCATCGCGATGCGGAACGCCTCGCCGAAGTTCATCCAGCCACCTCCTCTGCAGGCATGGCGCGGAGCTCCTGCGCGGCGAGCACTCGTTCCGCGACGATCTCCTCGCTTCGCACTTGCCCGTCGAGGATGTGGATGATCCGCTCGGCGTGACGCGCGATCCTGTCGTCGTGAGTGACGACGACGACCGTGATGCCTTGCGCGTTGAGGTCTTGCAGGATCGCCATCACCTCAACACCGGAGCGCGAGTCCAGGTTGCCCGTCGGCTCGTCAGCGAGCACGATGCTCGGCCGGTTGACGAGCGCGCGAGCTATCGCCACCCGCTGCTGCTGCCCGCCGGAGAGCTGGCTCGGGAAGTGACCCGTCCGGTTGCCCAAGCCGACGCGCTCGAGGGCCTCGACGGCACGACGCGCGCGCTCGGCGCCCCGGACGCCTCCGTACACGAGCGGCAGCTCGACGTTGGCTTGCGCGGTCGTCCGCGGCAGGAGGTTGAACGCCTGGAACACGAATCCGATGTGCTTGTTGCGCAGTGCGGCGAGCTGGTTCGGCGTCATACGGGAGACGTCCTCCCCTTCGAGCAGCACCTGGCCGCTCGTCGGCGTGTCGAGGAGCCCCACGATGTGCATGAGCGTCGACTTGCCAGAACCGGACGGCCCCATGATCGAGACCATCTCGCCTTCACGGATGCGCAGGCTCACCCCGCACAGGGCGTTGACGACCACCCCTTCGAGCGGGTAGGACTTGCAGACATCCACCGTCTCGAGCACGGGCCTGCGGTCCGACGCAGAAGCGGCCACGGCGTCACTTCACCTCGACCGGCGTGCCGTCCTTGAGGTTCGAAAGCCCGGAGATGATCACGCTCTTGCCAGGAGCCAGACCGCCAAGGATCTGCGCGCGCGTCTCGGTCATCCGGCCGACCTCGACGTCGATACGCTTCGCCTTGCCGCCCTCGACGACGAACACGTAGCTCTGTCCGGCATCCTCGAGCACCGCCTCGACGGGGACGCTCACGACGTCTTCGAGCGACTCCACGACGATCTCTGCCGTACCGTTCATGCCGAGCAGCACAGAGCCCTTCGCCCCGGGGAGCCGCAGCACCACGGGAAATGCGGTGCCGCCGGTCGGCGTCACCACGGAGGCAGTCCCGATGCGCTCGACCGTGGTCGAGAAAGAACGGCCCGGGAGCGAGTCCAGCGAGACGGTCGCCTTCATCCCGGGCTTGATGTCCACGACGTCCGCCTCGTCGACTTGGGCTTCAAAGGCGAGGTCGTCGAAGACCACGACGGAGAACGGCGCGGCTGCGGGCGATACCGTGCCGCCCACCACCGGCTTGCCCGCCGCGGCCGCCGATCCGCCGCCTCCGAGAGCGCTTGCCGCCAAGCCGCCTGCGGGGCTGTTGAACACGACGGTCCCGTCGATCGGCGCGCGCAGCGTCGCACGCTCGAGCACGTCGACCGCATACTCCAGCGCCTTTCGTGCAGCCTCCACGCCGGAGGCGGCCGACGAGCGAGCCTTTCGTGTGTCTGTGCGTGCGAGCTTCTGCTGTTGGGCGACGGCGGCCTGGTATGCCGCCCAGGCCTGGTCTCGTGCCGCCTTCGCGCTGGCCACAGCGATCGGGCTTGCTCCGGCAGACTGAACGGCTGCGAGGTTCGCCTGGGCTGCCTCGAGCGCGCTTTGGGCCTGGTCCCGCGCCTCTTCGAGCGCTGCGAGCGCTTCTACGATTGCGGGGTCTTTCGGTTCCGGCGCCGGGTCGTACACGCTGGTCTTGTACGCCTGGTACGCGGCTTGCGCCGCGTCGTACGCTGCCTGCGCGAGGGCGACGGCGGCTTGCGCCTGCTGGACGGCCGCCGGGTCGCTCGCGCCGCCTGAAGCCACCAGGTCGTACTGCTTCTGCGCCGCCTCATAGGCCGACCACGCTGCGGTGACCGCAGCTGCGGCGGCGCGTTCGTCTGCCGACGACGGCGTCTGCAGCGAGACGCCATCGGCCTGGGCTAGCGCCGCGTCGTAGGCGGCCTGCGCCTGGGCCACCTGAAGCTCGAGCGGCTTGGTGTCCATCACCGCTATCACGTCGCCTGCGCGCACCTCCTGACCCTCGGTCACCTCGATGGAGGCGAGCGTCCCGGCGGCAGGCGGGAAGACGTCGGCCTTGCTTCCCGGTGCGACGCTCCCCGCTGCGCTCACGGTGACCTCGAGGCGGCCTGTGCCCACCTTCTCGACGGAGACCTCCACCTTCCCCGCATCACGGGCGAGGAACGCCCACGCCACTCCGCCGAGCACCAGCACGGATGCGGCGGCACCGACGAGCACGCTCTTTCTCGGCATGACGGCCTCCAGTTCCCTCACGGATCCTGTGCGAGTACCTACCCTATCACCGTTCGCGAGGACGCGCCGGGCCGGGACAGACCCAGGGCAACAGGAACCTCGAGCAGCGATTCCACCACCACGTCGGGTCGCGCTTCCTCAAGCCGCTCCCTAGGGGCCACGCCCCACGTCGCCGCGACCGCAAGGGCCCCTGCGGCCCGAGCTGATGCCACGTCTGCAGGGCTGTCCCCTACGTACGCCGCGCGGGACGGCGAGACGCCCAGCGCTGCGAGCGCGTGGACGACCGGTTCCGGATCCGGCTTGTGGCGCTTTACGTCGTCGGCCGTCACGATCACGTCGAAGGCGTCCTCCATTCCCAGCAGGCGCACGCCGCGCTCGGCGATCGGTCTGCTCTTCGAGGTGACGAGCCCGACACGGGCCCCTGCCAAGCGCACGGCATCCAGGACCTCGTGCGCGCCGGGAAAGGCCCGTACCATCTCGTCGTGCGTCGCGTGGTTGTACGCACGGTAGGCCTGCAGCAGGCGCTCCGCGACGTCTTCGTCACCTGCGAGGATGCGCATCTGCGTCGGAAGCGGCATCCCGACGTTGCGCAGCAGCACCTCGTCAGGGATCTCCCGGTCGAGAACCTCCTTGACTGCGTGGCGGAACGACGCGCGGATGTGCGGGATGCTGTCGGCGAGCGTGCCGTCGAAGTCGAACAGCACGGCCTCGAGCGGGCCGTCAGGCCGGCGGGCTTCACTCCTCGTCATCGAACTGCTCGCCCGCGAGCTCTTCTGCCTCTGCCTCCCGATCCTGCGCAAACCCCTGCTCTGCCGCTGGCTGCTCGAGCAGGGACTGCTGCCCTTCCGGCACCGGCGTGCGTTTCGCTTGCGTGCGCACCCGCGTGATGGCGGACACGCGGTCGGTCTCGGCCACGTTCATCACCTTGACGCCCTGCGTGGACCGGCCCAGCCGGCTGATGTCCGAGACCTTCACGCGGATGACGACGCCTTCTTCGGTGATGAGCATCAGCTCGTGGTCGTGTCCGACGACCTTCATCCCGGCTAGCCGCCCCTTCTTCGGCGTCACCTGGATGGTCTTCACCCCCATGCCGCCACGCTTCTGGATCGGGTACTCCGTGAGCGGCGTGCGCTTGCCGTAGCCGCGCTCCGTGACCACGAACAGGTCGTTGCCCTCGGCGGCGATCTCCATGCCGAGCACCCGGTCGCCGTCCTTCACGCTCATCCCGCGCACGCCGGTGGTGTCGCGGCCCATCGGCCTGACGTCCGCTTCGTCGAATACGATGGCTTTGCCTTCGGCGGAGACCATGACCACGTGCTGGCCCTTCTGGACCCGTCGAACGGCGATGAGCTCGTCGCCCTCGCGCAGGTTGATCGCGATGATGCCCGTGGACAGCACCCGGCTGTACGCCTGCATCGCCGTCTTCTTGACCAGGCCGCTCGACGTGGCGAACAGCAGGTACTCGTCCGGTCGGAACTCGCGCGTCGTGATGACCGCAGCGATGCGTTCGTCCTGGTCGAACGGCAAGAGGTTGACCACGGCCGTCCCGCGGGCGTGCCTCGAGCCGAGCGGCAGCTCGTGCACCTTCATGCGGTAGACCTTGCCCTTGTTCGAGAAGAACAGGACGTGGTCGTGCGTCGAGCTGATGAACAGGTGCTCGACGAAGTCGCCGTCGCGCAGGTTGACTCCGCTGACGCCTTTGCCCCCGCGCCGCTGCTGCCGGTACGTCGCGACGGGAAGGCGCTTGACGTATCCCCGCTTCGTGATCGTCACGACCATGTCCTCTTCGGCGATGAGGTCCTCAACGTCCAGGTCCTCTGCCGCCCCGGCGATCTCGGTGCGCCGTGCATCGGCGTGCTTTGCCTTGATCTCCGCCAGCTCCTCCTTGATGATCTGCAGCACGAGCCGCACGTCGCCGAGCACCTTCTTGTACCAGGCGATCTTCTCCTTGAGGTCGGCGAGCTCCTCTTCGATCTTGTGACGCTCGAGCCCGGTGAGGCGACGCAACCTCATCTCGAGGATCGCCTCCGTCTGGGCCTCCGACAGCCCGAACCGCTCCATCAGGCGCGCCTTGGCCTCCGCGTCGTCCTCGCTCGCCTTGATGATCGCGATGACCTCGTCGATGTTGTCGAGCGCGATGATGTAGCCCTCGAGGATGTGTGCGCGCTCCTCGGCCTTCCTGAGGTCGTACCGCGTCCGGCGGGTGATGACCTCCTTCTGGTGCTCGATGTAGTGGTGGAGCATCTCCTTGAGCGACAGCGTGCGCGGCACACCATCGACCAGCGCGAGCTGGATGATGCCCATGCCCGTCTCGAGCGGGGTGTGCTTGTAGAGCTTGTTCAGCACCACCTGCGGGGTGGCCGACTGCTTGAGCTCGACGACGACCCGCATGCCCTTGCGATCGGACTCGTCGCGCAGGTCCGAGATCTCCGGGAGCTTCTTCTCGCGCACGAGGTCCGCGATCTTGGTCACGAGCTTGCTCTTCTGCACGCCGTACGGGATCTCTGTGATGATGATCCGCATCTTGCCCGTGGAGGTCTGCTCGATGTGGGCCTTCCCGCGGATCTTGATGCTGCCCCTGCCGGTCTCGTATGCCTGACGGATCCCGTCACGGCCCATGATGGCCCCGCCCGTCGGGAAGTCCGGCCCCGGCATCACCCGCAAGAGGTCGTCGACCGAGGCGTCGGGGTTGTCGATGAGCAGCGTCGTCGCGTCGATGACCTCGCCGAGGTTGTGCGGCGGGATGTTCGTCGCCATGCCGACGGCGATGCCCGCGCTCCCGTTGACCAACAGGTGCGGGAACCTGCTGGGCAGTACGAGCGGCTCTTGGAGCGACTCGTCGTAGTTCGGGCCGAAGTCGACGGTCTCCCTGTCGATGTCTCGCAGCAGCTCCATCGCAGCACGGTGCAGACGCGCCTCTGTGTAGCGCATCGCTGCTGCGCTGTCGCCGTCGACCGATCCGAAGTTGCCGTGACCGTCGATGAGGGGGACACGCATGGCGAAGTCTTGCGCCATGCGCACCAGGGTGTCGTACACGGCCTGGTCGCCATGGGGATGGTACTTGCCGATGACCTCTCCCACCGTCCATGCCGACTTCTTGTACGGCCTGTTGGGCGTCAGTCCTGACTCGCTCATCGCGTAGAGGATCCGGCGATGGACGGGTTTGAGGCCGTCGCGCACGTCCGGCAGCGCCCGTGCGACGATGACGCTCATCGAGTATTCGAGGAACGAGGTCCGCAGTTCGTCTTCGATGTCGACGGGAAGTACCGTCCCTGCTCCCTGGATCTCGTCAGACACGCTCGCGCTCCTCACGGTCCGTCATCGGACGTTGTGCCTCCTCCACAGGAGCACTCCGCCCCCGATCATCATGAAGCCCCACAGCATCATCAGCAGCGACGCGATCGTCGTCACCAACGGAGACGCTACTGCTACCGCGTCCCCTGCGGTGCGCGTCCGAGCGAACAGCACCGCTGACCACACGACGAACCCCAGCCCCGCGGCGGCCATGGCCGCCGCCACCGCGTTCGCGAGGGTGGCCACGTGCGTCGTCGCCTTCGGCTCTTCGAGGGAGAGCTGGATCAACATCCGCTCTACCGCCCGCTCGTCCAGCCCCGCGGCCTCTGCCGCCTCCTGCTGAGAAGGCGGAGGCTTCTCCGATTCCGCGCTTTGAGGCGGCGGGGCTGGCGGCTGCGCGGCTGCCTGGCGGGCGCGCTCCAGCGCTTCTTGGAGTTCGCGCTCTGCCCGCTCCTGCTCCTTGCGCCTTCGAAGCTCCTCGAACGCGTCGCGCTCCCAGGGAGGCGGCTCGAACTTCCTCGGTTCTCGACGCGGGGGGTTGTCCATCGCTCGCCCGCCTTCGCGCTACGCCCTCACACATCCAGGAACCTGACGTTCTTGGCGTGCCTCTGGATGAACTCCTTGCGCGGCTCGACTTGCTCGCCCATGAGATCCGTGAAGGCCTCTTCGGCGGCGAGCGCGTCGTCAAGGGTGACCCGGAGCAGGGTGCGCCGCTCAGGATCCATCGTCGTCTCCCAGAGCTGCTCGGGGTTCATCTCACCGAGGCCCTTGTATCGCTGGATCGTGTACTTCGTGCCTTCCGGAAGCCTCGCCAAGATCTCCTGGAGCTGCTTGTCGTTGTAGGCGTACTCGTGCTTCTTGCCGGTCGACACCTTGTACAGCGGCGGCTGTGCGATGTAGACGTACCCGCGCTCGATCATCTCTCGCATGTACCGGTAGAAGAACGTGAGGATGAGGCAGCGGATGTGGCTCCCGTCCACGTCCGCATCGGTCATGATGATCGCCTTGTGGTAACGGGCCTGCTCGATGTCGAAGTCGTCCGCAACGCCCGTTCCGAGCGCGGTGATGAGCGCCTGGATCTCCTCGGACGACAGCGCCCTGTTGATGTTCGCCTTCTCCACGTTCAAGATCTTGCCGCGCAGAGGGAGGATCGCCTGGAACGACCTGTCCCGCGCCTGCTTCGCGGAACCGCCGGCCGAGTCGCCCTCAACGAGGAAGATCTCCGTGAGCTCGGCCTCCCGGATGGAGCAGTCCGCGAGCTTGCCCGGCAGCGTCGTGCTTTCGAGCAGCCCCTTGCGCCGCGTCAGCTCGCGCGCCTTGCGCGCCGCGGCTCGGGCCTTGGCGGCCTGCATCGCCTTGGTCACAATCAGCCGTGCAGGCTTCGGGTGCTCCTCCAGGTATTCCGCGAGCGCTTGCGTCACCGCCGTTTGCACGAACGACCGCATCTCGGTGTTGCCGAGCTTCGTCTTGGTCTGGCCCTCGAACTGCGGCTCCCGCAGCTTGACGGAGATGACCGCCGTCAACCCTTCTCGGATGTCTTCACCTGCGAGGTTCTCGTCCTTCTCCTTCAAGAGCCCCTGTTTCCGCGCATAGTCGTTGATCGTGCGCGTCAACGCATTCTTGAAGCCCTCGAGGTGCGTTCCGCCCTCGTGAGTGTTGATGTTGTTCGCGAACGCAAGCACCGTCTCCGTGTAGCTCGTGCTCCACTGCATCGCCACCTCGAGCGCCCCTTCGGTGCCCTCGGTCTCGAAGTAGATGGGTTTGGCGTGCAGCGGCTCGCGCTTCTCGTTCAGATAGCGGACGAAGTCGACGATGCCTCCTGCGTAGCGGAACTCCTCGCGCCGTGGTTCGAGCTCACGCTCGTCGACGAGCGTGATCTTGAGGTTCTTGTTGAGGAACGCCGTCTCCCTGAGCCTCGTCGCGAGCGTGTCCCACGAGAACTCGGTCGTCTCGAAGATGTCCGGGTCCGGCCAGAAGGTGATCGTCGTTCCTGTCGCCTTGCTCTTCCCGACCACTTCGAGCGGACCGGTCGGGCGACCGCGCTCGTACGACTGGCGCCACACTTTGCCGTCTCGCTTGACCTCGACCTCAAGCCGCTTCGACAGGGCGTTCACGACGGATACGCCGACGCCGTGGAGGCCGCCTGACACCTTGTAACCCTCCCCGCCGAACTTGCCTCCGGCGTGGAGCACCGTGAGCACGACCTCGACTGCCGGCTTGCGGTACTTCGGGACGTTGTCGACTGGGATGCCTCGGCCGTTGTCGATGACTGTGATCGCGTCGTCTTGGTGGATGATGACCTCGATCGCGGTACAGCAGCCGGCCAGCGCCTCGTCGACGGAGTTGTCCACCACCTCGTACACGAGGTGGTGGAGGCCTTTCGGCCCAGTCGAGCCGATGTACATCCCGGGGCGCTTCCGGACCGCTTCGAGCCCTTCGAGGACCTGGATGTCTTTGCCGGAATAGGAGCTGCTGCTGATCGCCACGAGGGTCCCTTCTACCGGAACACGCGGAACCACGACATGTTGAAGGTATGCTCAGATTCTAACACAATCTGTGGTGCTCCCTCGTCTCGGGAACGCCCGTCAGCCCCGCTCTTCGCGCCCGTGTTGGACACCTTCTTCTGTCGACTTGACGACGGCTGCCACGGCCTTGACGATCGTCGTCCGTAGCGCGTCGTCGGCAACGGCTCGCCCGACACGCGTTTCGATGGCTCTCATCTGCTCAGGCGTCAGAGGCGTGTCCGTCGAGACATGCAAGGAGGCGGCTCTGGATTCGCCTGCGACTGCCTTCGGAAGCCTGGAGACAGTGAAGCGGATCCCGCGAACCGCTTCATTACCGAATCGTTTCTGCAGAGCGGCGAGGTATCGCCCCGCCATGAGCGACATCTCGTTCGCCCACGCCGCCGAGTCGACCGCCACGACGAGCTCACCCTCCGAAAGCCGCACGGCGCGAGAGTGCTTGCAGGCCGCGGGGCCCGCTACCTCCTCCCACGCCGAGCACACGCGGGCCTTGAGGAGGCCGTCTCCTCTGTCCGCCCTCGCAAGCAGCCGTTCGATCAGGTCTGCCAGGCGCTGCGGATGCGCCTTCTGGCCTTCACTGCCCACGCAAGACCTCCATGTCCAGCACTTGCGGCACGCTATCGCTCTGTGGGACGTGTCCGCTGTCGGTCGTCGTGATCAGCGTCTGTGCGGCATCCGAGACGCAAGCTTCCAACGCCGCCCTGCGCCGCTCATCGAGCTCGGACATCACGTCGTCCAACAGCAGGATAGGCGTCGACCCCGACACCTCCTGCACGGTCCGCATCTCTCCTATACGCCAGGCGAGCGCGATGCTGCGCTGCTGGCCCTGTGACGCGAATCGCCGGGCCTCTCGGCCGTCAAGCAGCACGACCAGGTCGTCGCGGTGGGGACCGACCACCGTCGTCGCTCGTTGTCTCTCCTCCACCTCGCGAGCGGCGAACGCGGCCCTCAGGGCGTCTTTCGCTTCGTCCAGACTCACATCGATCCGTGCGTCCGTAATGCCGAGGCCGCACCTGTCGTGGTACTCGACCGCCAGCGGTCCTTGTGGGTCGAGAATCGCATGCTGCGCCGCTGCGTGGGTGAACAGCCGCGCCACGAGTCTCCTCCTGTGCACGAGCAAGCGCGCCCCGAGCGCGATTGCCTGCTCAGTCCACACCGCGAGGTCTGCGCGAGAGGCCCTCCACTCTCTGAGCAGCGCGTTCCGGTGTCTGATCACCCTGCCATACTCACGCCGCGTGTGCGTGTACGCTTCTGAGAGCCGGCTCCCTAAGGCGTCGATCGCCTCTCTCCTCGCGTCAGCCGGCCCTTTCACCAACTCGAGGTCGTCAGGCCTAAAGACCACCGTGTAGGTGCCCCGCAACGCCTCTTTGCGGCGCTTCTTCTCCTGCCCGTCGACTGACAACCTCCGGACGCCATCGAGCGAGAAACGCTCTCGTACTGTCACGACTCGGGCGTCGTGTAGACCGCGCAGCTCCACGTCTGCCGAGTCCTCGCCCCAGGCGACCACATCTTCTGACCGCGCTTGTCTGAAGGACCTCCCGCTTAACACCAGGTCCACCGCTTCGAGCACGTTCGTTTTGCCTGATCCGTTCGGACCGACGAAGACGACGACGTGTCCCAGGTCGTCGGCCGCGAACCATCTGTGGTTGCGGAACCGCTCGAGTCTGATGCTCGTCAGGCGCACGGCATCCGATCAGCCAAGACGAACGGGCATGAGAAGGTACGTGTAGGCCATACCTTCCGTCGACCGGATCACTCCTGGCTTCATCGGACTCGTGATGTCGAGCGTGATTCGCTCAGACTCGGCTCCCGCGACTCCATCCGCGAGATAGGTATGGTTGAACGCCATTTCGACTGGCTGACCCTCGCAGTCCACCTCGACGACTTCGGTCGCCTCCCCCACGTCGTGTGTCTGAGCCGAGAGCGTGAGCGTGCGTTCCTCTGGAGCCACCGAGAGTCTCAGCGGCGCGCTATGTTGGGCCATCAGGGAGACTCTGCGCACCGCCGCCAGCAGCTCTTCCTTGTCGACCGTGATGCGCGTCTCCCACTCGGCAGGCAGCAGCTGCCGATAGTTCGGGAAGACTCCTTCGATGCGCCGCGTCACGAACAGAGATTCACCGAAACGGAACACGACCTGGTTCTGTGCACACGCGATAGTCATACGCTCGACGCCTGACGCCAGCTTTGAGACGTCATCCAAGGCCCGGCCAGGAATGACGGCGTTGAACGGCTCTCCGGTCTCATGATGTTGCGTCTCGACGATGCATAGCCGGTACGAATCGGTCGAGACCATCGTAGCGAGTCCGTCCTTCACCTCGACCAACACACCGGTCAACACCGGTCGTGTCTCGTCTTTACTGACAGCCCTCGTCACTTTCTGAACCATGCTCATCAAGGTCTCTCCCGTCAGCGATATCTCGCTTTCTGGAGAGACCTCAGGGAAGCGTGGGAAGTCATCAGCCGACAATGTCTTCAAGACAAACGAGCTCGTGCCGCAGGTGATCCGTGCGCTATGGCCGTCTGTTTCGATTGACACAGCAGCCTCTCCGAGACTCCGGACGATGTCTCCGAGCAGCCGCCCCGGCAGGACCGCACTTCCCTTCTCGTCGATACGCGCCTCTACCTTCGTCTTCACAGAGACGTCGAGATCGGTCGAGTACAGCATGAGACCGTCATCGCCAGCAGTGAACAAGACGCCGGAGAGGATCGGGAGGGTCGTACGGGACGAAAGACCCTTGCTTATCACAGAAAGGGCGTCTGCGAACTCTGACCGTGCAAGCGAGACCTTCATGACTGTTCCTCTCTTTTTCTTATCTCATGCCGTAACAGTACTCAGGCCTGTGGACACTGTGGAAAACGGCCGTCGTGCGAGTTCGGAGCGGGTGTATCTATGAGGATTGCGGCTGTGGAAGAAACACTCGTACATCCACACCAGATATCAAGATCTGTAGGTGTCCACAGAATGAGCGGGTTTTCCACAAGCGGTCCACGATGAAACAACATGGTTGTCAACTCCGTTGTTTGATTTGGTTTGTGAGCGTCTGCACCTGATTGTAGACCTCGCGCTGTTCGTTCATAAGCTTCCGGATCTTCGCGGTCGCGTGGATGACGGTGGTGTGGTCGCGACCCCCGAACTCCTGTCCTATGCGTGGCAAGGAGTAGTCCGTGAGTTCTCGTGCTAGATACATGGCCACTTGGCGAGGATACACGTAGGTCTGCGACCGCTTGCTCCCGACGAGGTCGTTGCGAGAGATGCCGTAGAACTTGCACACCTCCTGCTGGATCGAGGCGATCGAGATCGGACGGGACGTCCTCTCAGGGAAGATGTCTTTGAGGACACTGGATGCAAGGTCGAGGTCGATGGGAGCTCGCGTCAGCGAGCTGAAAGCCACGACCCTGATCAACGCCCCCTCGAGCTCGCGGATGTTGCTCGAGATGCGCTCGGCGACGAAGGAGAGGACCTCGTCCGGGACGAGGAGGCGCTCAGCCTCGACCTTGCGACGAAGGATGGCGATACGCGTCTCAAGCTCGGGTGGTTGGATGTCTGTGATAAGCCCCATCTCGAAACGGCTGCGCAGCCGGTCCTCGATGTTTCCGATGTCTTTCGGCGGTTTATCCGAGGACAACACGATCTGTTTCCCGGCCTGCTGCAGCGCGTTGAAGGTGTGGAAGAACTCCTCCTGGGTCTGCTCTTTACCGGCGATGAACTGGATGTCGTCTACGAGCAGGACGTCGTTGGTGCGGTACTGTCGGCGGAATCCGTCGATGCGTCGCTTGTCACGATCTCCGATGGAGTTGATGAAGTCGTTCGTGAACTGCTCGCTGGAGACGTACTTCACGCGCTTGTGAGGGAAGCTTTGAGCGACGTAGTGGCCGATCGCCTGGAGCAGGTGCGTCTTTCCGAGCCCGACGCCGCCATAGATGTACAGGGGGTTGTACGCGCCGCCAGGCGTCTCTGCGACGGCGAGAGCGGCGTGGTAGGCGAACTCGTTCGACGACCCGACGACGAACGAATCGAAGGTGTACTTCGGGTTGAAGCTCGCGTCCGGAGGTTCGCGATCTGGACGGTGTGATGGGGTCTCGGGCTCCGCAGGGGGCTCAGGCGCCTGCACGACGGGCGCAGACGCGGCATCGACCACCTCGAAGACGACGCGTGCCTCGCCCCCGGAGACCTGGCTGAGCGCTGCCTGAAGAAGGCCTGAGTATCGGGACTCAAGCCAGTCACGAGCGAACTCGTTGGGTACACCGATGACGAAGGTGCTGTCAGAACAGCCGACGAGCGCAGTGTGCTCGAACCAGGTCTTGAAAGTCGGCGTGTTGAGCTCCGACCGGACTATGTCCAAGGCGTCGCTCCAGACGGCGGCAGGGTCGATCCGGCTCACGGCGCCAGCCCCCCATCGAAGAGACGCGCGAGGATGCTCTCGCCGAGGGGGGTAAGGGAGCGCTTGCCAGTCGCATCTGAGGCGATGAGCGAGAGGCGTTCAAGCGCTTCCAGGTCACGGTGGGCGGTCGACAGTCCAACCCCCAGTTCCCGGGAGACCGCAGACGGACCGATGGAGCCAAGTTCGAGCATGAGCGAAAGGATTTGCTTCTGGCGAGTCGTCAACCGCATGTGCGTGTCTACGGGCCCCGGAAGCGCAGCGTGGACGTCAAGACGCGGCCGTGCGCGCAGGGTGACCACGGTGCCACGACCGAGGTTGTCGTCGAGGGTGACCGTGCCTCCAGAGAACGACAAGCACTCGCGAGCGACGGGCAGGCCGGAGCCGACACCCCGGATCACAGACTTCATAGCGCCGGATGCTGTGGAGAAGCCTGGAAGGAATGCGCGTTCCTTGTCCGGGATGCCAGGGCCTTGATCCGCGAACCGGATGGTGTCCCCTCCATCTGTGATGGTCACCACCGCTTCACGGAAGTCAGCGTGGATGAGGTTCTCTGCGATCTCACGGATGACGACGAAGGGTATGGATCCGCCCGCCTCGCGCGCGAGCTCGTAGACGGCGGACGCGAGCGCGTCGATGAACTCGCGGGGGTTTCCGGCTGCGACCTCCTCGACCCGGGGCGGCGCGGTCGGCGTGTCATAGACCGCGATCCGGGCACGAAGCGGTGATTGCTGAGACGACCGCTTATGAGCCGGGTGGATGGACTGTTCGAGTTGCGGAGCCGCGCTGGAGCGCACCGGAGCCGCCACGCGTCCATAGAACTGTCTCATTGCACCCCCTCGCGTTCCATGAATCGGGAAATCCACACCGTTGTCCACAGGGCGTTCCACAACCTCCGCGCTCCCGGGCGACAGCGCGGACGCTTGCCTCGGACGGGGCGCGGCCCGCCCGAGCACTCGCACGGAAGCCGCAACGAGGCCATTTCCGCGACTTTCCACAGCGCTTTCCACATCTGTGGACAACCGACGTCCATGAGTCTTTCCGGACTCCAAAGGTACGCTCGTCGGGACTACCTTCCCAGGAAAGCGGGAGTTCGGCAGCGTCAGAAGAGGTCTCGTACCTCGCCCTCCTGTGGATAGAACGATCCGGGAGGCGGCGGGTACGTCCGCATGTGGTGGAAGCTGCGCCCGACGAGGCGCTGTATGCGGGATGAGCCGTCGTTGTGTGGCCGCTACCTGCGGTTTTTCAAAGAGGCAGGCCGGCAGGGACCGACCCGGCGACAGCGGCGATTCTAGCAGAGGGCTGAACGGCCCAACAACGCGCCCCGAAGCGTTGTCCACAGGTTCCACACGATGGAATCCTGCGTTTTCCACAGTATCAACAGATTTCGAAGTTTTTGTTTCCGGCCCCGGCGGGCGGCCGGCGGCAGGCAGTGCTCCGGTGGGAGGCCGGCTTGACCGGGGAGAGGACGAGCGGGTAGTATCATGCGGCTTGCATGCCAGCCACGCGTGTGGCTTGAACGGAGGATCGACGTGAAGCGCACATACCAGCCCAACAACCGGAAACGGGCTAAGACGCACGGGTTCCGGGCCCGGATGGCGACCCGTGGCGGACGAGCCGTGATCGCAGCGCGCCGCCGCAAAGGACGGAAGGTGCTCGCGCCGAGCGCGGCCTGACGCGACGGCGGAGCGCGGCACAAGCATGAAAGGCGCGCTCACGAACAGACGAGACATCGAACGCCTGTTCGATGAGGGGCGCGCGGGAAGAAGCCATTTTCTGACAGTAATCGTACGCGAGGTCGGCGTGGAAGCCGATCCGGACGGGCGTGTCATGGTCGTCGCAGGTCGAGGCATAGGCGGCGCAGTCCTACGCAACCGCGCAAAGCGGGTGTTGCGAGAGGCCGTGCGACGGGCGGGCGGGCCGTGGCCCGGTCGGCACGTGGCAGTGGTAGCGAAACGGCCGTTGCTCCTTGCAAGCCACGAGCAAGTCGACCAGGCCCTCGCGGATGCGCTGCGGCGAGCGGGGGTGCCGGGATGACGACCCCCGCAGCCCGAGCGGCGATCGCGATCGTGCGCGCGTACCAGCGACTCATCTCTCCCCTCTTGCCGGCTTCATGCCGCTTCTACCCTACATGCTCGGCGTACGCGGCCGAAGCGCTCGAGCGTCACGGTCTCGTACTCGGCGCATGGCTTGCGGTGCGCCGAGTCGCTCGCTGCCATCCATTCCACCCCGGCGGCTTCGACCCGGTGCCGTAGGATGTGCGCGCTTGAACCTAGAACATGACGATGCCTGAGGGTCCCTTACGCGGCCAGCAGGAGAGCGGCGAAGGAGTGAGCGGTGCAGGCTCTTGAGAAGGCGCTGTTCGACATCTTGAACTTCTTCTACGGATGGGTTCACGACTACGGGTTCGCAATCGTGCTGCTGACGGTCGCGGTCCGCATCGTCATGCTGCCGCTTACCGTGAAGCAGGCGAAGTCGATGCACGAGATGCAGAGGATCCAGCCGAAGCTGAAGGAGCTGCAAGAGAAGTACAAGAACAACAAGGAGAAGCTGCAGGAGGAGACCCTGAAGTTCTACCAGGAGCACAAGGTGAATCCTTTCGGGGGATGCCTCCCCGCCCTCCTGCAGATGCCGGTGCTGATAGCCCTGTATCGGACCCTCGGGGGGACTCCTGAGAAGCCGGGACTCTTCCTGAAACACATCGCGTCGATGAGCGCTGCACAGGCCGAGGCTGCGAAGCGCTTCTGGCTCATCCTGCCCGACCTGACGAAGACGCCGAAGGTCATGTTCGGCGAGGCGGGCATCGTAGGAGCTCTTCCCTACCTGCTTCTCGTAGTTCTCTTCGGGCTGAGCCTCTACGTGCCCCAGGTCATGCAGTCTACCGATCGCCAGCAGCGCACGATCGGCCTGTACATGGCCGTGATGATGTTGTTCTTCGGCTGGAGCGTACCAGCCGGCGTGCTCGTATACTGGGTGACGTCCAGCATCTTGCAGGTCGCCCAACAGTACGCGGTCACGCGGACGTACTCAGGAAAAGAGGCTGCGAAGTAGATGAAGCGAGAGGTCGTTGCTGAGGGGCCTTCCGTAGCGGAGGCCGTAGATGCTGCGCTTGAGCAGCTGGGAGTGCAGCAAGATGCTGTCGAGTTCGAAATCCTAGAAGAGGGGACGGGGGATTCCCTCCTCGGGGGAGCCCCTGCACGAGTGCGGGTGTGGCTTCGCGCTGAAGCAATCCTGCCGAGAACCGACGAGCCGGGAC
>JAOAFY010000029.1 GCA_026416035.1 Coriobacteriia bacterium | reverse complement strand
CCTCGTGGTCGCTGCCCTCAAGCGCGTCACGTCGGTGCCGCTCGATGTCCACTTGATGGTCGACAATCCTGACGAGACCGTCGGATGGTACATCGACGCCGGCGCCGACGTCGTCGTCGTCCACGCCGAATCGTGCAGTCACCTCCACCGTGTTGTCACGACCATCAAGCAGGCTGGCCGCGCCGCCGGAGTGTCGCTCAACCCAGGCACGCCGCTGTGCGCCATCGAGCCGGTGCTGCCGGACGTGGACGAAGTGCTCGTCATGAGCGTCGATCCCGGATTCGCCGGCCAGTCGTTCATACCCGCGTCCGTCGACCGGATCAAGCAACTCGCCGGCATGATCGCAGCGGCGAACAGCAACGCCCGAATCGCCGTCGATGGGGGGATCGACGTGACCACCGCGCCTGCCGTGGTAGAGGCCGGTGCGACGGTTCTCGTCGCGGGCAACGCCATATTCGGAGCCCCGGACCCGGCACGGGCGCTGGTGGAGCTTCGCGCTGCTGCATCCGTTCAGGTTTGCTGAGCCCGCTCAGCGGTGATACCATGCATGTGCTTTCTTCAGGGCGGGGTGGAAGTCCCCACCGGCGGTGAAAGCCCGCGAACCCCTTTGGGGGCCGAACCGGTGAGATCCCGGTGCCGACGGTCAGAGTCCGGATGGGAGAAGGAAGGTCGAGCACGGCGTGAGCCTGTTCACTGACGACTCAGCGCTCATACCCGACCCATACATGCGTCGTGCCTATCTGCTGGCGGAAAACGGCCGTGGTCGGACGAGCCCCAACCCTCTCGTCGGCTGCGTGATCGTCCGCGACGGAGCGGTCGTCGGTGAGGGATTCCACGCCCAGGCAGGCGGTGACCACGCAGAGGTCGTGGCGCTGAAGGCTGCAGGTGGCGCAGCATCCGGAGCGACAGCGTACGTCACGCTGGAGCCCTGCACGCACTTCGGGAAGACCCCGCCGTGCGCTCCAGCCCTCATCCGTGCAGGCGTCCGTGAGGTCGTCGTAGGCATGCGCGACCCCAACACAGAGGTGTCAGGAAAGGGCGCTGAGGTACTTGCAGCCGCTGGCGTGGCCGTCAGGTTCTTCGACGACCCATCGCCTTTTGAGCGCCAGAACGAGGCGTGGCTTCACCGTCTCCACACCGGCAGGCCGTTCCTCACCGTCAAGTGCGCGCTCTCGCTCGACGGCAAGCCCTCCGTGCGAATCGGTCGGCGCACGCGGATCACCGGCGAGGGCGGATCGAGCGTGACAATGCGCCGGAGAGCTCGTGCCCCCGCAGTCGCCGTCGGTGCTGCCACCGCCGAAGTCGACGACCCGGCGCTCACGTACCGTGGACCCGACGGAACTTCAGGCGCACGCCAGCCGCTACGGATGATCCTTGCGCGCACCTCAGTCCCGCGCCCAACGCTTGCCATGCTTCGAGACGGTCTCGGGCCCGTCACCCTGGTGGTTTCCGATCGCGCTGACGACAGCGCCCTGGATGCCTTCAGGAACGCTGGCGGCACCGTCGTGTCGTATACGTACGCCGACGGCCTCGAGGGAGCGCTCAGGGCAGTGGCATCAGCTGGCGTCGACGACGTGCTCGTCGAGGCCGGTCCGGGCCTCCTGACGGCGCTTCACACAGCAGGGCTGGTCGACAGGTTCGTCACTGTCACGGCCGGCGGGTTCGCTGGCAACGCGGCACCGCCCGTCTATCTCGGCCCTCCTGACTTGCGAGGGAACGATCTCGCGCACCCGTACCGTGCAGAGGAATGCCTGACCGTGCAAGGCGACGTGGCCGTCGTGTGGGTTCCGCGGCCACTGGACTGAGAGAGGAGAGCGGTCCATGTTCACTGGTCTCGTCGAGTGCGAAGGCGTCGTGACGCGCGCGGAACGCGTGGGCAACAGCATGCGCCTCGAGGTCTACGCGCCCGAATTCGGCCGCGACATGGCGATCGGGGATTCCGTCGCAGTCGACGGGGTGTGCCTGACGATCGTCAAGTTCATCCGTGGCGCGTTCTTGACCGACGTCAGCGGCGAGACGCTCGACAAGACGACGCTCGGCGGCCTCGTCCAGGGATCGAAGGTCAACCTGGAACGCGCGCTACGGCTGTCAGACCGGCTCGGCGGCCACATCGTGACGGGCCACGTCGACGGCGTGGGCCGCTTGGAGCTGCGACAGCCGGCGGGCGGCTACACGGTGTACCAGTTCGGTGCCCCGCCGTCTGTGCTTGAGCACGTCATCGAGAAGGGGTCGATAGCCGTCGACGGGATCTCGCTCACGGTCGCCAGGTTGAGCGATCGCGGCTTCACTGCGGCCGTGATCCCGCAGACGGAGCGAGTCACGACGCTCAAAGACAAGCCGATCGGCGCGCCCGTGAACCTCGAAGCCGACGTGCTCGGCAAGTACGTGAGACAGTTCGTCGCCGCGTACCTCTCGCCGAGTGGCGAGACCGCTCCGGCACGGCGCACGCTCGCCGACCTGCTCCGCGAGCTCACAGACGGCCGCTGATGCGTCACGGACATCGGGAGTCCTCATGACAGGGCCCTTCGCGACGATAGAAGAAGCGCTTGAAGACATCCGTGGAGGCCGGATGGTCATCGTCGTTGACGACGAGGACCGCGAGAACGAGGGCGACTTCGTCATGGCGGCGGAGAAGGTCACGCCTGAGGCGATCAACTTCATGGCGCAGCACGGCCGCGGGCTCATATGCCTGCCCATGACCGGCGAACGCCTCGATGAGCTGAAGATCCCGCCGATGACGAGCGTGAACACCTCAGCCCAGCAGACGGCCTTCCACGTCTCCATAGGAGCGAAGGGGCGCATCACGACCGGCATCTCAGCGGCGGACCGTGCCGCGACCATCCTCGCCGCCGTCGACCCTGCTACGACCCCCGACGACCTGTCTATGCCCGGCCACGTGTTCCCTCTGCGCGCCCGTCCTGGCGGCGTCCTGGAGCGCGCCGGTCACACCGAAGCGGCGGTCGACCTGGCTCGTCTTGCAGGCCTGTACCCCGCGGGAGTGATCTGCGAGATACTCAACCCAGACGGCACGATGGCCCGACGGCCCGAGCTTGAGCAAGTCGCACGACGCTTCGGGCTGAAGATGATCACCGTAGCCGACTTGATCCGCTATCGTCGCCGGACGGAGCGGCTGGTCGAGCGGATAGCACGGGTGCATCTGCCGACGCGATTCGGCGACTTCACGGCGTACGGCTACCGCTCCACGGTGGATGGTGCCACCCACGTCGCCCTCGTGTGCGGAGAGGTTGCCGGTGCTGCTGATGTGCTCGTACGCGTCCACTCGGAGTGCCTCACCGGCGACGTGTTCCACTCGCAGCGGTGCGATTGCGGAGACCAGCTCGAGGAGGCGCTCCGACGGATCCAAGAAGAGGGACGAGGGGTGCTCCTGTACATCGTCGGTCACGAGGGGAGGGGCATCGGTCTTGCCGAGAAGCTTCGCGCGTACGAGCTTCAGGAGCGCGGCCTCGACACCGTCGAAGCCAACGAGGCGCTTGGACATCCTCCCGATCTGAGGGACTACGGCATCGGTGCGCAGATCCTCGCTGACCTCGGCTTGACGAGCATGCGCCTGATGACCAACAACCCCACCAAGATCGTGGGGCTCGAAGCCTACGGCCTTACCGTGACAGAGGCGGTCCCATTGCAGGTGGAGTGCACGGCGCACAACGTGCGGTACCTCCGTGCCAAGAAGGACAAGCTGTCCCACCGGCTCGACTTGCCGGCGGACCGACCGGAAGGGGAGTGACCATGGCAGTCTTTGAAGGAGACCTCGTCGGACACGGACTTCGATTCGGCATCGTCGTCAGCAGGTTCAACGAGCTTCTGTCATCCAAACTTCTGTCGGGAGCTATGGACGCGCTCACCCGGCACGGCGTCTCTGGTGACGACATCGACGTCGCATGGGTACCGGGTGCGTTCGAGATCCCGTTGGCAGCAAGACGCATGGCCGCGAGCGGTCGGTACGACGCCGTGCTCGCCCTCGGCGTCGTGATCCGCGGCATGACGCCACACTTCGAGTACGTGGCGGCAGAGGTCTCGAAGGGTGTCGCCAAGGCGTCGCTCGACACGGGGATCCCCGTGATCTTCGGTGTCGTCACTGCTGATACCATCGAACAGGCCGTCGAGCGTTCCGGCACCAAGGCAGGCAACAAGGGCTGGGACGCGGCCGTCTCGGGCATCGAGATGGCGAAGCTGATGGCATCGCTGTAGGGGCCATGGATGCGCGAGAGGCCCGGAGGCATGCCTCCGGGCCTCTCGATGAGCAGTCCAGCGGGTTCTCGCCACCCTGTGGCTATCAACCATGGACGCTTGCTCCCTCGGGGCTGCGAACGATAGCACCATCTCCGCCTCGCAACAAGCGAAGGTGTGTTCGTTCTGACGAGCGGCCAATCATGCCTGACAACCGGATGCCGGCCGGAGATAGGCGCAGCGCAGCGTTCTGCGGGCGCTCACCGTGCTGCTACCCGCGCCCGATTCGTGTAGTCTTTAGTGCTTGAGGGTCCCCCGAGAGAAGGAGAGCGCATGGCATCCGATGCACCTGACGAACGGTCCGAGCCTCACCGCCACACGGTTCTGAACGTCTTCGGACTCACGTTGGAAGTCAGCAACCCGCGGCTCGCAGAGCTGCTGACCATGGATGCACGGGATGCGCTCGCGACAGACGTGAAGGACCTTCTCCGTCCGGCGCCAGCTGACGCCCAGGATGCTCCCGGAGCAATCAGCGACGACTTCCCTGTGCGGGTCGACGCCCGTACCGAGCAGCAGGAGCGCGCCCGCGCGAAACTCCACCATCGCGTGCGCGACGTCGGCGAACGCCTCGGCTTCGAGACAGCTCCGGATCGGACCTGGGTCTCGCCGACCGGCATCTCTGTCGTCGTCCGGGAATTCGCTCACTCGATCACGCTCGCTGCGGCCGCTCACTACGTACGGGAGATCCTCGCAGTCGTAGCCCGTAGCCCGGATCCGGACCGCACAGCAGCGCTCGTCGTCGTCTGCGACCACGACGCCGCAGACGTGCTGAAGGTCGCGATCCGGCAGGCGCGCGCATACCAGACGATGCGCGTCGCACGGATCGAAGACCTCGAAGAGCTCGCTGCGCTCGTCGACCGCGGAGCGGTCGCGCACACGCACGCCCTTGCCTTCATCGCACCGATAGCGGCGATCGACGTGGGCGAGCTGCTCGCCGTGCTCCGCTGCAACACCGGCGCCGGCGACGAGAAGGGCATGATGTGATGCTGTGCCCGGTGCGGGGGCGCAGATGACGATTGATACTCACGTGCACACGTGGCGCTGCCGGCACGCAACCGGCACCGTCTTCGAATACATCCAGGAGGCGCGGAGACGAGGTGTGATCTTCCTCGGGTTCGCCGAACACCTTCCCTTGCCGTCAGATCTCGTCGCAGCCGATCCTTATGCTCGCTCGTACGCGATGCCGGAATCGGAGCTCGCTTTGTACGCGTCTGAGGTCTCTGCCGCCAAGGAGGAAGCCGGCCGCCACGGTCTGGTGGTCTTGCTCGGCGTGGAGGCCGACCTTCACCCAGGCAACGAGGACCACGTGCGGCGGCTGCTTGCATCCGTCGAGGTCGACTTCGTGCTCGGCAGCGTGCACTACCTCGACGGATGGGCCTTCGACGACCCAGACCGCGTCGACGGCTACGACCGCTGGAGTGCCGAGGACCTCTGGGAGCGGTACTTCGACGACCTCGCCCACGCCGCGAGGTCTGGTCTCGCGGACGCGATCGCTCACCCGGATCTGATAAAGAAGTTCGGATGTCGTCCGAAGGTGCCACCCGATGCGCTGTACGAGCTGTTCGCGGAGGCAGTCGCAGACGCAGGGGTGGCCGTGGAGATCAGCACGGCTGGACTGCGCAAGCCGTGCGCGGAACTGTATCCGTCTCAGGATCTGCTGCGGGCGCTCCGGGCCAGGAAAGTCCCGGTGACGATCGGATCCGATGCTCATTCGCCATCCGAGGTCGCCTACGCCTACGATGCGGCTGCCGCGGCCGCCCGGGGCGCCGGATACCGATCCGCAGTGGTCTTCCGCAACCGGCTGGCCGAGGAGGTCCCCCTGTGAGCGTACGCGTCTCAGATGTCGCACGGCTGCTCGAGGCGAAATTCCCTTCGTGGTGGGCGGAGCCCTGGGACCGCGTCGGCCTCCTCATCGGTGACGAGGATGCGGCCGTGGACGCTGCGCTGGTGACACTAGATGCGACGATCCACGCGGTGCGTGCAGCGCGCGAACAGAAATGCGGACTCCTCGTCACGCACCATCCACCGTACCTCGGAGACCTTGAGAGGGTGGTCGCTCACGAGACGACAGGCGCCATCGTCGTCGAAGCGTGCAGGCTTGGCGTCGCAGTCATCGCGGTGCACACGAACCTCGACCGTTCCCCAGAAGGCGCCGCTGCCCTTGCCCGCGCGTGCGGCTTCGACGACACGCGGCCTCTCGAACGGTCGACGGAACCGGGAGACCTCGTGACGGTGTACGCGCCCGAGCGCGCCGAACGCGCGATCGTCGATGCGATGGCGGCGGCTGGCGCTGGCCGCATCGGGTTGTACGAGCGATGCGCCTTCTCGACCTACGGTTCCGGCACTTTTGCGCCTCTACCAGGGGCAGCGCCGACCGACAGCACCTCCGATGCGGTACCCGAGGTCCGCATCGAGATGCTCGCGCCTCCAGGAAGAGGACCTGCCGTCGCCCAGGCCGCCAGAGCAGTCCATCCGTACGAAGAGCCGCTCATCACCGTGAGCCCCATCGCCCGTCAACGCGCTCAGGCCGCATACGGTGCGGTTGCCGAGACCGCGGCGACGACACTCGCGTCGCTCGCCGGATCTGTCGCACGCCGGCTGAACGCTCCGGCCCGAATCTGGGGTCCCGCCGACCGTCAGGTCAGCAGGGTCGCCTTCGCGAACGGCTCTGGCGGTGCGCTGATCCCCGATGCGATCGCGGCTGGGGCGCACGCTCTCGTCCTCGGCGAGGTACGGTATCATGACGCGCAACGTGCGCTCGACAAGGGGCTTTGCATCGTCGAGCTCGGCCACGACGTGAGCGAGGTCCCGCTGCTCGAGGTCATCGCAAGCACGCTCGCGCAGGTGCTCGGCGAGCGCAACGTCGTGATCGATCGGCCGACGAGTGCTGGATGGTGGGTGACGCATCCGTGACCGATGCAGCTGAAGCAGCGCGCCTGATGCAGCTGGGGGAGACCGATATCGCGCTCGTCCGCTTGGCTCGCGAGCTGGATGAACTCCCCGTCAAGACCGAGATCCTTCATGCTCGGCGCAAGATCAAGGAGCTTGAGGCCCTGCTTGCCAAAGCGGACGCATTCGTGGCTGCCGCGGAACGCGAGGTGCGGCGGCTCGAGGACGAGGCTGCCGCGATCGACGAGCACATCGCGTCGACCAGCGCGAAGGCGCAGGCGGTGGCCGCCGCAGATCACAAGGAGCTCCACAACCTCATGCGCGAGATCGACGCCCTCGCACGGCAGAAGGACAAGAAGGAGACCGAGGCGGTCGCAGCGATGGAACGGGTGGAGGCCGGTGCCGCCAAGCGGACGCAGATCGTGGCTGCCATCGAGGCGGCGCGCGCAACGGAGGCGGCGCTCATCGAGCGGTACCGCATAGAGGGCGGAGAGCTCAAGCAGCGCATAGCGGACCTCGAGACCCGTCGTGCAGGGCTCGCCGCTCGTATCGAACCTGCGCTTCTGGCGCGATACGAGGCCGTGCGCTCGGCGAAGCACGGCATCGGCGTCGGTCGCTTCGAATCGGGGCGGTGCTCCGTGTGCCACATCGACCTGCCCGCAGACAAGGTGCAGGCAATCGAAGCCAGCGGTCCGGTGAGCGAGTGTCCCAACTGCCACCGCATCCTCGTAGTGGGGATCGAGCCGTGACGCGCGAGGCGCTCCTCCAGGCCGACGGCGCGGCACGCGGCAACCCGGGACCGGCTGCCATCGGAGTCGTGCTCGTCGACGAGAGCGGCGCCGAGATCGCCGCGTTCGGACGCTGCATCGGTACTGCCACGAACAACGTCGCCGAGTACCAGGCGTTGATCGCTGGTCTGCAGGCAGCACAAGACCACAACGTGCGGTCGCTCGTCGTACGCCTGGACAGCGAGCTTCTCGTCAGGCAGATGACCGGCCGGTACCGGGTCAAGAGCGCTAGCCTCAAGCCGCTTCACGAGCGCGCAGCCGCCCTCGCAGCGTCCTTCGATGCCATCCGTTTCGAGCACGTCCCACGTTCGATGAACGCTCGAGCCGACGCCCTGTGCAACGAGGCGCTGGACGGTGCCGCGTCGGGGGACACCGGGTGCCCTCACCCTGAAGACGCAGGACTCCGCCTGTTCTAGGAGAGCCAGCCATGTACACCTTGACTGTGAAGGACCACTTCGACGCTGCCCATGCGCTTCGGTGGTACGCGGGCGAATGCCGGAATCTGCACGGCCACACCTGGGACGTCGAGGTCACCGTGTCTGGAGCTGAGCTCGACGGGCGCGGCATCTTGTACGACTTCAAGGACCTGAAATCGGATCTCGCAGCCGTGCTCGCACCGTTGGACCACGGGTACCTGAACGACGTGCCACCGTTCGATGAGCTCAGCCCCACAGCAGAGAACCTCGCTCGCGTGATCTTCGAACGCATCTCTGATCTCGTCGAACGAGCGACCGAGGACCGCGTGCACGTGACGGAGGTCGCCGTCTGGGAATCGCCCATCGCCCGAGTCGTGTATCGAGCCGATCGGGGCTAAGAGAGAAAAAAGGCGTCCCGAGAAATCTCGCCTGACGACCCGCTCCGCGGTTTCCCGTTTCTTGCCTTCGAGAACCCGGGGCTCCGGCAGCTCGCGCGGCCCTTTGCACCCGAACCCTCTCCGGCAGCAGCTGGTACGCCGCCTTGCCGATCCTCGAGGTCCGACCTCTCGGGACAAGACGGATGCTACGGCACCCCTCGTTCGCTGTCAACGCCTTTCCCGCGAAAGTCGTGCAATTGTGCTAAGCGGCAGCTATCGTGAAACGAACGGCGTGCTGGTGACGCCGAACGGGCTTTCGGCACGACCGTCGCCTCAGCGACCCGGCCGAGGGGTGCCAAGCCTGTGCTACCGTTTGAACTGAGCCGTTGCGAAGACCTGGCAGGAGGACCTGCGTGCCGAGCCACACCATCGAAGAGTACCTCGAGACGATCTACAAGCTCTCGGAGAACGGCCCGGTACGGCCGGCGAGGATCGCCGAGGCCATCGGGGTCTCTGGACCCACCGTGACCGCGACGCTTCGTCGCCTGGGACGCGATGGGTATGTCGCACGCCCTCATGGGATGGTGGAGCTGACTGAGGCTGGACGTCGCGCTGCCCTTGACGTCGTGCGCAGGCACAGGGTCGCAGAGAGGTTCCTCGCCGATGTCTTGAAGCTTCCCTGGGCCGATGTGCATGAGGAAGCATGCCGGCTTGAGCACGCACTGTCGCCCACGGTCGTCTCGGCGCTCGAGGCGTTCATGGAGAACCCCGACACGTGCCCTCACGGTCATCCAATCCCTGCCAAGGATGGCAAGATCAGCCCGAGGCAGGGCGTCCCTCTCGCGACCGTGGGCCGGGGGACCGAGGTCGTGATCCTCCGCGTCGATGAAGACGAGGAGGGCCTGCTCGGCCACCTTGCCTCGCGTGGGCTCTTTCCTGGTACGCGGATCGCAGTCCTCGACGCATCTCCCTTCGACGGTGCGCTTCTGATCGAGTCGGGGCCTGCTCGTTTCGCTTTGAGCCGGGAAGCGGCCTCGCGCATCGTCGTGGAGCCGGTCGGGGAGTAGACCTCGAAGTCCTGCCTGCTCGAGCACGTCAGACCCTCCTTGTATACCGAACATGTGTTCGGTATACTGGCATCGCCGGACGCAGACCCCTCTTGGCTCCTTCTGCGTCCGGCGCACCATCTGTGAGGAGGCGTGCCGTGGGGCGGTACCGTGCTATCAGGCAGTACCGGCCGTCCGAGCGCCCTGGACAGCCGCTCGACCTGTTCAGCGGCAAGGCGACTCGGTCCGACATGGTCGAAGAGCTTCTGAAGAGCCCGTGGATCATCCGCGGCTCGCAAGCCGTACGGGGAGCGCTCGGCGCAGGGAAGCGCCGTGAGGAACCGGTGGACGTCGTGTGGGACGGCGCGAAACGGGCTCCGGTGGCGTTCGAGCGCAACGGGAGGCGCTATCGCGTAGAAGCGCTCGTCCAGACGTGGTCCGTCGAGCGCGCGTGGTGGGATCCTCGGACCCGTACAAGCCGACGCTGCTTCCGCGTCTTCGCTCGCGGGGGGCTGTACGACCTCGCATTCGACCTCACAGAAGACCGATGGCTGCTCATCGGCATCGTCGACTGACTTCCACATGGCCGGCTTCGTCCACCTCCACGTGCATTCGCACTTCAGCTTCATGGACGGCGCTGCCGCCATCGACGACCTCGTCGGGCGGGCGGCCCAGTACGGCATGCCGGCCCTCGCCGTCACCGACCATCAGGGACTGTACGGTGCCGTCCGCTTCTACAAGGCGGCGAAACACGCCGGTATCCGACCGATCGTGGGAGCCGAGATCGTCGTGGAGCCGGCCGGCTTGCTCGGAGAGGAAGGAGGCCAGCCGCCAAAACGCCGACTTCCGATCCCGCCGTCCGCCGGATTCGGCCGTGCCTCCGCTCAGGGGTTCCACCTGACCCTGCTCGTCAAAGACCGACAGGGATATGCGAACCTGTGCACGCTTCTGTCCCGGATGCACCTTGGCCGGACGCAGCGCCTATCGATAGCCGGCCTCGATGACCTCGCGCGATGCTCTGAGGGGATCATCGGACTTTCGGGATGCCCGTACGGTGAGGCAGGAGCCGCCGTCCTTGCCGGCCAGCCCGCTCGGGCCGAGCGGGCGCTGCGTGTGCTCGCTCAGTGCTTCGCTCCCGGAGACTTCTACGTGGAGCTGATGGACCTGCTCGTCCCGGAGAGCCCGCCCTACGTGGGGACGCTCGCCGCCCTCGCGCAGCGCCTCGGCCTTCCGATCGTCGCCACGAACGACGTCCACTACGTGGAGAAGCGCGACTTCCGGCTCCACGACGTGCTTTCGGCGGCGGCAGCCCGGACCGGCCTCCCTGGCCCATACGAACGGCAGAACGCCGAGCTGTGGCTGAAGCCGGCATCGGAGATGCGGCGGCTGTTCGCAAGGCTTCCCGAAGCGTGCGACGCGACGCTGGAGATCGCCGAGAGGTGCGACTTGGACTTGGGCCTCGGGACGCTGCGATTCCCAAGCATCGAGGTCCCTCGCGGAGAGACGCCGTATTCCGTGCTGGTGAAAGCGGCATGGAGCGGCCTTGAGAAGCGCTACCGTCCGCTCACGCCTGCAGCGGTCGCCCGCCTCGAACGCGAGCTTGCGGCCATCCAGCAGATGGGCTTCGCCGAGTACTTCCTGGTGGTGAAAGACATCGTGGACTTTGCACGGTCCCGCGGGATACGCGCTACGGGGCGAGGAAGCGCAGGTGACAGCATCATCGCGTACGCGCTCGGCATCACAGACGCAGACCCGATCCGCTACGACCTTCTGTTCGAACGCTTCCTGAACCCTGCACGGAGGCAGATGCCCGACATCGACATCGACTTCGACTCCCGCAGGCGCGACGAAGTCGTGGCGTACATCTACCGCCGGTTCGGCGACGACCACGTCGCCGTGGTGGCGACCGTGCAGACGATGGGAGTGCGGAGCGCGGTGCGGACGGCAGCGCGGGCGCTCGGCTTTTCGCCGCGCGAGGTCGACCAGCTGTCGCGCAACCTTCCGTGGGCGAGCGCAAGCCGGCTTCGGGAGGTGCTCGCCAGCTATCCGGAATGCAGGGGACACCCGCTGCACGACCAGGAGCGGTACGGGCTCATCGTGGAACTCGCCGAGGAGCTTGATGGGTGTCCGATGCACCTCGGAACGCACTTGGGCGGGTTCGTGGTGACCAAAGAACCCGTCTGGTGTTGGACGCCGCTGCAGGTCGCTGGCAAAGGAATCGCCGTCTCTCAGCACGACAAGGACGACATCGAAGCGCTCGGACTCGTCAAGATGGACATCTTGGGGCTGCGGATGCACTCCGCGATCAGCGACGCGCTCGCGCTTGCCCGTGCCCGCGTGGGAGCAGACGAGGTTCCAGAGCCTTTCGACCTGCGTCCAGACGACCCGGCGGTCTACGAGATGATCGCGGCAGGCGACACCGTCGGCGTGTTCCAGCTCGAGTCGAGCGGACAGCGCAACCTCGCCACCCGCCTCAAACAGCGGGACTTCTCCGACATCATCGCGGCGATCTCCCTGTTCAGGCCAGGCCCGCTCGAGGCCGAGATGATCACTCCGTTCATACGTCGACGGCATGGGATAGAGCCCGTCGAGGTGCCGCATCCTGCGATGGCTGAGGTGCTGCGCGACAGCTACGGCGTCATCCTGTACCAAGAGCAAGTGCTCCGCGTGGCCAATGCGGTCGCCGGATTCTCGCTCGCCGAAGCGGACCTGTTGCGGCGCGCGATGACGAAGGACCGCTCGCGAGCGGAGATGGAGGCGCTGCGCGAACGGTTCGTCGACCACGCCGTCGAACGCGGGACGCCGCGCATCGTGGCCGAAGAGGTGTTTCGGCAGATCCAGGGGTTCGCCGCCTACGGGTTCTGCAAGGCGCATGCGGCGTGCTTCGCCGTGATCTCGTATGCCAGCGCGTGGCTCAAGCGGTACTTCCCAGCCGAATTCGCCTGCGCGATCCTCAACAACGAACCGATGGGCTTCTACACTCCGCGGACCGTGCTCAACGATGCACGCCGTCACGGCGTCGCAGTGCTTCCTCCGCACGTGAACCGCTCCGAAGCGACGTACTCCGTGGAAGATGGCGGGCGCGCTATACGGGTCGGGCTCAAAGACGTCTGCGGCATCACTTGCCGAACGCTGCACGCCATCACGCACGAGCGCGCCAGGCGCCCGTTCCTCGACCTCGCCGACTTCCTGAGGCGCACAAGGCCGGAGATCCAGGAGGCGGAGAGCCTCATCCGGGTCGGTGCGCTCGACGGCCTCGGCATCACCGATGCCGGACGGCCTCCGACACGCGATGAGATGCTCGCGATGCTGCCGGAGCTCAAGGCCACGATCGCCCACGATCGTTCAACCAGCGACGACGTGCTGCTCATCGCGCCGGGAAAGGCCCGTGCAGCTGAGTGTCCAGACCATCCTTCAGGTTGGTCGCTCGCGCGTCGTCTTTCGGCCGAGCTGGAGATCCTCGGTCTGTCCATCTCGTGCCACCCGCTCGAACTCGCAGAAATCGACCTGGATCGCCGGGGCGTGACTAGGGCATGCGAGCTCGCAGACCTCGAGGACCGGTCGCACATCCGCGTCGTGGGTCTGCGCGAGCGTGCGCAGACGCCTCCGACGCGTTCAGGGAAGCGCACGTGCTTCCTCACGCTCGAAGACGCGACAGGACTCCTCGACGTGGTCGTCTTTGAAGACGTGTTGCAGGCGACAGGGGACGTCATCGTCGCCAACCGTGCATACCTCGTGGAAGGGACGCTGCAGAACAACCCCGAACGCGGTCTAGCAATCGTCGCCGAGCGCATCGAGCCATACGTCGTCAGTGCAGACGATGGAGCGCCGGTCCGGCTCAGGCGCGGTGTTCCCGCAGGGCCGATCGGTCCCCATCGCGGCACGGCGGGGGCTCCCGAGGACGATGCGGCCCCCTCAGCGATACGACATCACGGCTGACGGCCTTGCAACGAGCCGCCAGCTCCCCTCCGAACCGCATCAGGACCGAAGCGCTCGCGGATCTGGTCGAGGTGCTTCTCCAGCGCGCTGTCGCGCAGGCGCGATCCCTCTGACGACACGCCGAACAGATCCATCTGGAAGACCGGCTCGCACAAACTGGAAACACCGAACCCAAGCAGCCGCACCTTCGCACCTGGCCTCACCAGTGCGCACAGCAGCTCCTGCGCGACGGGCAGCATCTCGGATGCGAGGTCGGTCGGACGCTCGACCGTAGTTTGCGCCGTCCTGGTCGTCAGATCGGCGAACCTCACCTTTACGACGAACGTGCGTCCGGTGACGCCACGGACGCGCAGCCGCCAAGCAGTCTTTTCCACAAGTGCGCCAAGGCGGGCGACGGCGTCATCGCGGGACAGGTCGGCAGGGAAGGTCACCTCGCTGGACACGCTCTTGCGGCTGCGTTCGACGACGACCGGGCGAGGGTCTATGCCTCGGGCGCGCTGCACAGCGACCGGCCCGAACGAGCCAAGCACCTGCCGTGCCTGGCGTCCGTCCAGAGAAGCAAGCGCGCCGAGCGTCGTGATGCCGAGACGCGCGAGGCGCTTCTGGGCCGAAGGACCGATGCCGCCCAACGCTCCGACCGGCAGGGGAGCGAGGAATCCTTCCTCTTCGCCAGGACGTACGACCGTGATGCCGCCAGGCTTATTCCGGTCAGACGCGATCTTGGCCACGGACTTCGAGGTTGCCACGCCGATCGAGCACGACAGCCCCATCTCGCGCACGGCGTCGGCGATTCGCCGGGCTATGAGCGCTGGATCCTCGCCGGCTGCTCCCGGGGTCACGTCGAGATACGCCTCGTCGATCGACGCGACCTCTACGAGCGGAGTGATGCCGAAGAACACCTCGCGAACGGCGCGGGAGACCTCGGCGTACCGATCCATGCGGGGTCGGATCCACACGGCCTCGGGACAGAGCCGAACCGCTGTCGCAGACGCCATCGCCGACCGCACGCCGTACGCACGCGCCTCGTACGAGGCAGTGGCGACGACCCCGCGCTTCGACGGGTCCCCGCCGACGATGACCGGCTTCCCGCGCAGCGCCGGATCGTCCAGTTGCTCGACAGCAGCGAAGAACGCGTCCATGTCCACGTGCAGGACGGCGCGCCCTTCCCATGGCGACGGTTCCCGAGGCATGCATGAAGTGTAATCCTACTGCTGCACGTCGTGTCCCTGGGAACACCACGAGAGGAGCCCGATGCGCATCGGGGCACATGTCCGCACGTCGTCAGGGCTGGTGGCCTCGGTGCGCTATGCGGCCGTCGTCGGGTGCGAGTGCATCCAGATCTTCGCAAAGAGCCCGCTCCAATGGCGTTCCCCTCGACGCGATCGGCACGAGGTCGAACTCTTCTGGGATGCGCTTCGGCATGCCGGCATCGCCCTCGCTGCCACCCACGGCTCCTACCTCATCAACCTTGCTTCACCTGACGACGGGTTGTGGCGACAGTCGATCGAGGCTCTTGCCGAGGAGATCCGCCTCGCGCACGTGCTCGGTGCGCCTGCGGTCGTCACGCACCTGGGCAGCTCGGCCGCCGCACGGGAGCAGGCATGCGAGCGTGCCGCGAGAGGGATCGCAGCGGCACTGGAAGCAGCAGCGGAGCTGCCTGTGATGGTGTACGTGGAGAACGCGTCGGGAGCTGGCAACACGGTCGGCGCGACGTCCGAAGAGCTGATCGCGGTCGCCGGAGCAGTGCCCCCGGGACTCCGGCATCGCGTCGCCGTGTGCCTCGACTCCTGCCACGCGCACGTGGCCGGTTACGACCTTGCCGCTGACGCAGGATGGGAGGCCTTGCTTGCGCCGCTGGCCGGTGCCTCGATCCGGATACCGCTGATACACGCCAACGACGCGATGTTCCCGAGCGGCTCGCACCGAGACCGGCACGCATGCATAGGCGAGGGCACGATCGGAACGGACGGTTTTGGCCACATGATGCGCCGCTGCTGCCGTGACATCGGAGACGTCATCGTCGAGATGCCGGGGACGCCGCCAGAGAAGGACGCCCTCAACGTCGAGCGTCTGAAAGCGATTCGTCGAGAGGTGGAGATGCAAGCGCCTCGGCCTCGCGCAGCATCGTCATGATCGCGGTCACCAACTCGTCCGGGCCGGCCTCCAAGCGCACCTCTGTCGGCCGCACGTGACGTCGGTAGGCGTCGACGATGAACAGCTCTCGCAGCTGGCGGTTGGACAGGTCAGCAGGGTCTTCCGCCATCCGTTCCGGCGCAAACGCCCTGCGCGCGGCGTGGCGAAGCCGCGCCTCCAGTCGATCGGTTTCCGAGGTCGTCCCGCGCACGATGGCTGCGACCCTCCCGTGCCGCAGCATCACGACCGTCACGGAACGACCGGCAGCTTCCACGATCGCCGAACCTCGCGAAGCGATCGCCTCGCGTACGATGGCCAGACCCGACAGGCACTTGTCCAAAGCCTTCAGGGTGTCGCGATGCACTATCGCGTCTTCGTATCGCAGGTCCATCGCGGCGCGCTCGCGCAGCGCCTGAAGCACAGCCTTGAACCGCGTGTGGCCGCCCTCGAACACCGCGAGCGCAGCGGTAAGCCGTGCGCCGTACTCCTCGCGGCTGACCGCTCCGACACACGGCCGCGGGCACGAGGACGCAGAACGATAGATGCACTCCGCTGGGACGCCGCTGACGGGTATCCTGCGGCTGCACAACCGCAGACCGAAGTGCTCACGCATCGCAGCAACGACACGCCGGACGGCCCACGCGTTCGTGAACGGGCCGATGCCAAGCCCCGTCCTCGGTCGGCGCGTCATCACCGTCATGGCCGGGAAGGCCTGGGTCGTGTCCACGCGGATGTAGACCATACGCCGGCCCCGCTCGTTGTCAGTGTTGAACGGGGGCTCGTACCGCGCCTTCAACCTGCTCTCGAGGATCTGCGCGTGCAGCGGCGACCGGCACGTGCAGGCCGATATCCGTGCAGTGCGAGAGAGCGCCTCTGCAGCGTCGTCCTCCGGTGAGCGGTAGAACATGCTGCGGACCCGGGAACGGACGCGCCGGGCGCGGCCCACGTACAGGGCCCTACCATCGCCGTCGAAGAAGACGAACACGCCTGGCTCGTCGCTCATCCCGGTCGCCAGTCCCAGCTTGCGAGCAAGGTCGCCTCTCGGTGCGATACCGCACAGGCGCGCCACGGACGCGGCATCCGTAATGCCTGCGGCGATCAGCTCGCCGACCATCAGGCGGAACACTTCGGCCGTGGCAGACGCGTCGGCCAACGCTCGGTGGGTGGGCACGGCGTCGATCCCGTAACGGAGCGACACGTCCCTCAGGTTGTGGCGATGCTCCATCGGGTGCAGACGTCGCGAAAGCATCAGGGTGTCGAGCACGGGCCTTGGAAGCGGGTCCCATCCGATACGCTCGGACTCGAAGTCGAGGAACCCGACGTCGAAGCGATGGTTGTGGGCCACGATGACGGCGTCTGCCGCAAATGCGCGGAACGCGGCCACCGCCTCCCGAACGGAGGGGGCGTCGCGGACCATGTCGTCGGTGATGCCGGTCAACGCGACGATGGAAGGGGGGATGGGGCGCTCAGGGTGGACGAGGGTCTCGAAGTAGCCCGTTACGGCCCCTGCGCTGATCCGGACCGCTCCGATCTCGATGATGGCGTCGTGACCGGGGACAGGTCCGGTCGTTTCGATGTCTACGGCGACGAAGTCGCCATCTGCGAGTGAGGTTGCGCCCAGCATCCGACCGCCGCTCCGAAGTGCCTTAATCCTAGCACATGCGCTACCCGTTGTGTTGCCCGTCACAGAGCCGCGGCGTAGCATGGGATACGCTGTGTGCGTGCCGTATCGCGACCGAGTGAGGAGCGTGCCATGGGTTACGTCGTCATCGGCATCGATCGCGTCACCGGCTCGGCGCTTCTCCTGGAAGAGGCGATCTTGCCGACGCGTCAGGCGGCAGTCGATGCCTTGCGCGCCGTTGCGTCGTCTGGTCAGGCCGACCTCGCCTCATACGAGGTGCTGATCGTCGACCTCGACGCCGCCACGCCGGTGCTTGTCGTCGAGGTCCCTCAGCCCGGTTTCGAGGCCGCGGAGCCGCCCGAATCCGTTTCCGCGTCCGAAGTGCCGCTCCCGGCCCAGATGCCGGGTTCAGAGCATGTGGTCGCTGCCAGGCTCGACGAACCGGAGCCAGTGGCGGCCGACGAAG
>JAOAFY010000028.1 GCA_026416035.1 Coriobacteriia bacterium | reverse complement strand
CGAGAAGCTCGCGAGCCAGGGGGCGTACGTGCCCGACGTCGCGATCGCCGGCGGTTTCTCGACTGAGGACCACGTGTTCAAAGTGCTCGCCCTCGGTGCGCCGCACACGAAGGCCGTGTGCATGGGCCGGGCGCTCATGATCCCCGGCTTCGTCGGAAAGAACATCGCCAAGTGGCTCGAGGACAACGACCTGCCCAGGACGGTGGCGGAGTACGGCACCACCGTGGAGGAGATCTTCGTCTCGTACGAGACGCTGAAGGCAGAGTTCGGCGACGAGGTCAAGAACTTCCCGCTCGGCGCCATCGGCATCTACACCTTCGCCGACAAGATCAAGGTCGGATTGCAGCAGCTCATGAGCGGCTCGCGGAACATGCGCTTGTCCACCATCTCGCAAGCAGACCTGATGGCGCTCACCCGCGAAGCAGCCGAGATCTCAGGCATCCCCTACGTCATGGACGCGTACCGCCAGGAGGCGTACGACATCATCGACGCATAGCGGTTCTCGAGAAACGGCTTTACGCCGTACAATAGTTTCGACCAGCCGCCCCTGCCCGGTGCAGGGGCGGCGCCGTTGGACGGGACGGAGGACCGTGGGAGAACACGACCAAGGACACTCGGAGACGCTCGATTCGCCGGACGCAGGAATGGCCTCGTGCGAGACGCTCGACGCCCTCACCGCTGAGGCGGACGCGTGCAGCCCGCCCGCCGGGCTGCTCTCACGTTTCCGCACCTTCGAGTCGTTCGCCCATCGGGACTTCGCGCTCGCGTTCGCGGGTGCACTGCTCTCGAACGTCGGCTCATGGATGCAGATCGTCGCGCTGGGATGGGTTGTGTACGGCCTGACGGCGTCCTCGCAGTCCCTCGGTTTCGTCAATGCGCTGTCCGGGCTGCCCGTCACCTTCCTCGCAGTGTTCGCCGGCGCGCTCGCGGACAGGTGGGCCAAGCGGCGGCTCTTGATCTTCACCCAGCTCGCACTGATGGCCCAAGCCGTCGCCTTCGGAGTGCTGAACGGTACGGGTCGCATCTCCATGCCGTGGATCTACGGACTTGTGCTGATCGGTGGCGTGTTCCAGGCGCTCATGTCGCCCGCCTGGCAGGCGCTTACCCCCGAACTCGTGCCGCCGCAGTCGTTGATGAACGCGATCGCTCTGAACTCCGCACAGTTCAACGCCGCACGGTTCCTCGGCCCTGTGGCCGGAGGCGCCGTGCTCGCCCTCCTGGGCGCCACCGCCGTCTTCTATGCGAATGCCGCCAGCTTCCTGTTCGTCATCGCCGCACTGACCGTCATCCGCACACGGCACGCCGCGCCCCGTGCCCACAGAGGAACGGCACGGGACCAGCTGCTCGGAGGCGTCCGGTACGCGCGTGAACATCCCCGCGTCGCCTGGCTGCTGCTGAGCGCAGCAGTGCTCACGACCTTCGGGATGCCGTTCGCCGCGCTTCTCCCGGCCATCGCAAAGGGGGTGCTCGGACTCGGCGAGGCGGGCTACTCCGCGCTGATGGCAGCCAATGGGGCGGGCGCGCTTATGAGCGCCCTCGTCGTGGCCACGCTGTCCCGCAAGATCCGCCGCGAGCGCATCATCCGCATCGGGTATGCAGTCATGGGTTGCGGAATCGTCTTGCTGGCAGCATCACGCACGCCTGTGGTCTCCGGTGTGGTGCTCTTCGCCATCGGCGCGGCATTCCTGGCGATCGTCTCGAGTATCAACACGTCGCTTCAGATCGCGTCTGAAGGAGCTGTCCGCGGCAGGGTGATGGCCCTGTTCGTGATGGCGTTCATGGGCATGATGCCCGTGGGGTCTGCCCTCTTCGGCTGGCTCGCAGAGCGGATCGGAACGCAGCCCGCCATCGCCGTGGGCGGTGGCGTCGTGCTCGCATACGGCATCGTGCTGCTCGCACGCCCCGCGCTCATCTGCGAGGGTGACACGCCCTGCTAGCTCGGGACGTCTGCCAAGGACTCCACGATGGCGTCGATCGCAGCGAAGTCGGGTTCTTCGACCTCGAATCCCCACACGCCTTCCACCTGATCGAGCTGCTCGGGCTTCCGGGCACCCCAAAGCACGGCGGAGATGCCGGGTCGGTCGAGCAGCCACCGGACCGCCAGGTGGATGACGCGCCTTCCATACCGCCGCTGAGCGAGGTCGTCGAGCGCCTCGACAGCGGCAAGGTGGCGTCGGTACTGCTCGCCGTGGTACATCGGGGCGCGCCTGGCTGGATCCGACGGCTCTCGGTCGGCCCGCATGGCGCCAGTAAGCAAGCCACGCGCGAGAGGGCTGTACGCCATCGCGAACAGCCCGCGCCGGCGCGCGTACTCGCGAAGGTCCTCGTTGGCGCGTTCAAAGATGTTGTAGCGGAACTGCGTGGCGTCGAGACGGACTGCGCGCGCAAACCGCTCCATCTGCTCCGCGGAGTAGTTGCAGACGCCGACCGCCTTGACGAGCCCTTCGTCCACGAGGTCCTGGAGCGCAGCAGCCGTCTCCTCGAAGGGAGTCGCTTCGTCCGGCCAGTGCACCTGGTACAGATCGATCCACGAAGTCCTCAGGCGATCGAGCGACTGCTGGACCTCCCGTCGGATGCTTGCTGCAGAGGAGTCGCGCCAGGGCTCTTGCCGATCGTCCCACACCAGCCCGCACTTGGTGGCGATCACGACCGCATCGCGGACGCCGAGAGATTCGACGACCTCCCCTACCAGCCGCTCGGAGAGCCCGAACCCGTACACCGGAGCCGTGTCGATGAGGTCGATGCCCATCTCGAGCGCACGTTCGATGGTGGCTCTCGCGGAGCGCTCGTCTGCACCGCCCCACATCCAGCCGCCCATCGACCACGTCCCGAGGCCGATGCGGCACACGCTGCGTCCGACAGATCCGATCTGCAGCTGCTCCACAGCCCTGCCCTCCACGCTCGCGATGCTCGTGACTGTGAATCATCCCCTACAAGTGTTGCATCATGGCACGATTGTTGCTATACTCCGTGACGAGCAGGGCGACCCGCATCTTCCCTCCCCCCTCGGACGCGGGGAACGCCGCTCACCTGAACGAGGCCCGTCCCCCCCAACGGGCCTCGTCCTCTTTTCTGGGGACCCTTGCAGTCTAGCCGAAACGGCCCGTGATGTACGCTTCCGTACGCGGATCGTCGGGGTTGGTGAACACCTTGCGCGTCTCGCCGACCTCGATCAGGCGCGCAGGCATGTCCAGGCGCTCGCGCAGCATGAACGCAGTCTGGTCCGAGATGCGCGCTGCCTGCTGCATGTTGTGGGTGACGATGACGATCGTCACGGACCGCTTGAGCTCCGCGACGGTGTCTTCGATCTGCTGGGTGGAGATCGGATCGAGCGCGGAAGCGGGCTCGTCCATGAGGAGAACCTCAGGGTGGGTCGCGAGCGCGCGAGCGATGCACAGCCGCTGCTGCTGACCGCCCGAGAGGTCGAACGCGTGCTTCTTCAGGGAGCCCTTCACTTCGTCCCACAGCGCGGCTCTCCGCAGCGAGTCCTCGACGATCGCGTCAAGCTCATCCCGTCGCCGGATGCCCTGGGTACGCGGGCCGTAGGCGACGTTGTCGTAGATGCTCATCGGGAACGGATTCGGGCGCTGGAAGACCTGCCCCACCCGCATCCTGAGGTCGACCGGGTCGACGCCCCGGGCCATGATGTCCTGCCCGTCGAGCGCGATGGTGCCGCTCACGCGGACGTTGCCGAGCTCGTCGTTCATGCGATTCAGGCATCGCAGGAGGGTCGACTTGCCGCATCCCGAAGGACCGATGAGCGCCGTGACGGCTTGAGGCGGGATGTTCATCGTGACGTCTTCGATCACGGTCTCGGGACCGTATGCGACGGAGACCGAGCGGAGCTCGAACCGGCCGGAACCTTGCGGCGAGGTCTCCTCGACGACTCTCGCCCCCTCCTCTGCAGACGACCACGCCGCAGCAGACACCGCCATCACCGCTGAGCGCAGCCCGGTCACCATGCGGTCCTCCTTCTCTTAAATGAACGCCACACCGCTGCGAGAGCGCTCGCGGCGCTCACGGTCGCCACGAGGATGAATGCCGTCCCCCACACGAGGTCGCGGTTCCAGTTCGGGACCGAGGTCACTTGCGTGTAGATGTGGTATGGCAGCGCCATGAACTGCGAACCGGGGCCATCCGGCAGTCGGCGCATCTGGAACACCGCTCCCGTGAACAGGATGGGCGCCGTCTCTCCTGCCGCGCGAGCAAGACCGAGCACGATGCCGGTCACGATGCCCGGCGCGGCCGCAGGCAGCACCACGGTCCAGACCGTACGCAACCTGCTCGCACCGAGCGCGAGCGCCGCATGACGTAAATCGGCGGGGATCTGTCGGAGCGCCTCCTCGGTCGCAGTTATCACCACGGGCAGCGTCATGCACGTCAGCGTGAGCGACGCCGCAAGGACGGAGCGGCCTATCCCGGCGGCGAGCACGAACGCGGCGAGGCCGAACAGGCCGTAGACGATCGACGGCACACCAGCCATGTTCGCGACCGCAAGACGGATGAAGCGCGTAGAGGGGCTGCGGGGGGCGTACTCCGAGAGGTAGACGCCACCGAGGATCCCGAGCGGCACCGTGAGAACGCCCGTGCCGAACACGACGTACAGCGTCCCGACCAAAGCCGGGAATATGCCGCCTTCGCGACCCCGATTGCGCGGTACGTCGGTCAGGAACTCCCAGCTCAGACCCGGAATGCCACGGAACGCGATGTACAGGAGCAGAAAGCCGGCGACGCCTACGACCAGCGCCGCCGCCGTACCTAAGAGCGCCCGCGCAACGGCTTCAAAGATCCTCGCGCGCTGCCTTCGCGACAGCCTCATGCTCCCCACCGCTTCCGCTGCTTCTCGAGGACCACATCGGCGGCGAGGTTGATGGCGAACGTCACCGCGAACAACACGAGCCCCACAACGAACAGCACAGAGTAGTGGAGCCCTCCTTGGACGACTTCGCCCATCTCAGCCGCGATGGTGCCCGTCATCGTCCGGACAGACTCCAGCACGGTCCTCGGCATGACGGCCGCATTGCCAGTCAGCATGAGGACGGCCATGGTCTCGCCGATGGCTCTCCCCACTCCAAGCATCACCGCCGCGAAGATCCCGGAGCTCGCTGCGGGGATCGTCACCTTGTAGGTGGTCTGCCAGCGCGTGTTGCCGAGCGCGAGCGACGCATGGCGGAGCGACGATGGGACGGCGTGCAGCGCGTCCTCTGAGATCGACACCACAGTCGGAAGCGCCATGATGCCGAGCACGATGCCTCCAGAAAGCGCCGTAAGCCCGCTGTCAAGCCCGAAGACCGACTTGACCGCAGGCACGACGAGCGCGACACCGACCAGGCCGTACACCACGGAGGGAATCGCCGCCATGAACTCGATGACCGCTTTCGCCGCCTCTTTGATCCGGCGTGTCGCGAACTCGCTGAGGAAGACTGCTGCCGCAAGCCCCACGGGGACGCACAACACGAGAGCTATGCTCGTCACGAGCAGCGACCCTACGATGAGGGGCGCTGCGCCGAACTTGCCCGGATGAGAGGTGGGATACCACTCAGTGCCGACCATGATCGGCCCGACGCCGACTTCTCGAAGCGCCCGCACGGAGTTCCATGCAAGGAAGACCGCGATCGCCGCGAGCACGACGATAGCGGTCCACCCGGACACCCGGATGAAGCCCGTTGCGACGGCCTCGGCCGCACGGCGTATCGCCGTGCGGCCGTTCGACCGCGCAACCGTGAGAGGTCTACCGTGTGTCATTCGTCCTACTGCAGCGGGACGAATCCCTCGTCGGCGACGAGCGCCTGGCCCTCAGGACCGAGCACCCAGTCGAGGTACGCCTTGAGCAGGCCCTCCACCTCGCCGTTGCTGTACATGTACAGGTAGCGGGCGATCGGGTAGCTGCCGTCCTTCGCGGTCTCGACCGACGCCTTGACGCCATCGATGGCGACGACCTTGACGTCATCGGTCAGGTAGCCGAGGCCGACGTAGCCGATGCCCGCCTCGTTGGCCTTCACTTCATCGACGATGGCCTGGCTCGATGGCAGGAGCTTGGCGGTCTTGGCGTACTCCTTGTCCTTGCCGACCACTACCTCCTTGAAGTACTCATAGGTGCCGGACGAGCTGTCGCGCGACAACAAGACGATCGGCTTGTCAGGACCGCCAACCTCTTTCCAGTTGGTGATCTCGCCCCGGAAGATCTTGCCCAGCTGGTCCTTCGTCAGCGATTCGACGGAGTTTGCTGGGTTGACGATGACGGCAATGCCATCGATGGCGACTTTGTGCTCTACCGGGGTGATCCCCTTGCTCTTCGCCTCGGCGATCTCCTCATCCTTCATCTCGCGCGAGGCATTGGCGAAATCCACAGTCCCGTTGATCAGGGCAGCGATGCCCGTCCCCGAGCCACCGCCCTGCACCGTGATTTCCACGTCGGGATTCTCGTCCATGAACTTCTCTGCCCAAGCGGTCGCCAGGTTCACCATCGTGTCAGAACCCTGGATGGTGATCGTGCCAGACAGAGCGGGCGTCTCGGGCTGCGCCGTCCCCCCGCCCGTCTCTTGCTTCGGCGCGCACCCCGCGAGCCCCGAGACCGAGGCCGCGAGAGCCACCGCGAGCCCGAACGCAGCAATCCTCTTCATGGTCACCGATCAACTCCTTCACATGACGACAAGCGCCCACCTTTGCGGGCTGCTGCCAGGCTAGCCCCAACCCTCGTGGGGTTGGTTTCACCGATGTAACAAACGCTGCACAGTTGTGAAATGTATGTTGTACGGGTATGTCTCAGGCGACACCGGCTGCGACAATCAGGACGCCGCATTCGAGGAGGCAGTGCATGTCGCTCATACTCATCGTCGAAGACGACCCTATCATCAGGACCACAGTCGACTACGCGCTCAAGCGCGCTGGGTTCGATACGCTGACAGCCGAGGGCGGCCCAGCCGGCCTCGCGCTCGCGCTAGAGAAGCATCCAGACCTCATCCTGCTCGACCTCATGCTCCCAGGTCTGGACGGGTATCGGTTCGCCGAGCAAGTGCGGCAGACGGACAAGGACGTCGCGATCATAGTGGTGACTGCGCTCGACCAACCCCGCGACAAGGTCCGAGGGCTCGATGCAGGTGCCGACGACTACGTCACGAAACCCTTCTCGATGGACGAGCTGCTCGCACGCATCCGCGCGAACCTGAGACGAGTACGCGAGCGCCGCGTGCTGGAGATGTCCCGGACTATCGAGATCGGCGACTTGGTCATCAGGCCCAATGACCTTGTGGTGACGGTGGACGGGAAGCCCGCGAAGCTGCGCCTCAAGGAGTTCCAGCTGCTCGTGACGTTCGCCTCGAATCCGGGCTCGCTCATGTCGAGGGAGCGGCTTTCGCGTGAAGTTTGGGGCTACGAGTTCATGTCATCGTCGCGGACCATAGATGTGCACATCCGCCGGCTCAGGCAGGCGATCGAAGAGCCGTCGCGATACGAGTACATCCACACGGTCCACGGCGTCGGCTATCGCTTTGAGCCTCGACTGAAGGTCGAGCACGCTCAGCGAACCTGACATGCGCTTCCCCTTCTCCTCATACCGTGTGCAGATGCTGGTCGGCGTCGCGGTGGGGATCGCGGTCCTTGCCGCCGTGTGGCTCTACCTGCTCTACGGGCCGCTGACGACGGCGCTGGACGAACAACAGCGGACCGGTCTGGAGATCGCCGCGCGCCTCACCGCATCGGCTATCCAAGAGGTGGGAGCCGGGCCGGCGCTCCAGGAGACGGTCCGGCGCCTGGGCGAGCAGTCCGGAGTCCGCCTCACCGTCATCGATCCAGACGGCGTCGTCGTCGCAGATTCTCTGGCAGACCCAGCGACCATGGAGAACCACGCCGACCGACCTGAGGTCATCGACGCGCTCCAGGGACGCGTCGGAGTCTCTGCGCGACCTTCCAAGACGCTTGGCACGCAGTACCTGTACGTTGCAGTTCCCGTCTTAAGTGAAGCGGCACACAACATCGCGGTGGTGCGAGCTTCAGAGCCGCTCGCTCACGCGAAAGACGTCACGGGGGGCGTGCGCCGTGCCGGAGTCGCGTTGCTGATCCTTGCGCTTGCAGTTGCATTCGGTGCAACCTGGCGGCTGGCTGGCGCGTTCGCCTTGCCCGTCGAACGGCTAGCTGGAGCTGCCGAGACGATGGCCCGCGGAGATCTGGCTGTCCGGCTCGAGGAGGCCCCAGGGCCCCTGCAGCCGCTGGCCGCGTCGCTCGCCTACCTCCGGGACCAGCTCCAGAAGCGCCTCGCTCAGCTCGAAGGCGAGAGAGCACGGTTGCAGGAGGTCATCGACGGCCTGGACGATGCAGTCCTGCTCGTCGAGAACGGCGTGATCCAAGCATGCAACCGTGCTGCGCTCGATCTGTTCGGCGGACCAATCGCCCGCTCTCTGGAAGGCCACCGGCTCGAGGACTTGCACGGTCCAGAATCGCTCAAGACGGCTGTAGCATCCGCGCTTCAGACCACGGCTCGCTCAGAGGCGACCGTCGGTCCGACCCCGCTGCAGCAGACCTTCGTCGTGCGCACGATGCCACTGACAGCTCACCACGAATCCGCAGCGCACCTGATCGTCGTCTCGGACATCACGCGCGCTTCACGTCTGGACGCCATGCGGCGCGACTTCGTCGCGAACGCGTCGCACGAACTGAAGACCCCCGCAACCGGCATCCTCCTGCTGGCCGAATCCGCCGCAGCTGCCACGAAGGACGGCGATGCAGACCAGACGCTGGCCTTCCTCTCGCAGATCCACCAAGAAGCGGAGCGGCTCCGTGCGCTCGTAGCCGACCTGCTCGACCTGTCGCGGCTCGAGACGGAGCCGACCGCGGGCGGGCCCGTCGACGTCCGAGCCGCCGTCGACCTCGCAGTGACCGCGCACCGGCGTGCAGCCGAGGACAAGGGGCTGTCGCTTGCCGTGGATGACTCCTCTGTCGAGGGACGCGACGTCTATGCGACCTGCGACGCCACCGACCTGGCGATCGCGCTCGACAACGTGCTCGCCAATGCGATCGCATACACGGACTCGGGCTCGGTCACCGTCCGGTTGAGCCGCGAGAACGGATCTATCGTCGTGAAAGTCGAAGACACTGGCGTCGGCATCCCGGCAGAGCACTTGCCACGCGTGTTCGAGCGGTTCTACCGCGTGGACGCTGCCCGTTCACGGAACAGCGGTGGCACCGGTCTCGGACTCGCCTTGGTCAAGCATGCCATGGAGCGATGCGGCGGCACGGCCGTCATCGCATCCGAGGTCGGACACGGCACGACCGTGACGCTCACGCTTCCCGCTGCGTGAAGGTCCCTGTGCCGGCGCGCGCTGCGCGTCGCTCACCTGATGCGACCCGCAGCGCAGACGCGGCGCAGACCACGAATGTCCCGAGCAACGCCCCCGAGAGCACGTCGCTTGCGAAGTGGACGCCCGCGTAGACGCGCGAGACGCCCATCACGAGCGTCCATGCGGCCGCCGCCGCAAGAGCACCGACGCGCCGGCGCAAGTCCGTGTTTGGATCCAGACAGACGAGCATCGCGAGCGCACCGGCGAGGCATGCAGCCGCCACGACGTGTCCCGACGGGAAACTGCCGCTCGACGGGAGCTCGACGAGCGTCGCACCGCCCGGCCGCACCCGATCCACGAGCCCCTTCACGACAGTGCTGAGCGCTACACCCACTGCCACGGTGCCCGCCACGAAGGATGCGTCGCGGCAACGTCGCTTCGCCAGGAGCATGCCCGCAGCGACCGCCGTCGTCGCCAGGACGCCAAGCGTGTCACCGACGGCCGCGAGACCCCTGGCGAGCGCGTCGAGCAGCGGGGCACGGACCGTGTCAAGCAGCAGCGCTGCGTCGACGTCGAACCAGCCAAGCGCAGGCACGTGCACCCAGGCCTGCCACACCACGATGAACAGCGCCGCGCAGACGACGGCTACAGCGCGCAGCACCCTCGCCGACGGCGTGCGCAGTCCCTGCTCGTCCATCGCCTACCGGACCGCCGCTTCGATGAGCCGCGGTGCGAGCTGCTTCTTGCGGGAGAGCATGCCGTCGACCCACGCCTGGCCGTCCTTAAGGACGATGCCGAGCGCGCGTTCGAGCATGCGGGTCTTGCCGGCCGCACATAGCACGCTGCCCTCTTTGAGCACGTCGGTCACCATCAGCACCAGCAAGTCGTACCCGTGCGCGGCGCGGCTCCTCTCCAGCGCCGTCTGCACATCGCCGAAGCGTTCGATGGTCTTGGCTGCGTCGACGGTCTCGACCTGTCCGATGGCGACCACGGCCTCGCCGATCCGGTACTCCTTGAGGTCGCGCGAGACCGCGCGCTCCACGTCGTCGTCCTCGCTGCGCGCACGCGCGTCGAACATCTCCAGCCCGAACTCGATCGGCGTCACGCCGATTCTCGCTGCCAGTCGCTCCGCAACCGCCACGTCCGCAGGCGTCGTTGTCGGCGACTTCAGCAAGACCGTGTCCGTCAGGATCGCCGAAAGCAGGATGCCCGCCACGGGGACCGGCATCTCGACGCCCAGCTCCGCGTAACGCTCCGCGACGATGGTCGCAGTGGCGCCTACGGGAAGGTTCACGAACAGCGCCGGCTGCGCAGTTTGGACGTCGCCGATACGATGGTGGTCGATGACCTCGACGACCTGCGCCTGCTCGATGCCAGGTGCCGACTGGGCGACCTCGTTGTGGTCGACGAGCACGACCCGGCGCCTTCGACCGCGCACGAGGTCGGTGCGCGTCACGACGCCGAGCAGCGCGCCGTTCGGGTCTACCACGACCGCCTCGCGGTGGACAGAGGCGAGCAGGTCTTCGGCGACCTCCTCGACCAGGTCGTCTGGCCCTACGAGCGGGACCGTGGCGTCCAGGACCGTGTACACCGGTCGGCACAGGTCAGCTAGCCGAGCGGCCGCGAAGGTGTCGTGCGGGGTGACGACGACTGCCGCCTCCCGCGCACGAGCCTGCGCGAGCACGTCTTCGACCGGGGTCTTGCCCCCCGTGACGACGAGGCAGGCGATACCGGCATCGAGCGCGAGCGGCTGCGTGCGACGGCGATCGCCCACGATCAGCACGTCGCCCGGCTTGAGGTAGCCGCGCATCGTCTCCGGCTCCATCGCCCCGACGAGCACGTCTCCAGCGATGACCGCGTCCGGATCCCCGACGACGATCCTCCCGTCTACCACTTCAGCGAGACTCCTCAGCCGGACGGGGCTCGCCGCGAAACCACGCACGTTGGTCTCTTGGACATACCGCTCCGAAAGCGTGGTGGTGCTCACGATGCCTTCGACAACGCCTCCCCGCAGGACCGGCAGCGCACGGACCCCGTGCTCGCGCATGCGCCGGCCAGCGACAAGCACGGTATCGTCCCAATCGACCGCCACGGGGTCCTCGGTCATCACGTCGCGGACGCGCGTCTTGACGTGCTCGACCTCCTCCGGCACGTCGAGCCCGAAACGCTCGAAGACCCATGCGGTCTCAGGAGGCACGGGGCCCAAACGCACCGGAAGGTACACGTTCTCCGTGTCCGTACGGTTCTTGAGGTGCGCGTATGCGACCGCCGAGCAGACCGAATCGTTGTCCGGATTGCGGTGGCCGAACACGAGGACAGGGCCCACCGTGCGCCTCCTTGCGAACGTCTAGCCGTCGACCTTGCGTATCGGAGCGTACCCCAAGAGGAGCTTCTTCGTCCCGAGCCCGACGAACTCGACGACGATGGAATCGCCCGTGACCTCGCGCACCGTCCCCCGGCCGAACGTCTTGTGCTCGACGCGGTCCCCGACCGCTAGGACGGGCTTCTCGATGTCCTCACGCCGCCTGGCTTGCCCCGATCCGAAGACGCGCCCGCCTTCAGCGGCCGGCACCGACCATCGCACCGAGCCCTGCCGGTCGCCCCTCCCGCGCCCACGCGCTGAAGCCCCGAATCCGGCGGAGCCGACTCCTTCGACCCGCAGACACTCCTCAGGGATCTCGTCCACGAATCGGCTCGGCGGATTGCGCTTCTCGCTTCCGAAGAGCGAGCGCGAGTGCGCATGGGTGATGTACAGACGCTCCATCGCGCGCGTCACCCCGACGTACATCAGCCGCCGCTCCTCTTCGAGCCGCTGAGGATCGTCCATCGAGTTCGCGTGCGGGAAGATGCCGTCTTCGAGCCCCACGAGGAAGACCACGGGAAACTCGAGCCCCTTTGCCGTGTGAAGCGTCATGAGCGTCACGGCGTCGTCGGCGTCGTCGAGCTGGTCGAGGTCGGTGCGCAACGCAGCCCACTCAAGGAACGCCTCGAGCGTCTTTGCCTCGGGATCGTCGTGCACGGCATCGTATTCCTCCACCACGCCGAAGAACTCCGCCACGTTCTCCGCGCGACCGCGCGCCTCCTCGGTCGTCTCCGCCTTCAACCGCGACAATATTCCGGCCGAAGCCACTATGCTCTCGACGCGTTCCCGGAGGGGCCCTTCGGCCTTCGCGGCGAGGGCGACGTCGTCCAGCACCTTCGCAAGCTCGGCCAAGCTCCTGAGCGCTGCACCGCCGACGATCTCCAGCTCCACCGCTTCGCGCAGCGCCTCGGCGATAGGTCGGCCGGTCTTGATCGACCGGGCCTCGACGGCTTCAATCGTGGCCCTGCCGACCCCCGGCCAGGCGCCCATCAGCCGCTTGTAGGACTGGACGTCGGCGGGGTTCACCGCGGCTTTGAGCCACGCCATGACATCGCGTATCTCCGCCCGGTCGAAGAACCGGGTGCCGCCCACGATCCGGTAGGGGACGCCGACCCGCAGCAGAAGGTCTTCCAACACACGGGACTGCGCGTTCGTGCGGTAGAACACGGCGAACTCCGTGTAGCGCCGCGACTCGGCCACGACGAGCCGCTCGATCTCCTCCGCGACGAATCTGGCTTCGTCCCGCTCGTCGGCCGCCACGTACCGCACGATGGCCTCGCCGCCTACGTTGGCGGTCCACAACGTCTTGGGTTTGCGTCCGAGGTTGTTCGCGACGACTGCGTTCGCTGCGGCGAGGATGGTCTGCGTCGATCGATAGTTCTGCTCCAGGCGGATCACCGTCGCGTCTGGGTAGTCCTCCTCGAAGTCCAAGATGTTCCGGATGTCGGCACCGCGCCACGAGTAGATGGACTGGTCGTCGTCACCGACCACCATGAGGTTCCGATGCCGCGCCGCGAGCAGGTTCACGATCTCGTACTGCGCGTGGTTGGTGTCCTGGTACTCGTCGACGAGGACGTAGCGGAATCGCCGCTGGTAGTGCGACAGCACATCGTCGTGCTGCGACAGCACCAGCCATGCATTCACGAGGAGATCGTCGAAGTCCATCGCCTGTGCGTGCGCCAGGCGCTCCTGATACCGCGCGTAGACTTCTGCGACGAGCTTGCCATGCGGTCCTATCGCACGGTCTGCCGCTTCGTCGGGAAGCACCAGCTCGTTCTTGAACTCGGAGATCTTGGCCGCGAGCATCTTGACCGGATACCGCTTCGCGTCGACCTTGAGCTCCTCGATCACGGCAGCGAGCAGCCGCCTTGAGTCATCCTCGTCGTAGATGGAGAACTGCTGCGACAGCCCGATTCTGTGCGCCTCGGCCCTGAGCAGCCGCACACAGAAGGCATGGAACGTCATCACCCACATCACGCGTGCGGCGGAGCCAACGAGCCGGGCGAGCCGCTCACGCATCTCCTGCGCCGCCTTGTTGGTGAATGTGATGGCGAGGATCTCCGCGGGAGAGACTCCGCGCTCCGCGATCAGGTACGCGATGCGATGCGTGAGCACGCGTGTCTTGCCGGAGCCAGCGCCCGCCAGCACGAGCAGCGGACCCTCGGTCGTGGTGACGGCGTCCCGTTGGGCGGGGTTGAGGGGATCGAGGAGTGCGTCCATAGGGCGCTCAGTGTACCTGAAGCCGAATGCAGCCGCCACGTGGCTTGCGAGCTGCTCGAAGCGTGTCCTGCGTCAGCCGCAGCGCATCACTTGACGAACTTGATCATGCTGAAGTGAGCGTCGGGGTTGTCCTTGAAGCATGCGTCGTGGAGCACCTTGCGTTGTCCGTGCGCATAGTGGACGTTCCCGCACTTCACGCAGACGGTCAGCCCGCACTCGTCGCAGTGCCCCAGCCGCTCTTCACCGACAGAGCCGCAGTGTGCGCATATCCTGCTTACGGGCGCGTCCGTCACCTGTGCAGTCTCCGGCCGTTCAGAGGGGGGTTGCGAGACTGTCTACGCGAGCGTCCGACCGATAGCGCGAGCTACAGGTGTCAGTTCGGCGTAAAGGTTGCGTAATCCTGCAAGATCGAGCGACTGCGGCCCGTCGCACAGCGCCTCGCGCGGGTTTGGATGCACCTCCACCATGACGCCGTCCGCGCCTACGGCCACAGCCGCTCGTGCGCACGCGGGCACGAGGTCTGCCTGGCCGGTCGGGTGCGACACATCGACGATGATCGGCAGCAGCGACAGCTTCTTTACGACAGGGACCGCGCTGATGTCGAGCGTGAAGCGAGTTGCCGTCTCGAAGGTCCGGATGCCGCGCTCGCACAGGATGACGTTGTCGTTCCCGAGCATCGTGATGTAGTTGCTCGCCTGGAGCCACTCCTCGATCGTGGCAGCCATCCCGCGCTTGAACACCACCGGCTTGCGCGACTCCGCCGTCACCGCGCCGATGCGCTTGAGAAGGCTGTAGTTCGCCATGTTGCGCGTCCCGACCTGCAAGATGTCGGAGTACGCGTCGACGAGCTCCACGTGAGCGGAGTCCACGACCTCCGTCACGATCATCAGGCCGTACGCGTCCGCTGCCTCGCGCAGCAGCTCCAGCCCCTTCTCCTCGAGCCCTTGGAACGAGAACGGCGAGGTGCGCGGCTTGTACGCGCCGCCTCGCATCACGCGGATGCCGAGCTCGGACAGCACGGCTGCGACTTCCATCATCTGCTCGCGGCTCTCGACCGAGCACGGACCTGCGATCAGCGTGACCGGCCCGTCGCGCACCACGGCTTCGGCGGCACGTGCAGCGTCTTGGGCCATCAGTCCCTCAGCTCCTTCATGACGTGAAGGATCGCCTCATAGATCTCGCGGAGATTCTCAGCGTACAGCGGCCCCTCGTTGCAGCGGGCGAGGTTCGCGAAGATCTCCTCCTCGCGCTTCGGATCGTACAGCCCCCAGTGCACGTGCGGCTTGAGATGCCGGATCTCAAGCGCGAGGCGTGCTCGTTCGTTCAAGAGCCGCACGATCTGGCAGTCGATCCCGTCGATGCGCTGCCTAAGCTCGGCGATCCTCGCCTGAGTCTCAGCAGAGATGTCATCAGTCATGCTGGGCTCCTTCGCATCGCATGCGTAGCCGGCCAGGCGTGGGAGTTATTGTACCCTCGAAGGTGCACCTTCGTGCGATGAGGGTCCGTCAGGGAACGTCGTGGACGTGCAGCGTCCACTTCTCGGTGCCGCTCACTCCCGCAGAGGCCTGCCGCCAGCTCCACTCGTGCACGTAGCCGTCCTCGGCGACGAGCGTCTGCGCTTCGAAGGGCTCGAACGGAGTCGACGCGCTCGGTCCTGCCGGACGAGCGGCCACGACCATCGACCGCTGCCCGCCGAGACGCAGCTCGAACCCGCCACTTGCGCTTCGCACCACGGTTCCCGCGAACCGATAGGAGACCGATCCAGAGTTCGTGAACGCCACGCCGCCTACCCGTCCACCTCCGGACACCGGCAACGATCCCTCGCCGCTCACGGTCGGTGGGTCCTGGGATGCATCGACGGTCAGACGCACGCGGCCAGACGCTTCCACCCTGTTCTCGATCGGGACGCCTGCTGCTGCCATCGACTGGACCTGAGTGAATACGATGTCGAGGTCGAAAGCCGAGAACGGAACAGAGCCGGCCTCACCCTCGGTCGGAAGGCCGGGCACAGTCGTCTCGGTCGCTGCGGAGCTCGGCGACGCCCCCTCGTTGCCTGTGGGGCTCGTCGTGCGGCCTGTGCCGCAACCGGCGAGCATCAGCGCAAAGACCGTCACGGCGCACCTAAGCGCGACGCGCCGCCTGTGCGACCCACGCACCGCCACCCCTCCCCCGTACAAGAGGTGCTGCCCCTGTCGGGCGGCCCTACCGATTCAGTTATTCCCACTCGATCGTGCCGGGAGGCTTGCTCGTGATGTCGTATGCGACGCGGTTGATCCCCTCGACTTCGTTGACGATGCGGTTCGAGATGCGGGCGAGCAGATCGTGGGGGAGCCTGGCCCAGTCGGCGGTCATCGCATCGGCCGATGCAACCGCCCGCACGATGATCGGATGGCCGTAGGTGCGCTCATCGCCCATCACGCCGACGCTGCGGATGTCAGGCAGCACCGCGAAGTACTGCCACACCTGCCGGTCGCGGTCCCATGCGGATATCTCCTCGCGCACGATTGCGTCGGCGCGCCGCAGGACCTCCAGCTTCTCGCGCGTCACCTCGCCGATGATGCGCACCGCGAGCCCCGGTCCCGGGAACGGCTGCCGGTGGACGATCTCGTCGGGAAGCCCCAGTTCGGTGCCGACGGCACGCACTTCGTCCTTGAACAGCCACCTGAGCGGCTCGATCAGCTCGAAGTGCACGCCTTCGGGAAATGGGATGAGGTTGTGGTGGCTCTTGATCTTGGCGGCGCTCTTGCTCCCTGACTCGATGACGTCGGGGTACAGCGTCCCCTGAGCGAGCCACTTCACGCCCTCCAGCTTCTGCGCCTCCTCGAAGAAGACCTTCCAGAACTCCTCGCCGATGATCCGCCGCTTGTCTTCCGGATCCGTGACGCCGTGCAGGAGCGACAAGAAGCGTTCGGACGCGTCCACGTGCACGAGGTTGACGTGGAACGCGTCCCGGAAGGTGCGCACGACTTGCTCGGCCTCGTCAAGACGCAGGAGGCCATGGTCGACGAACACACACGTGAGCTGGTCGCCGACGGCCCGGTGCAGCAGCGCGGCGACCACGCTGGAATCGACGCCCCCAGAAAGCCCGCAGATCACGCGGTCGGAGCCGACCTGCGCGCGGATGCTCGTCACCGATTCGTCGATGATGTTCACCATCGTCCAGGTCGGAGGGATGCCTGCTATCTCGTGGAGGAAGTTGCGGATGATCCTCTGTCCGAACTCCGTGTGGGCGACCTCCGGGTGGAACTGCGTCGCGTAGAGCTTGCGCGACGGGTCTTCCATCGCGGCCACGCGCGTGGTCGGCGTCGATGCTGTCACCCTGAAGCCAGGCGGCACGTCACCGACGCTGTCGCGGTGGCTCATCCAACACTGCGAGACTTCAGGAATTCCCTCGAAGAGCTCGCTCGATGGCTCCGTCACGCGAAGCTCCGCAAACCCGTACTCGCCGACGTCGGTCCGCGGGACCGTCCCGCCCAGCTGGACGGCCATCTCCTGGATGCCGTAGCAGAACCCGAGCACCGGGATGCCGAGCTCGAGGACGCGCGCGTCCATGTGCGGAGCGCCCTCGGCATACACGCTGGCTGGGCCGCCAGAGAGTATCAGGGCCGCAGGACTGCGCCGCTCGACCTCCTCAGCGCTGATGTCGAACGGCACGATCTCGCTGAACACGCGTGCCTCGCGGACGCGCCGAGCAATCAGCTGCGCGTACTGCGCACCGAAATCCAGCACGAGGACTGTCGGCTGCGAGGTGTGCTCCGCCATCAGCCCGGCCGCCTACCGGCCCATGCCCACGCCCTGGGACTGCTGCAGCACCTTGCCTTCCGTCTGCAGAGCGGGCGCGATCATGACCTCGGCCTTCTGGAACGACTTGAGGTTCTCGTAGCCGCACGTGGCCATCGAGGTGCGCAGCGCACCGAAGAGGTTGAGCGTCCCGTCGTTCTCATGCGCGGGGCCCACGAGGATCTGCTCGAGCGTACCCTTGCGGCCAGCGTACACCCGCGTGCCACGCGGCAGGTCCGGGTGGAACGTCGCCATGCCCCAATGGTAGCCCCGGCCGGGCGCCTCCTCTGCCGCCGCAAGCGGCGATCCGATCATCACGGCATCCGCGCCGCACGCGATCGCTTTGGCGACGTCACCGCCGGTCCGCATGCCGCCGTCCGCGATGACGTGGCAGTACTGCCCGGTCTCGTCGATGTGCCGCAGGCGTGCGGCCGCTGCATCGGCGATCGCCGTTGCCTGCGGAACGCCGATGCCGAGCACTCGCCGCG
>JAOAFY010000027.1 GCA_026416035.1 Coriobacteriia bacterium | reverse complement strand
CCACCAACACCGCATCTGCACCTGCGACGGCGGCAGCAGCGACGTCGTCGCGCGAGGCGATCCCGCTTTCGGCGACCACCACCTCCGCGACCTGCCTCGCACGGCTTATGAGCGCTCGCGCTCGCGTAAGGTCGACGGCAAGCGTCGCGAGGTCCCGCGCGTTCACGCCGATCGTGCGCGCACCCACCCTGGCGGCGAGCGCGAGCTCCGCTTCGTCACGCACCTCGACGAGCGTCTCGAGCCCGAGGTCACGCGCCGCCGCCGCGTATCGGCCGAGCTCGCCGCCGAGCACGCTTGCCATCAGCAGCACCGCATCCGCGCCCGCAGCGCGCGCCGCGAGGAGCTGCGCGTCGTCGACGACGAAGTCCTTCGCGAGAACGGGCGCGCGCACCGCCGCGGCGACCGCCTGAAGGTCGTCGAAGCTGCCGCCGAAGCGTTCCGGCTCCGTCAAGACAGAGATCGCCGCCGCACCACCGCGCTCGTATGCGAGCGCCTGCTCGACCGCGTCGCATCCGGCGGCCAGCACACCCCCGCTCGGCGACGAGCGCTTGACCTCGGCGATGATCGCGACGGTGGGCGAGGCGGCGAGCACGGCCGCGAACGGTCTCGGCTCACGCGCCCGGGCCGCGCGCCGCACGAGCTCGTCGCGCACGCCCGCGAAGTCGTGCGCCACACGCCGCCTGCGCGCTTCCACGATGGCAGCGAGCACGCTCACGCCGTCGCCTCCTTCGCGAGCCGGCTGCTGACCGCCACCAGCCGCCCGAGCGACTCCGCGGCCCGGCCGGAATCGATCGACTGCCGTGCCCGCTCGACACCGTCGGCGAGGTCTGACGCGACACCCGCGGCCATGAGCGCCGCTCCAGCATTGAGCAGCACGATGTCGCGACGAGGCCCCTTCTCTCCCTCGAGCACGCGCCTGAGGATGGCGGCGTTCTCCTGCACGTCGCCGCCGACCACGTCCGAAAGCGTCGATCGCGCGATGCCGGCCTGCTCTGGTTCTATCTGGTACGTCCGCACGCCACCCGCATCCACGTCGAACTCGGCCACGAGCGTAGGTCCGCTCGCGGACACTTCGTCCATCCCGGGATGCCCGTGCACGACGAGGACCCGTTCAGCACCGAGCCGCCCCGCCACTTCCGCGAGCACTGGCGCGAGCCGTGCATCGTAGACGCCGAGGAGTTGCCGCGCGGCGCCCGCAGGGTTCGTGAGCGGACCGAGGATGTTGAAGACGGTACGGATGCCGATCTCCCGCCGCGGACCGGCAGCGTGCCGCATGCTCGCGTGGAGCGCGGGCGCGAACAAGAACCCCACCCCGCACTCTTCGATGCACCGCGCCATAGCCCTCGGGTCGAGGTCGAGGTTGACGCCGAGCGCCTCGAGCACGTCGGCGCTTCCCGCAGACGAAGACACCGCACGGTTCCCGTGTTTGGCGACCGGCACGCCTGCGCCTGCGACGACGAACGCCGTCGCCGTCGAGATGTTGAAGGTGTGCAGCCCGTCGCCCCCGGTCCCGCAGGTGTCGAGCACGCCCGGGATGGCCGGTCGCACCGGGGCAGCGCGCCTTCGCATGGCACGCGCGAAACCAGCGATCTCGTCCGCCGTCTCGCCTTTCATCCGCATGCCGACGACCAACGCGGCGATCTGGGCGGGGGTGGCCTCGCCATCCATGATCGCCCCCATCACCGCCTCGGCCTCCTCTTCAGTGAGCGAGCCGCCTGTGCTGATGCGCCCGATGGCTCCAGGCACGGTCGTGATACGGGCAGTCGCCTCCGACGAACGCACCGCCCCGCCGGCGGCGGAGACTGCCTGCGGAGCAGCAGAGCCTGGCTCCTCGCCCGGGATCTCGCCGCAGATGCGCAGGAAGTTGGCGATGATGGCAGCGCCGTCGGGAGTGAGCACGCTTTCCGGATGGAACTGCACGCCGAACACCGGCTTGCCCCGCACCGTAAGACCCATGACGATGCCGTCGCGGTTGCGGGCAGTCACTTCCAGATCGGCAGTCACGCTCGTCGGATCCACCGCAAGCGAGTGGTATCGCGTCGCAGTCATGGGGTTCGGCACGCCGGCGAACAGGCCCGCGCCATCGTGCACGATCTCGTCGGTCTTGCCGTGCACCGGCTGCGGTGCGCGCACCACCGACGCGCCATGCAGCGCAGCAATCACCTGATGTCCGAGGCACACGCCGAGCACGGGCACACCTGCGGCTTCGGCAGCCCGGACCACCTCTGCCGAGACCCCCGCCTCCTCAGGTGTGCCGGGTCCCGGCGAGACCACCACACCGGCCGGCCCCATTGCGAACGCTTCGTCTGCGGTGACTTCGTCGTTGCGCCGGACCTCTACCTCAGCACCAAGCGCGGCGAGCAGCTGCACCAGGTTGTAGGTGAACGAGTCGTAGTTGTCGATCACCAGGATCATCACGCCACCTCGCGCCTCGTGCATGCCGGCGGCGAGCTCGAGAGCGCGGTGGAGCGCGCGGGCCTTGTGCAGGCACTCCTCGTGCTCGCGCTCGGGTTCGCTGTCGGCGACGATGCCAGCGCCGCTTTGCAGGTAGGCGCGACCACCCGCAAGCACGAACGTGCGGATGGCGATGCACATGTCCATCGCACCGTCGACTCCCAGGTAGCCGACCACGCCCGCGTACGGTCCGCGCGCGGCCGGCTCCAGCTCGGCGATGATCTCCATCGCCCTGACCTTCGGCGCACCTGAGACCGTGCCGGCCGGGAAGGTCGCCTCGAGCGCGTCGACTGCGGTCTTGCCGGGAGCGAGCTCGCCTGCCACCGTGCTCACGATGTGCATCACGTGGCTGTACCGCTCGACTTCCATGAGCTGCTCGACGCGAACGCTGCCTGGCACGCACACGCGTCCGATGTCGTTGCGGCCGAGGTCGACCAGCATGACGTGCTCCGCACGCTCTTTTTCGTCCGAGAGCAGCTCCGCGCGAAGCCGGCTGTCCGCCGCGGCGTCTGCGCCTCGCGGGCGCGTGCCGGCAAGCGGCCGCGTCATGACGCGGGTGCCCTCGACGCGGACGAGCGGCTCTGGGCTCGATCCCACGAGCGTCACCTCGCGGGTGCGCAGGTAGAACATGTATGGGCTCGGGTTGACGGCGCGGAGCACGCGGTACAGGTCGAGGCCGTCGCCCGCATACGGGGCCGAGAACCGCTGCGAGAGCACCACCTGGAAGATGTCGCCCGCAGCGATGTGCTCTTTCGCCCGTTCGACCGTCGCGAGGAACTCCTCACGCGAGGTGTGCGCTTCGAGCGGCACCGGCGCGCGCTCGCCGACCGATCCGAGCTCAGCGCCCACCGGTCCTCGGTCGATGCGCGCGAGCACCGAATCGATGCGCGCGATCGCGGCGTCGTACGCACGCTCAGCAGCGCCGCCCGGCCGCACGGCAGCGATCGCCTGCATGACGCGGCGCGCGTGGTCGAACGCGATGACGATGTCTGCGTTCATGAAGGCGAGGTCAGGCAGGCCGAGCTCGTCGACGGGATGCCGGGGCACCTTCTCGAAACATGTGGCCGCCTCGTAGCCTACGAATCCGACTGCGCCGCCGACGAACGGAGGCAGGCCCGGCACACGAGCGACGCTGCCTGCGCCGACGCGCTCCTCGACCACGCGCAGAGGGTCGTCAGCACGCATCCCTACCACACCGCCGTCCTCCAGGACGACCTCGTCGCCACGCGCGGTGATGGTCTCGCGCTCACCGATGCCGAGGAAGGAATAGCGGCCGAGCCGCTCTCCGCCTTCGACGCTTTCCAGGAGGAAGGCGTTTTCGGCACCGTCCGCCAGCGCCATGAACGCCGAGATGGGCGTCGCGAGGTCTGCGTACACCTCGCGCGCGACAGGAACCACCTCGTGCGACTGCGCGAGCCGCACGAACTCGTCTCTGCTCGGGATGATCACCCGTGCCACCTCCTCGCACCGCAAAACAAAAAGCTCCCGTCCCGTAAGGGACGAGAGCTGTGCTCCCGCGGTGCCACCCTCGTTGCCGGCCTGAGCCGGCCACTCGTCCTGCGGTACTCCGGCCTCGCGGCCGTCCATACCCGGTCCCTTGTATCGGTGGGCGTCCGCCGAGACTAGTAGGCGCGCTGCCGTTGCCTCGGAGCCTCAGGGGCCCATTCCCTCCGGTCGCTCAGATCGGGTTTCCACCGTCCCCGACTCTCTGTGCTTCGCTCCCGGGGTACTCTTCCCCGTCACAGGCGCGTATGAGATTGCGATGAACTGTAGCAGGGTCGGCAGCGAAGCGCAAGATGGCCGGCGTCGGAGCGCACCGGACCCACAAGCGCTGCTGCCCAGTCGATCTCGGGCTCAACCTCTGCCCAGCCCACACCGATGGTGCCGCCCGCCTCCGTCCCAGAGAAGACCGCCGCAGTGGTAGACTAGAGTGCGCGCTACAGCCTTTGCCCGCGGGAGAGGGAGGCTCATGGTCGCGCTCTGGACGCTCATCATCATCGGGCTCGCCGTCGTGCTGATCGTCGCGGGCAAGCTGCTCGGCCGCGTTCGCCACGTCGACCCGTCTGCGAAGTGGACGGCGTGATACCGCAGCAAGACGCACGATGTCACCCAAACGCTCGGGTTCAAGGGCAGCGAGTACGACTCCATGGACGATCACGGCAACCGCGACATGGACGCCGGCCTGCGCTAGCGGCCCCCCGCTTCGCCCCCGCCCCTCAGGCAAGCTCGAAGTCGAGCCGCTTCTCCGCGACGCTGCCGTCCACCAGCCGCACGCGCACGCGTTGGCCGAGGCGGTAGACGGCGCCGCGACGCTCGCCGATGAGCATGAACCGCTCAGCGTCCAGCTGGTAGTAGTCGTCCACCATCGACCTGACGTGCACGAGCCCCTCTGCCGTGTTGTCCAATTGCACGAACATCCCGAAGGACACCACGCCCGTGATGAGCGCGTCGAACTCCTCGCCCACACGCTCGAGCATGAGTTCGACGAGCTTGATGCGCTGCGAGTCGTCCTCTGCTGATTCGGCCTCCCGCTCCATCACCGAACAGTGTTCAGCAAGCCACTCGAGCTCTGGTGCGATGCTCGCGGCCGGCTCGCGGTCGAGCTCGTGCGCGAGCTGCGCTTTGAGCATGCGGTGTACGATCAGGTCGGGATAGCGTCGGATCGGGCTGGTGAAGTGGCAGTACGCCTCGCTCGCGAGTCCGAAGTGCGACTCCAGCAACGCCGAGTACCGCGCCCGCTCCAACGCGCGGATCAGCAGCGAGTTGATGAGCAGTTCCTCGGGACGCCCGTGCGCGAATCCCACGATGCGCTGGAAGGTCTGCGGGCTTGCCCCGTGCACGTCTTTGATCGGGTAGTCGAACTCCTTGAGCACGACTGCGAGCTCGTCGAGCGCTTCCGGGTCGGGGTCCTCGTGGATGCGGTACAGGGTCGGCGCGCCAGCGTCACGCATGTGGCGCGCCACGACCTCGTTGGCCGCGATCATCGCTTCTTCGATCATGTTGGTCGCGACGGTGCGCCGACGAAGCGTCACCCCTGTCGGCCGGCCGTCTGCGTCCAAGATCACGCGGGCTTCGACCGTGTCGAAGTCGAGGCCGCCCCGCTCGATCCTCCTCGCGTGCAGCAACGCCGCGAGGTCGCGCAGCGCGACCAGCAGCCGCTCGGTCTCAGCATCCGGGAAGCCGCCGCTTTCCAGCCACGCGTCCACGCTGTCGTAGTCGAGCCGTCGGTCGCTTTGGATGACCGACGGGTACAGCTGATGCGAACGCACCTCGCCACGCGCGTCGCACTCGAACTCCACCGTGAATGCGAGCCGGTCCTCTTCGGGCCGAAGCGAGCACAGGTCGTTCGACACGCGCTCCGGCAGCATCGGCAAGACGCGGTCCGCAAGGTAGACGGAGGTCGCGCGGATGCGCGCCTCCTGATCGATCGGATCGTCCCACTGCACGTAGTGGCTCACGTCTGCTATGTGCACCCACAGGCGGAACCCGCCTCGGGAAAGCCGCTCGATCGACACGGCATCGTCGAAGTCCTTCGCGTCGACAGGGTCGATCGTCACGGTCGGAAGCGAGCGCAGGTCGCGGCGACCGCGCGACAGCTCCGCCTCGACGCCCAGCGTCAACCGTTCGGCAGCGGCAAGAGCCTCGGGTGGGAACTCCGTCCGCAGCCCGTGCTCCCGGATGACGATCTCGATGTCCACCCCGGGCGCGTCTGCAGGGCCGAGCACTTCCTCGATCACGCCCTGCATGGCGTCGCGGCGCGTCGGATATCGCGTGACGCGCACGACGACGACGTCGTTGTCGCGCGCATCGATCTCGCTTCGCGCCATGTCGACGAAGACCTCGTGACGGATGCGCGGATCGGTCGGCACCACGATGCCGAGCGCACCGTGCCGCTCCATGCGGCCGACCACCCGGGTTACGCCTCGTTCGAGCACCTGGACGACCTCGCCCGAGCGGCGCTCTCGCGCTCTTTGGGTGTGGAGCCTGACCGCCACCGTGTCGCCGTGCAAGGCGCCCCCAGTGTCCCGGCGCCCGACGTACACCTCCCCAAGCGGCGTCGAGACGAATGCGAACCCGCGACGGTGCATCGAGAGACGCCCCACGAGCAGGTTCCGCTCCTTCAGCGCGAGGTAGCGGCCGTCAGCCAGCACCGCCACCGAACCCGACGACACGAGGCCCCGCAGCACTCGCCGCACTTTCTCGGTCTCGAGCCCGTGCCGCGCGACGGCCTGGGCGACATCGGCCTCCGCCATCGCACCGTGCGCATCCCGAAGCGCCTTCAACACCGCCTTCTCAGGCCTCACGCCGCCCCCTTCGCCTGTCCGATGTCACACCCCGCGTGGTAGAATGGCATTGGTGCAACTCTACACCTGAACCTTGGAGAGCACATGCGACAGCAACGGGAGCTCGCTCCCTGCCTCATCGGCACCGGCACCGTCTCCGAGCTCCGCGACATGGTCCGCGCCCTCGAGACCGTCGAGACCTTCGAGTACGCGTACGTCGTCGATGGCCAGCCCATGAATACCGGGCGTGCGACGCTCGTCAAGATCATGGCGGATCCCGACTCGTCCACGATGCTCGTGAACGGGTGCCTGTTCCTGAACGTAGCCAGCTTCCGCTACCTCACCTTCGAGGAAGTGAGCGCGGACGAGACCGTCTTCACGCTGGTTGGCGACGGGGTGACGCTGGAGATGCGCGTCACGGAAGAACCGCAGCAGCGCGAGCAGCGCGCCATGTCACGCATCATGGAGGAGTCGTACGACATCGCGCTGCGCGCCCGGTTCGACGACGACGAGGACGACGACCCGCCGCTGTAGGCGGCAGAGGGCGCGGCACCGCCAAGCTGCACCCAGGCTGCGCTACAGGCGCTTCTTGAGCTCCTCGATCGCGCGCTTGAGCTGGACGTCCTTGGCGCGGTCCATCTCGTCCTTGGGGTCCATCTTCACGACCACGTCCGGAGTGACGCCGACCTTGTCGATGGACCGCCCCTTCGGCGTCAGGTAGTGGGCGATCGTCAGCTTGATCGCTCCCCCGAAGCTGAGCGGCTCGATCTGCTGCACGCTTCCCTTGCCGAAGGTCTTCACGCCGACGAGCACCGCACGGCCGTAGTCCTGCAAGGCCCCTGCGACAATCTCGCTTGCGGAAGCCGAGTTCTCGTTGACCAGCAGCACGATGGGCGCATCCGTCACGGTGCTGCCGCTCACCCGGAACACCTCGTCGTCACGCGGGTTGCGCGCATCGACGGTCACGGCCACGCCGTCTTTCACGAACAGCGAGAGCACGTCCACCGATTCCGACAGCAGGCCGCCGGGGTTGTCGCGCAGGTCGAGGACGAAGCCCTTCGCACCCTTGCCGGACAGCTCCTCGATCGCAGCGGTGATGTCCTCGGCCGACCGCTCGTTGAACGAGTACAGGCGCACGTACCCGACCGATCCGTCGATGAGCTCCTTCTCGATGTTCGGGACCTGGATCCGGGCGCGGGTGATGGTGAACTTCATCAGCTCCTTGACGCCCTTGCGGCGGATCTCGATGGTGACCTTCGTCCCCTCCTCGCCACGGATGCGCCGCACGACCTCGTCGAGGTCCCACTTCTCGCGCTTCAGACCGTCGATGGAGACGATCTCGTCGTCCGCCTTGAGCCCGGCTCGCTCGGCCGGCGTGCCCTTCAAGACGGTCACGATGTACGGCTGGCCGTCACGGTCCGAGATCGTCACACCGATGCCGTAGAAGGCGCCGTCTGTCTGCTCCTGGAAGTACTTGTAGTGCTGCTTGTCGAAGTACATCGCGTATGGGTCGCCGAGCGACTCGACCATCCCTTTGGCGACCCCCGCCGCCATCGATTCGTCGCTCGACGGAGTGAGCGCCTCACGCATGATGATGTTGCGCACCTCGCGCGCCGCGCCGACGGGCGTCGGCTGCGCTTCCCCGACGACCGGGACGTCCACTGCAGGAGCACGGCGCCCCACGTACATGCCGCCAGCGAAAGACAGCACGAGGCCGGACACCGCGAGCACGACCACAGTCGCGCGGCTCAGGATCTTGTTCATGACGACCTACACCTTCAGGTACCTGCGGAGGGCGAAGCCGGAGCCGGCAAGGCCGATGATGCTGCCGCCGACGATGAGGATCACGGCGATCTGCACTGCCGCGCCTGGCGGCAGCGCGAAGGGCAAGAACGGCACCGCCTCCTCGATCCGCGGCATCGCGAAGATCTGGAACGCGGCAAGGGAGGCCAGCGCGAGCACTGCCCCGACCAGGCTCTGCAGCAACCCTTCGAGCAGGAAGGGCATGCGGATGAACCAATTCGAGGCGCCCACCAGGCGCATGATCCCGATCTCCTTGCGGCGTGCGTAAATCGCGAGGCGGATCGTGTTGTTGATGAAGATCAGGCTGATCACAGCGAGCATGATGATGAACAGGACGCCCACCATCCGCAGGATGCGCGTGAACGAGAACAGCCGGTTGACCCACTCCTTGCCCCAGCGGATGGAACGCTCGGGGTCCGTCGGGTTGTCGCACACCTTGAGGAAGGTCGCATTTCCCTTGATGGTCTCTGCAAGCGCGGGAACGTCCTGCGGCTTGTGTGTCTCGACGTCGAGCGAGGCAGGGAACGGGTTGACGTTCAGCTGCTCGACCATCTCAGGGCTGGAGGAGTAGGACTTCTTGAACTCCTCCATCGCCTCTTCCTTGCTCGTGTACTTGACGGTCTTGACGCGCGAATCCCCCTGCAAGTCCGCCTGGAGCTTGCTCACGTCTTCCGGCGCCGCTCCGTCCTTGAGGAAGATGCGGATCGAGACCTTCTGCTCGACGCTTTTCACGATCTGCCCGGCGATCATCGAGCTGCCGACCGAGACACCGACGAGCAGGAGCGAGAGGTAGATGGTGATGACTGCGCCCAGGCTCATCACCCAGTTGCGCCGGAAGCTGACGAGCGACTCTTTGACGAAGTAGCCGACGTTAATCGCCATCGCCGTACACCCCCCGGTCCTGGTCGCGGATGATGCGGCCGTTCTCGAGCGCGATGACGCGCCGGCGCAGCGAGTCAACCATCTCCCTGTCGTGCGTCGCGACGAGCACGGTGGTGCCCGTCTTATTGATGCGCGAAAGCAGGCTCATGATGCCCAGCGAGGTGGCGGGGTCGAGGTTTCCCGTCGGTTCGTCCGCAAGCAGCAGCGGCGGGCGGTTCACGAACGCCCGGGCGATCGAGACGCGCTGCTGCTCGCCGCCGGACAGCTCGTCGGGATACGAGTGCATCTTGTCCTCGAGCCCGACCAGTCGCAGCACCTCAGGCACCTGGGTGCGGATGACGTGGCGGCTGCGCCCGATGACCTCGAGCGCGAACGCGACGTTCTCGTAGGCGGTCTTGTTCGGCAGCAGCTTGAAGTCCTGGAACACGCAGCCGATGTTGCGCCTCAGGTACGGGACCTTCCAGCTCTTCATGCGCACGAGGTCCTGGCCGGCCACGATGATCTGCCCCGTCGTAGGCAGGATCTCGCGCAGAAGCAGCTTGATGAAGGTGGACTTCCCGGATCCAGAGTGACCGACCAAGAAGACGAACTCCCCTTGGCCGATCTCGACATTCACATCGGACAGCGCGGGTTTGTCAGCGACGTACGTCTTGCTGACGTTCCGCATGGATATCATGTGGGTGCTCCATCTGTCGGCAACGATTCCCGCGATATTCTAGCAGACGGCGTGCCGACGACAGCCGCGGCCCGCATGGCCGTTACCGCTTCTCCACGGCTTCTTCACGACGAGCCGATGAGCTCCCGGACGGCCTGCGCGATGTCTGCAGCCGTCAGACCGTAGTGCGCCATGAGCTCGTCCGGCTCCCCGGAGGTGCCGAACGAATCGCGCACGCCGACACGACGCATGGGGACAGGACGGTGCTCGCCCAGCAGCTCCGCCACCGCCGAGCCGAGCCCCCCGATGACCGAGTGCTCCTCGGCGGTCACCACGGCGCCGGTCTTGCGGGCTGACGCGAGCAGCGTCTCGGCGTCAAGCGGCTTGATGGAGAACGCGTCGACGACCTCAGCGCTGATGCCGTCTGCCGCGAGCAGGTCCGCGGCGGCGAGCGCCTCGGCCACCATGACGCCGCAGGCCACCACCGTCACGTCATCGCCCTCCCGAAGCACTGCCGCACGGCCCACGCCGACCTCGACGCCTTCGGGGTGGATGACAGGCACCGCAGCCCGGCCGAGACGGACGTAGAACGGCCCGGGTGTCGCAGCGGCGAGGCGTATCGCTGCGGCCGCCGCATGCACGTCCGCCGGGACGAGCACGCGCATGCCTGGCAGGACGCGCATGAGCGCGATGTCCTCGAGCATCTGATGGCTTCCGCCATCCGGACCTACGGTGATGCCAGCGTGGGTCGGCGCTATCTTCACGTCGAGCTTCGAGTAGCACACGGTGTTGCGGATCTGGTCGTACGCACGCCCGGTCGCGAAGACCGCGAACGACCCCGTGAATGCGACCTTCCCTCCCGAGGCAAGTCCTGCGGCCGTGCCGATCATGTTCTGCTCGGCAACCCCGGCGTTGAAGAACCGCTCGGGGTACGCGGCCGCGAACTTCGCCGTGGTCGTCGACTTGGACAGGTCGGCTTCCACCACCACGATGTCAGCGCCCTCTCGCGTCAGCTCGACGAGGGTCGGGCCGTATGCCTCCCGCGTCGCACGCTTGCCGCTCACAGGGCCACCTCCTCGCAGCCGAGTTCCGCAAGCGCGGCGGCAGCCTGCTCGCGCGTGGGCGCCTTGCCGTGCCAGTCGGCGTCCCCTTCCATGAACGACACGCCCTTGCCCTTGACGGTCCTGCATACCACCGCGACAGGACGCCCAACCACCTCGGCTCGCTCGCGGGAACCCCCGAGCACGGCGAGGAGCGCATCGACGTCGTGCCCGTCGCACTCCGCCGCTTCCCACCCGAACGCGGCGAACTTGGCCGCGATGTCGCCGAGACACATCACCTCGCTGCAAGCGCCGTCGATTTGCAGGCCGTTGTTGTCGACGATCGCCACCACGTTGGTCAGCCCGTGATGCGAGGCGAACATCGCGGCCTCCCACACCTCGCCCTCTTGCAGCTCGCCGTCGCCGAGCATGCAGTACACCGTCGGCTCGGTCCGCTGATCGATCCGGAGCGCAAGCGCCATGCCGTTGGCCACGGCCAGACCCTGCCCGAGCGACCCGGTCGAGATCTCGACGCCGGGCGTCTTGGTGCTGTCTGGGTGACCCTGCAGCATCGAACCGAGCTTGCGGAGCGTCAGCAGGTGGTCGCCGTCGAAGTATCCCGTCTGCGCCAGAGCCGCGTAGAGGACCGGTGCCGCGTGGCCTTTGGACAGCACGAACCGGTCACGCCGCGGGTCGTCCGGCCGCTGCGGGTCGTGACGCATGACCGCTCCGTACAGCGCCGCGACGATGTCTGCCGCCGAGAGCGATCCACCGGGATGCCCTGACCCTGCCTCCGCGAGCATCGTCACGATGTCGCAGCGCATGCGCTGGGCGAGCGCGCGGACTGCTGCTGGGTCTGCCGTCTGCCGGGCTGCCGTCACCTGCTCACGCTCCAATCTGCTTGAATCCTTCGCCGAGCGTCTCGTGCACGTCCGCGATCACGAGGAACGCGTCCTGATCGACCGCATAGACGAGCGCCTTGAGCGAGTCCAGCTCCCGGCGGGAGACGACGGTCATCACGACCTCGCGTTCCGTGCCCGAGTACAGCCCCCGCCCTTTCAGTCCCGTCGCCCCGCGCCCCAGCTGGTTGAGCACCGCGTCGGCGATCTCGTCGGAACGGTCGGAGATGATGAACGCCGCCTTGTCGACCGAGAGGCCCTCCTGCACGAGGTCGATCACGCGCCCGCCGATGACCACCGCGACCGCGCCGTACAGAGCCAGGTCGGGACCGAACTTCAGTGCCGCAGCGAGCGTCACCACCGCGTCGGCCGCGAGCAGCATCTGGCCGACACCGAAGTTCGTCCGGTCAGCCAGCAGCTGGGCCACGATGTCCGTTCCGCCCGTGTTGCCGCGCGCCTTGAAGACGAGGCCCATGCCGACGCCCGTGATGGCGCCACCGTACAGCACCGCAAGGAGACGGTCGTTCGCTGCAAGGTGGGGCGTGAACGGTGCGAGCACGTCCACGGCAATCGACAGCGCGATCATCCCGTAGATCGTCTTGGCGCCGTAGCGCCAGCCACGAGCCGCCACGGCCACGACCAAGAGGACCGCGTTCATCGCGAGCATCTGGACGCCGACGGGCACCGTAAGCCCGTAGTCCTTGAACACGTAGTGGAGCACCGTCGCGAGGCCGGACACACCGCCTGCAGCAAGCCGGTTGGGGATGAGGAAGGCATCCAGTCCCCAGGCCGTGATCACGATGCCGAGCGTCATGAGCACGTAGTCCCGAACGCGTCGGCTCCTGAGGACCTCGCTCGGCGCGACCTTCTTGAGCATCCTTCTCACCATCGCGCGTCACCGACCCCCTTCAACCGACCACGCACGCTGGCGCCGAGCGCCCAGGTACGCGAGCACGCTCGCCGCATCACGGTTGACGATGCGCTGTTCGGGAAACCCGATCTCCTCGGCCACGGCGAGAGCCGCATCGACTTCGCCCACGAGCGTGTGCACGTGCGCGTCGGAGTCGACCGCGATGTAGGCGCCCGCGTCGCGCGCGGCTTCGGCGAATGCGCGCTCATGGGTCCGCGTGGCGTGCCTCCCGCTCCGCTCATCGAACGAGAAGTTGTTGAGTTCAAGGATGACGCCGCGCTCCACCGCCGCCTCGACGACGGCGTCCATGTCGACCGGGAAGTCCTCCTCATTGCCGGGATGCGTGACCATGTCCACGAGCGGATGCCGGATGGCGCGGACCAGGGCCTCGGTGTTGCGCACACGGTCGCCCCCGTCGAAACCGCAGCCAGGGTGGAGCCCCACCGCCACGAAGTCGAGTGCGCACAGCACTTCGTCCGGGATGTCGAGACCGTTCTCGCTATCGGGCACCGGATTCGCCTCGCAACCCTTGAGCAGCCGCACGCCGTTCATCTCGGAAGGCAGCGTGCGGCTGTTCCAGAAGTGCCAAAGGTGCGCACCGCCAGGCACCGCAGGGCCGTGATCCGTGATGGCGACCAGCTCCAGCCCGCGTGCGGCTGCGGCGCTTGCGATCTCTCCTACAGTCGAGAACGCGTGCCCAGACGCAACGGTGTGCGTGTGGAGGTCGGCGAACAGCCTCACTCCGACCCTCCCGCCGCAACGGCCGCGGTCGCACCCTCGGCCACGCGCCACCGGTGGTAGCCCACGACGAAGTCGTCGATCTCGCCATCGAGCACGCGGTCCACCTGGCTCGTCTCGATGCCAGTGCGAAGGTCCTTGACGAGCTGGTACGGATACAGGACGTAGCTGCGGATCTGGCTGCCGAAGGAGATCTCCTTCTTCTCGCCCTTGAGCGCTTCGATCTCCTGGCGGCGCTTCTCCTGCTCCAGCTCGTACAGGCGGGAGCGGAGGATCGTCATCGCCGTCTCTTTGTTCTTGAGCTGGCTCTTCTCGTTCTGGCAGGTCACGACGATGCCCGTCGGAAGGTGCGTGATGCGCACGGCCGAGTCGGTGGTGTTGACCGACTGCCCGCCCGGTCCGCTCGACCGGTAGACGTCGATGCGCAGATCCTCCTCTTTGATCTCCACCTCGACTTCTTCCGGCAGGACCGGCAACACTTCGACCTTCGCAAAGGTCGTCTGACGACGCTTCTTCTCATCCGTCGGCGAGATGCGCACGAGCCGATGCACCCCCGCCTCGGACTGCAGCATGCCGTATGCGTTCCTGCCGTGCACCGTGAACACCGCTCGGTCGATGCCGATCTCGACGCCTTCAGGCGCTTCGTGCAGGTCGACCTTCCACCGGCGCGACTGAGCGTACTTCGTGAGCATCCGCAGCAGCATCTCGGCCCAGTCCTGCGCTTCAAGGCCGCCTGCTCCCGGGATGATGGTGACGATCGCGTCGCCGTGGTCGAACTCGCCCGTGAACCACGAGGAGAGCTCGAGGTCGTCGACCCGCTTGACCAGCCGACGCAAGCGCTCGGCAGTCTCAGCGGCGAGCTCCTCGTCTTCTTCGCTGACGGCGAGCTCGTTGGCGACCTCGATCTCCTCGACCTCGCGAACCAGAGCGGCGTGCTCCTCGACCTCGTCGCGAAGCGCTCCGATCCTCGCCATCACGGACTGCGCGGACCTCGCGTCGTCCCAGAAGCCTGGGGCAGCTGCCTGCTCCTCGAGGCGCGCGACCTCTTCGCGCTTCGCGTCCACGCGCAGATACTCGGCGATGCGCTCAAGGCGTTCCCGCAACTCGGCGATATCGGATGAACGGTCTTCGATGATCATGGCTTCTCACAGCTCAACGCCTGCGTCGGGCGTTTCGGGACAGGGGGTGGGCACCCGGATTGTAGCACCCGCCACGCGCTTCGGATGCACGAGGCGGCGCGCTGCCGGGATGGGTCGCGTCAAGCGTTCGCGCCGTGGCAGTGCTTGTACTTGCGCCCGCTTCCGCAAGGACACGGATCGTTGCGGCCCACGTTCGCGAACGGGTCTGCCTTGTCCTTGACGACCGTGCGTGCGCTCGGCTCCGCTTTCCCCGCCGCCGCGGCAGCTGCCTGCATCGACTCTGACGACATGCCTCCAACCGCGGCAGCCGCCTGCCTGAGTGCGCCGGCGAAGATGGTCGACTCGCTCGGTGCAGAGTACTCGACGGGACGGGCCGCCAGCTCCACCGGCGCGGGCTCGCGGATGACCTGGATGTGCATGATCGTGCGAAGGAAGTCGCGGTTGATGTCCCGCACGAGCTGGGAGAACATCTCGTACGCTTCCTGCTTGTACTCGACGAGCGGATCGCGCTGCCCCATCGCGCGAAGCCCGATACCTTCGCGCAGGTAGTCCATCTCGAGCAGGTGATCGATCCAGCGGGTGTCGATGACCCTGAGCATCACCTGCCGCTCAAGCTCGCGCAGCCCCTCCGTGCCGAGCTGCCGTTCCTTCTGGTCGTAGGCAGCCATCGTCGCGTCGGCGAGCTCGCCAGCGAGCTCGAACGGGTTCTCGAAACGCGTGCGCATGTCGGGTGTCACGAGGTCGAGTCCGGTGAGCTGCCGCATCTCCTCGCGCAGCCCCTCCCAGTCCCACTCCTCCGAGTACGACTTCTCCGGACAGTGCTCCGAGACGAGTTCGGTGACGGCCTCCTCGATCATCTCCTTCACCCGGCCGTGGATGTCCTTGCCGTCGAGGATCCGGTTCCGCTCGGCGTAGATGACCTGCCGCTGCTTGTTCATCACGTCGTCGTACTCGAGGACGTACTTTCGAGCAGCGAAGTTCTGCGCTTCGACCTGGCGCCGAGCGCTCTCTATCGCCTTGCTCACCAGGGCCGCCTGTATGGGCACGTCGTCAGGGATCTCGCTGCGCTCCATGAGCCGGCTGATACGGTCCATGCGAGAGCCACCGAACAGCCGCATGAGATCGTCTTCGAGCGACAGGTAGAACTGCGAGACGCCTGGGTCTCCCTGACGACCGGAGCGGCCGCGCAGCTGGTTGTCGATGCGCCGCGATTCATGCCGTTCGGTGCCGAGGACGGCAAGGCCGCCAAGCGAGACGACCTTCTCGTGCTCCTCGTCGCACAAACGCTTGGCTTCGGCGAGCGCCTCAGCGCGCTGCTCGTCAGTGGCCTCGGCCGGGTCGATCCCCCGATCGCGCAGCAGGTCCTCAGCAAGGAACTCGGGGTTGCCTCCTAAGATGATGTCGGTTCCACGGCCTGCCATGTTCGTGGCGATGGTGATCGCCCCGATTCGACCCGCCTGCGCGATGATGTGCGCTTCCTGCTCGTGGTACTTGGCGTTGAGGACTTTGTGCGGCAGCCCGCGCTTGGCCAGCATGCGCGACAGGCGCTCCGAGTTCTCGATCGAGATGGTGCCGACCAAGACGGGCTGACCCTTGGCATGCCTTTCGGCGATGTCCTCGACGACTGCCTGGAACTTCGCCTCCATCGTGCGGTAGATGAGGTCGTTGCGATCGTCTCGGATCATCGGCTTGTTCGGCGGGATGACGACCACCGAGAGCTTGTAGATCTCGCGGAACTCCTGGTCCTCAGTGACGGCCGTGCCCGTCATGCCCGCGAGCTTCTCGTACATGCGGAAGTAGTTCTGGAGCGTGATCGTCGCGAGCGTCTGATTCTCCTCGCGGACGTGCTGCTTTTCCTTGGCCTCGATCGCCTGGTGCAGCCCTTCGCTGTAGCGCCGCCCATACATCAGCCGACCAGTGAACTCGTCGACGATGAGGACCTCGCCATCCTTAACGACGTAGTCGACGTCGCGTTTGAACAGGAACTGTGCCTTGAGCGCTTGCTGAAGGTGGTTCACGAGCTGGCCGGATGGGTCGGCGTACAGGTCGTCGATGCCGAGCATCTGCTCGACCTTGCGGATGCCCTCCTCCGTCGGCGCAACGGTGCGCTTGGCCTCGTCGAGTTCGAAGTCGATGTCGGGCTTGAGCCGCGGCACAACCTTCGCGAACGCCTTGTACAGATCTGCGGACTTCGTGCCAGGACCGGAGATGATCAGAGGTGTGCGGGCCTCGTCGATGAGGATCGAGTCGACCTCATCGACGATCGCGTAGTGATGACCGCGCTGCACGCGGTCCTCTGCGCGCGTCACCATGTTGTCGCGCAGGTAATCGAAGCCGAACTCGGAGTTGGTCCCGTAGGTGACGTCGGCGGCATACGCCGGCTTGCGCTGAGCCGGATCCATCTGTGCCTGGATCAGACCGACCTCGAGACCCAGGAACCGGTACACCTTGCCCATCCACTCGCTGTCGCGACGCGCGAGGTAGTCGTTGACGGTGACGACGTGCACGCCCTTGCCGGCGAGCGCGTTGAGGTACACCGGGAGCGTCGCAACAAGCGTCTTGCCCTCGCCGGTCTTCATCTCGGCGATCATGCCCCGGTGGAGCACGATCCCACCGATGAGCTGCACGTCGAAGTGCCGCATGCCGAGCGTCCGCTTCGCAGCTTCTCGAACCACCGCGAACGCTTCCGGCAGCAGGTCATCGAGACTCTCGCCGGCGCGGTGGCGTGCTCTGAACTCGTCCGTCTTGCTGCGGAGATCGCCATCGGAGAGCGCGGCGATGCCCGGCTCGAGATCGTTGATCCGGGCGACGATCTGTTCGTACTCTCGAAGCTGCCTGCCCTCTCCGAGCGTCAGCAGCTTCGTCAGGATGTTCGGCATACGGTTCGACCTCGCGAAGGATTTCGACTGGACGTCCGCGCGGCTCATGCGGACCGCCCGGACAGCACGGCGATTCTAGCACACGGAGTGCCGTCCGGCCGCACCGGCTGGCGATGGCGACTGCGCGAGCCGAGAGGCTGCGGCGGCTCGCGCTTCGGCGAGCCGCCGCCTCGTCCCAGCCCATCGGTCCGGCCACCTCAAGCCGCTGTGGTGCCCCTCAGGAGTCTCCCGTCTCCTCACCTGCGCGACCCGGTGCCGCACTGCCCGTCGTTCCGGAGACCGACCGACCGCGACATCGCCCCTTCCGGGACGCAATCACACTACCGCACCGTGCTAAACGGAAACTTCCGGGAACATCAACCCTCGTCGGGCATGCCGACCGAACCCTCATCCCCCCTGACGGTCCTGAAGAGGAACCATCCGACCCCGGCGACGAGCAGCAGGTCGCCGATGCTCACGACCGCCCGCAGTCCTTTCGGGCCAGGCACCGGGATCACGTCGGCAAGCCAGGGTGCGACCGTGTCATCGGTCAGGGGACGATGCACGAGGTCGTACCGGATGGGGG
>JAOAFY010000026.1 GCA_026416035.1 Coriobacteriia bacterium | reverse complement strand
GCCTCACGATCTCGCGGGTGAGCTCGAGGTGAGGCGCCTGGTCCTCTCCCACCGGTACGAGCTCACCCCGGACGATCGTGATGTCGGCTGCCTGCATGAGCGGATACAGGAAGAACCCGACATTCCCGAGGTCCTTGTCGGATATCTGCTCGCGTTGCTCCTTGTAGCTGGGGACCCGCTCGAGCCAGGACATCGGCGTGGCCATGGACAGGTACAGCGTCAGCTCGGCGACCTCCGGCACGTCCGACTGCCGGTAGATGACCGCCTTGTCAGGATCGATACCGGCCGCAAGCCAATCCAGCACCATCTCTTCGGTGTAGCGCCGGATGGCAGAGGTGTCCTGCCAGTCGCTCGTGAGCGCATGCCAGTCGGCGACGAAGTAGTACGCCTCGTACTCGTCTTGCATCTGCAGCATGTTCAGCAGGTTGCCGAACCAGTGGCCGAGCGTGAGACGCCCGGTCGGGCGGTAGCCGGTGAGCACGCGACTCTTGCGCATCGAGCCCTTCCTCAGTCGTGGCCGTGGGACTGCCACATGATACCGCAGGCGGGTTACGAGACGCCGGTCAGCGCACGCATGAGCGGCACGAGGGTCGCGTTCAGGTAGATGCCGAACAGGTCAACGCCGAGCAGGCGCTCCGGAAGCCATAGCAAGGCGATGATGATGACGAACCCGTATCGCTCCATGTCCCGGTAGACGGCGAGTCCTCGCTGCGAGAGGAACGGGAGCAACAGACGAGAGCCGTCGAACGGCGGGATGGGCACGAGGTTGAACAGCATCAGCGCCAGGTTGACCATGCAGAAGGCGTATGCAGCGGTCCAGGCTAAGTCCGCCACGGGACCGACCAGCCAGCCCAGGGCGCGCACGATGAGCGCAGAGACCAGCGCCATCGCCAAGTTCGCGGCAGGACCCGCGACGCCCGTCAGGGCCATCCCGACTCGCCGATCGCCCCGGAACCTCCACGGATTGACAGGCACCGGTTTGGCGTACCCGAAGCCGAATCCGAGGGTAGCGGTCATGAGGAGCGGAAGGAGCACCGTCCCGAACGGGTCGATGTGCTTGAGGGGGTTCAGGCTCAGGCGACCGGCGTCCTTGGCGGTCGTGTCACCGAGAGCCAGCGCAGAGTAGCCGTGCGCAACCTCATGGAAGACGATCGCCGGCACGACGAGTGCGAACCGGATTGCGATCGATGCCAGGTCCATCGGTCTCCTCAGGATGCCGTTTCGCCCACCGCTGGGCGATCCGGGAAAGGTTCTCGAGCTCGGCATCTCGGCCGACCGCTTTGCCGTCGAGACGGTCGGCGAGCGCCTGCGAAAGGATAGCAGAGAACGCACGCCCCGGACGGAACCCCATGGCTACCAGGTCGTCTCCGCTCACGGACGGACGGATCCGGCTGATCTCGTCGACGAACCGTTCGATCCGCTGCCGTGCCTGCGCATCGTCTACGGCGGACCAGAGCCAGACGATGGACTCGGCGGGGAACGGCGACAGCAGGGCGTGGATCCGGCTGTCCCGCATGGCGCGGCGGTCTTTCAGCGCGCGAAGGACGGTCTCGCCACGCTCGACGACGGCGAGTGCAGGCAGCGAGTACTCTCGGCCGAACCGCATCCGGCGCAGCCAGCGGTCGGCGGCCTGCCGGGTGGCGTGTGCGACCAGCGCCGAGACGAGGGTCACGCGTCGCCGCGGAGGTGTGCGGAATCGGTGTGCAAGGGTCTCGTACGCGCGTGCTGCACGGCCGACGACAGCGGGAACCGCGTCCGCTTTCACGCCATCAGGGAGAAGGGATTCCAGCGCGCCGAACTCCAACAGTCGCTCCAGGACTTCGTCTGCCCGTTCCTCGTCGAGGATGTCCAGCATCTCCTCGCGCAGCCGTGCACCCGACACTTCAGAGAGCATGTCCATTTCCACGGCTTGCTTCAGCAAGGCCTCTGTGGATGCGTCGATGCGGAAGCCGAATTTCACTGCGAACCGTGCGGCACGCAAGACGCGGGTCGGATCTTCCACGAACGACAACGAGTGCAACGCCCGGATCACGCGTCTTTCGAGGTCTGCAAGACCGCCGAACGGATCGGCGATCTGTCCGAACGAATCGGGCGTGATCGACGCCGCCATCGCGTTGATGGCGAAGTCTCTCCGGAACAGGTCCTGCCTCAGCGAGGAACGCTCCACGGTCGGGAGCGCACCCGGCCGGGCGTAGTACTCGGCCCGTGCGCTTGTCACGTCGACGTGGAGCCCGCGCTCGATCACGAGCACGGCGGTCCCGAAGCGCTTGTGCACGCGGATCCGCCATCCGGCGACGCGCGCGACGTGCTCAGCGAACGCGAGCCCATCACCCTCGACGACCACGTCCACGTCGAGGTTCGCCCTGCCAAGCAGCATGTCGCGCACGAAGCCGCCAACGACATGCGCCCGGACGCCGTACGAGGCGGCCAGTTCCCCGATCCTCAGCACCACCTTGCGGATCTCCGGCGGCAACACGCTCTCGAACGATGCCAGGAAGCGTGCGGATGCCTCGGTCCGCGCGACGGACGCCTTCCGGTCGGTGTAGCGGTCGCCGTGCGAAGCCCTCAGCAGGTCCTTCCGTGTGACGATCCCGATGATGGCACCCTCTTCGACCACAGGGACACGCCCCACCCCCGTTTGCGACAGAAGCCGCTGCAGCACATCGAGCGAGGCGTCTGGTCCAACGACGAGCGGTTCTCGCGACATGAATCCACGGACGGGCGCATGTCCCAGCTTGTGCCTGCGAGCCTTGTCGACATCCTTGCGGGTCACCATGCCTACCAGGCTCCCGTCTACGGCCACCGGCAGCGCACCGTGCCCCCAACGCTCCATAACGCTGCCCGCGTCGTCCATCGTCATGTCCGGAGTCGCGGTCCTCACCGGGCTCGACATGATGTCCCGCGCCGTGGCAGGCGGCGGCACGACTGCGTACGCAGCGTCTTTCAGACGGGCAAGCACCTCAGGCACAGACAGCCCCTTGACCGCCGCAGAGGCCGCCAGCGGATGTCCGCCGCCTCCGAGACGCTCCAAGACCTTGCCGACGTCGACCTCGGCGACCCTGGAGCGCGCTACCACGTGCGTCCGATCCGGCATGGCGATGACGGCCATCGCGACGCGGTATCCCATGTCGTCGCAGAGGTGGTGCGTGATGATGCTCGCAGAGTCGACGTACTGATCGCTGCGGGCCCAGCCCACGGCAACCGCCTGCCCGTGGACGTCCCACACCTCGAGCGTGTCGAGCAGCTTGCCGAGGAGCTCGCGCTGTTCGGGAGTCAGTGCACGCGTCAGGAACTGGTTGACCACCTCCAGGTCGGCTCCCGCTGCCATGAGGAACGCCACCGCATCCGCGTCATATGCCGTAGAGCTCACGTACGTGAGCGACCCCGTGTCTTCGTGGATGCCGAGCAGCATGACGCTCGCTTCGAGCGGGGTGAGCGGGATGCCCCGATCGCGGATCTCGTGCACCAGGATCGAGGTCGTGGCGCCGACTTGCATGCAGTGCGCCTCCACGGCCGCCACGTCGCCATCCGACGGGGGGTGATGATCGTAGACGACGACTTCCACGTCGCTGCGTCGTACGACGGCCTCCAGCTCTCCGAGCCGGGCAGGGTCCCGGGTGTCGACCATGGTCACGCGCTCCACGTGTGCAAGGTCGACGTCGCGCAAGTCGATGAACTCGAGGAACTCCGCGTGGAGGTTATGGAACTCGCGAACGTTCGGGTTCTGGCTGCCGAGGAAGACCGCCTTCGAGCCAGGTGCCAGTTTGGTGGCAGCCACCATGGCGGCATATGCGTCGAAGTCGGGATTCGCGTGCCCGACGACGATGTGCGGGATGCGCGTCCCGCCCAAAGCAGGCCGCCTGGTCACCGTTCACACCTCGTGGAACAGCACGGCCGGCGCAGGCGGCGCCTCGGCGATGCGTATCGCATCACGAAGACGCGCAAGACCAGCCTCCAGGCGATCGATGCTCGACGCGTGGAGCGACGCAAGCGCGTCTCCACGCATGATCCGATCCCCGCGCTTCGCGTGTAGGATGATGCCTGCACCGGGGTCGATGGGGTCCTCTTTGCGCTCGCGGCCAGCCCCGAGGTGCACCGCAGCCCGACCGACGCCCTCGGCGTCGAACCCCGCAACGAAGCCGTCGCGATCGGCCGTGAGCACGGTCGTGTACTCGGCGCTCGGCAAGATGCCCTCGTCCTCGACGATCCGCGGATCGCCGCCTTGAGCCTCGACCCACCGCGCGAAACGCTCAAGAGCCTCACCGCTCGTCAGCGCGCGCCGCGCCGAGGCGCGACCGCCAGCGTCGTCCTCCACGACTCCCGCCAGTCTCAGCATGCGCGCTGCAAGTTCGACGCACAGCTCGGTGAGGTCAGAAGGCCCGTCGCCCTTCAGAGTCTGGATGGCTTCGCAGACCTCTACCGCGTTGCCGATGGCGCGTCCGAGCGGCTGGTCCATGTCGCTTACGACGCACTGCATCCGAAGACCGAGCGCGTGGCCCACGCGCTGGAGCTCGCGGGCAAGCTCGCGCGACTCCTCTTCGGTCTTCATGAAGGCGCCCGAACCCGTCTTCACATCCAGGACGATCGCGGAGGCTCCGCCGGCCGCCTTCTTCGAGATGATCGACCCGACTATCAGCGGGATGCTCGGCACGGTGCCGGTCACGTCGCGCAGCGCGTACATCTTCTTGTCGGCCGGGCAGACGTCGGGGCTTTGCGCGATGACTGCGATCCTCACCCTGCGAACCTGCTCGACAAACGCGTCCACGTCCATCTCCACGCGGAAACCCGGGATCGACTCCAGCTTGTCGAGGGTACCTCCCGTGTGCCCGAGCCCACGCCCGCTCATCTTGGCGACGGCTGCGCCGCACGACGCGACGAGCGGCGCGAGGACGAGCGTCGTCTTGTCGCCGACGCCGCCCGTGGAGTGCTTGTCGGCCACCGGCACGTCCAGGCCGCTCAGGTCGATCACGCGACCAGAGTCTCGCATGGCTCGCGTCAGCCACACAGTCTCGTCGGCGTCAAGTCCGCGAAGGAAGCAGGCCATCAGCCATGCAGACATCTGGTAGTCGGGCATCGCGCCACGAGTGAACTCCTGCACGATGTAGGAGATCTCTGCTTCCGAGTGCCGGTTCCCATCGCGCTTGTGCTCGATGAGCTCGACGATGCTTCTCACGACGACGCTCCCTTCACGTCGGCAAGAAACGAGGTCCCTCGCCCGCAGCTTCCCGCAAGGCCGTAGAAGTCCAGCACCGTCTCCCCGATGTCTGCGAACGTGGACCGCGTGCCGAGGGCAACACCGGCCTCGACCCCCTTGATCTTCGCTATGAGCGGGGTGTGCTCCCGGCTGTGATCCGTCGACGGTGTCGTAGGGTCGCAGNCGTGGTCCGCGGTGATGATGAGAAGGTCTCCCGTCTGCATCGCGTCGAGCACCTCCGGGATGCGCGCGTCGACCGCCTCCAGCCCTTCTGCGTACGCGCGAGCGTCGTTCCGGTGTCCCCACAGCATGTCGAAATCCACGAGGTTCGCGAACGCGAAACCGTCTTCTTCGCGCCGGATCTCCTCGACGAGACGGTCGAGCGCGTCCATGTTGTCCGTCACGTGGGGCGAGGAATCCACGCCCTGCCAGGCGAAGATGTCACCGATCTTCCCGACGCCGAACACGGGATGGCCGTTCGTTCGGAGGATGTCGAGCACGGTGGGCTCGAACGGCTTGACTGCGTAGTCACGCCGGCGATGCGTCCTGACGAAGGTGCCGCTCTCGTCTGGCCCAACGAACGGTCGCGCGATGACGCGGCCGACGCAGTGCTCTCCGACCAGGATCTCCCGTGCCGTCTCGCATACCTCGTAGAGCCGCTCGAGCCCGAACGCCTCCTCGTGCGCCGCTACCTGGAACACCGAGTCGGCGGACGTGTACACGATGGGCTTCCCTGTCGCGACGTGCTCTGCCCCGTGCTCCTGGATGATCTCTGTGCCGCTCGCAGCCTTGTTGCCGAGAACGCCCGGCACGTTGGTGCGGCGGATGAACTCCTCTATCACCTCGGCCGGGAATCCGTCGGGATACGTCGGGAACGCCCGCTCCAGGATGAGGCCCATCATCTCCCAATGCCCGGTGGTGGTGTCCTTGCCCGCCGACCGTTCACGGCACCTGCCCCACGAAGCTCTCGGTGCGTCGGTCGGCGGCACTCCGAGGATGTCGGTGATGTTGCCGAGGCCGAAGGACTCGAGATTCGGCATCTTGAGTCCACCGACGGCCCGTGCAGTATTCGAGAGCGTGTTGGAACCCTCGTCGCCGTACGCGTCAGCGTCAGGGAGCGCGCCCGCGCCGACGCTGTCGAGCACGAGCACGATGGCGCGGGGCGGCCGGCGGCCGTCGAACGAAGTCATGCCAGTCCTTCCCGGATCACACGACGACGCGTGCGACTTCCTCCAGCGTCGTGATGCCCGCCTTCACCTTGTCCAGGGCATCTCGTCTGAGCGTGCGCATCCCCATCTCCAATGCGGCGCTACGGAGCTGCTCCGCCGGCGCTTCACGGAGGAACAAGCGCTGGATCTCCTCGTTCATCTCCATGACCTCGAACAGGCCGATCCTACCTCGGTATCCAGTCCCCGAGCACTGGTCGCACCCGACGGCCTTGTAGAGCTTCAGCCCCGCCTCGACCTCCTCGGGAGTGAAGCCCGCAGCGAGCGCGGTCTCCGGCGAGACCCGATAGCGCTTTCGACACGAAGGGCACAGCTTGCGCGCCAGCCGCTGTGCGATGACCCCTACCAGCGCCGATGAGGTGATGTAGGGCTCGACCCGCATGTCGACGAGCCGCGTCAGCGCTGAAGGAGCGTCGTTGGTGTGGATTGACGACAGCACGAGGTGCCCCGTGAGAGCCGCCCTGATCGCGATCTCTGCAGTCTCGGGGTCGCGGATCTCGCCGACCATCACGACGTCAGGATCGGCACGCAGCACGGTCCTCAACAGCCATGCAAATGTGAGACCGATGGGTGGATTGACCGCCATCTGAGTGATGCCAGGGATGCGATACTCGATCGGATCCTCGATGGTGATGATCTTGCGCGTCGTCTCGTTGATCTTGCTCAGCCCAGCGTACAGGGTCGTCGTCTTCCCAGATCCCGTCGGACCGGAGATGAGAACCGCTCCCCAGGGTCTGGCAAGGAACCGAGTGGTCATCTCGAGGTGGTCGGCTCCCATGCCCAGGTCGACGAGCGAGTGGAGGTGCACGTCCCGATTCAGGATACGAAGCACGATGCCCTCACCGGCGGGCGTTGGCAGCGTCGCGACACGGATGTCGATAGGCCGTCCGTTCACGGAGATCGCGATACGGCCATCTTGGGGCCGTCGCCGCTCGGAGATGTCCATGTCGGCCATGATCTTGATGCGCGAGGTGAGACCTGGACGTACCGAGAGCGGCAGCTGCATGCGCTCGTGCAAGACGCCGTCCACTCGGTACCGCACGCGCACGCTGTGCTCGCCCGGCTCGATGTGCACGTCGCTGGCCTCATCCATGACGGCCTCGCGGATGATCTGGTTGACGAGGCGAACGACGGGCGCGTCCTGATCGGGCTGCACCGCCTCGTCTTCCTCTTCTTCGCGCACGCTCTCGACGACGTCTTGAAGGGCGTCTGCCGACGCGAGGTACTTCTCGATCGCGTACTGGATCTGCGTCGGCGTCGCGACGACCGGAACGACGGTCCTGCCCGACCTGAGCTGCACGTCGTCGATCGCTTCGACGTCCAGGGGGTCTGCCATCGCGAGCACCAGGTCATCCCCACGATACGCGATGGGGATGACGAGCCGTCGTCGCGCAAGCCGCTCAGGTATCTGCGAAGCCGCCTCGCGGTCGATTGAAAACGAGGTAAGCCGGACGTACTCCAGACCCTTCTGCTCAGCAAGGGTGTGGGCGATCTCGTCTTCGTCAAGCACGAGCTGGCGCACGAGGATATGCCCGAGCTTGCCGCCTTCCCTGACTTGCAGCGCCAGCGCTGCGGCAAGCTGTTCCTCGGTGATCTTGCCGGCCCGCACCAGCAGCTCTCCGAGACGCTCACGCGTGTAGGACACCAGCACCTCCGTTCACATGCGGCGGCGTATCCCGGCCAACACCCACTCCACGAAGAGCGCAGCGGCTACCGTGACTGCGGAGTCGAGGTCGAACACGCCGCCGTACGGTGTCTTGATACCCGACAGACCGAGAGGCACCGTCAGGAGCGAAGCCACGGAGACGACGGCGCTTCCGAACCTCGAGCCCGACAAGGACCCGAAGAACCGCACGACGAGGCCGGCCGTGACGACCATCGCAGCCAGGACCAGCAGATCCATGCAGACGGTGAGCGCACGTCGAGCGGCGCGCGAAGCCACGAGAACCTCCTCGATGCAGACGGCACAGCCCACATCGTAGCAGAGCGCACGCGTGCAGAAGCGCGGCCTCAGCGAAGGCTGTCGGAGATCAAGCGGCCGAGGAGCTTCTCAGCAACCGCCTCGGAATCCGGAAGGTACCCTTCGGTGATGTACTGCGCCTGCGCGACCCGATCGGCGCGGACGTCAGGCGCCGAGAGCGCGGCAGCGACGGCGCGCGGGATGACGTGGTCGTCCGACGAAGGCCGTGCGCGCCCCTGGCACGGCCGTGCACCGATGCACCGAAGGTATTCTGCTGCTCGTCGGACTTGTTCGTCAGAGATGATCATGATGCGCGTGTTATCGGCATCCATGCCAGCGCCCTTGAGCAGCAACCGGCACATTCCCCTTGAAAATGGGGGAGCCCCAAGGCCGGCACCTTGAGGCTCAGGGGTAAGGGGGTTGCCGAAGCAACCGTGTATACAGTATCACGCCGGTTAAGGAAGCGCAAGATTCCGCGGCGCACGACGAGCGTCAGACCGCGAACATGCGCAGGACCCACTCGAACCCTGCAGCGAGCGGTGCGGTTCCAGCCAGGACGATACCGAGCGCCAGCACAGCGAACGGCCACGCGGCACCGCGCCTCACGGGCTGTGCGTCGTCTTCGCCCGTGTCATCGACCTGCGGAGAGAGTACCGGTTCTTCCAAGTACAGCATCTGGATGATCCGGCCGTAGTATCCGAACGATACGACAGACCCGACTGCGCCTACGACAGCCAGCCATGCGAGTCCGGCCCCGACCGCGCCGTAGAACACCCACAGCTTCCCAACGAAGCCAAGGGTCAGCGGAATGCCGGTGAGCGACAGCATGGCGACGGCCATCGATGCGGCGAGGACCGGACGGTCATGAGCCAGCCCTCGAAGATCCTCAAGCGTCACCTCGTTCTGGCTTTCGGGTCCCAGAGCTGCGAGGCACCCGAACGCAACGGCGACTGCGGCCGCGTAGCCGGCGATGAACAGTCCGGTGCCGATGGCGCCCGCTGCGACGCCTACAAGAGCGTAGCCCGCCTGAGCGATGGCGGAGTAGCCCAGCATCCGCGCGACGTTCCGTTGCTTGAGCGCGCCGAAGTTCCCGTACACGATCGAGGCTGCAGCCATCACGGCGACAGCCGTCCGCACCGCGTTCCCAGGATCGCCGCTCCAGACCGAACGCACGAAGAGGATCCACACGGCACTCAATGCAGCGAGCTTCGGAGCACCTGCGAGGTATGCGGCAGCAGCTGCATCGATGGTCTCGTACGCGTCGGGCACCCACGAGTGCAGCGGGAACGCCCCAGTCTTGAATGCCAACGCCACGAGCACCATGACCCCGAGGACGGCTCCGGCAGAGCCGGGGGCGGACGAGACCGCCTGCGTGAGCGGCTCATACGCCGTCGCCCCAGCTGCGAGACCGACCGCAGCGGCGACCGAGAACACAGCCATGCCGGCTGCCACCGATCCCTGCACGAAGCAGCGCGTCCCGACCTCGTGGGCTCGACGACTGCCTGAGGCTGCCACGAGCGCGTATGACGCTACCGCGACGGTCTCCAGGGCGATCACCATCACCACGAGGTCCACCGCACCGGCAAGGACTTGGCACGCGGCTGCTGACAGCGCGACGAGCGCAAGTGGGCCGGTGGCGCGCTCGTGACCGGATCTGCGCACCATGCTTGCGGCTGCACACGCAGCGAGCGCGTAGACCAATCCGCCAGTCCCTGCAAGCCCCGCTCCGCCGTAGACACCCGGGATAACTGCTCCAAGGTCGAGCCCGAAGNCGCTCCGAGCACACAGAACCGCCGCGGCGGAAAGCGAGGCGACGAGCAGGCGCACCGCGATCCGCGGTCTGCCGAGCGCGTCTGCGACGAGCGACAACACGGCAGCGCCGAGCACGATCGCCGCCGGCAGCCATCCGATGAGCGTTGCGTCAGCGACGAACTCGGTGACGGACCGAAGGGCTGCGCTCACCGAGCACCCCCTTGGACCAGCTGCGCGATACGCATCACGGCTGGGTTGGTGACTGCGGTTATGGCACCGGGCCAGACTCCCAGTACCAGCACGCCGAAACCGAGCGAGGCCGCTGCAAGCGACTCCCTCGGGGTGAGGTCGGCAAGCCCGCTCCACCGTTCAGTAGCACCGTAGACGACGCCTCGTACGGCACGAAGGTTGTACGTCGCCGCTACCAGCACGCCTGCTGCTGGGACGACCGACCACCATCCGAACGCCCGCGCGGATTCCAAGACGGACAGCGCCTCGCCTGGGAATCCCGACAGCAGCGGAAGGCCCAGACTGGCGAGCGCAGTGAAGACGAACGCGACGGACCATCGTGGGAGCACGGTCGCAAGTCCGCCCATCTCTGAGATGCTGCGAGTGTGCGTGCGCTCAGCAAGCGTTCCGACGAGCAGGAATGCGAGAGCCGCAACCAGGCCGTGGCTCACCATGACGAGCATCGCGGCCGCAAACCCGGCCTGCGACCCAGTGGCGATCGCCACGAGGGCGAAGCCCATGTGGGCCACCGAGGAATACGCCACGAGCCGCTTCAGGTCGTCTTGCGCCAAGGCGGCGAGGGCGCCGTAGATTGTGCCGAAACCGCCAAGGACGAACAGCAGCGGAGCCGCGTCGTCGAACGCGGCCGGTGCGATGGGCGCAGCGACACGCATGATCCCGTACCCGCCCATCTTCAGGAGGACTCCTGCGAGCATGATCGACCCCGCCGTAGGGGCCTCCACGTGTGCGTCTGGCAGCCACGTGTGCAGCGGGAATGCAGGCAGCTTGACCAGCATGCCGAGGGCAAGGAGCCAGAACACCGTGCGCTGCATGTCGGGCGTCAGAACCCGAGGAACGTCGTTGATCACGGTCGTCCCGGTGTTCGCGACGGCGACCAGGATCCCGACCAGCATGAACGCGGAACCCACGAAGGTGAATAGGAAGAACTTCAAAGCGGCGCGTCGCCGATCCTCGTGCCCCCACAGCCCGATGAGGAAGTACATCGGGATGAGCACCGCCTCCCACGCGACGTAGAAGAACACGAGGTCGGCGGCCAAGAAGACCGCCATCACCGCGCTTTCAAGGGACAGGAGCAGCGCGTGGTGGGCTCTCGGGCGGTCGCCCACCGTCCACGACGCCGCCACGGCGACGATGCTCAAGAACGCCGTCAAGGCGACCAGCGGTGCGGACAACCCGTCCATGCCGAGCGAGAGCGGGACCGCGCCGAGCACCCCGCTTGGGGCCCACGAGAGCGACTGCACGGGCAGCCGCAGCATGCGCCAGACCGCCACAGCAGCAACGGCGGCCTCAGCCAGCGCGGTCGCAAGCGCAAGGAATCGCGAACTGACGCCGCGCTCACCGATCAGAGCGATGCCCAGGGCGCCCGCTAGCGGCAACGCCACGAGGACGGCTATCTCCACACCTATCGCCCTCCCACCCACAGCGCAATCGCCGCAAGGACGACGAATCCGACTCCGACGAATGACGCGTACACGTCTGCCTCACCAGTCTGCAACCTCGCGAAGGCGCCACCGACGGTCACGGAAGCGCCCCCGACGCCGTTGGCCAGGCGGTCGATCACCTTCCTGTCCACGGCACCAGCGATCCATCGTGCTGCCGCCACGAACGGACGGACGACGACGGTCTCGACTGACGCATCCACACCGAAGCCTGAGCGTACCGCGTTCAGAACAGCTCCGCTCGGAATCTCCGTCCCCGACCTCCGCTCACGCAGGTACCACGCTGCGCCGAGGCCCGTTCCCGCCGCCACGGCGGCCACGGCAGCGGCGAGCGTGCCTGCCTGCGCGTGGACCTCGTGAGCGCCGAGCACGTCGGCAAGGGAACGACCGAACCAGCCCAACGCGAGCGCTCCGGTTGCGAGCAGCACGAGCGGCAGGGCCATGGACAGGCCGGAGCCGTGGACCGACGCCTCCCCCTCTCGCTCGCCGAAAAACGCGTGTGCCGTGGCACGCCAGATGTACACCGCCGTCAGCGCACTCGTAGCGACGAGCACCCACGACGCGAACGGCGAGGTGGCGGCGACTGCTGCGATGACGGCGTCTTTGGAGAAGAAGCCAGCGAAGGGCCACCACCCAGACAGCGCCAGCGCGCCTGCGATCCAGCACGCGGCCGTCAGAGGCATCTTCCGGAAGAGTCCGCCCATCTCACGCAGGTCCTGTGTGCCGGTAGCGTGGATGACGCTGCCTGCTGCGAGGAAGAGGAGCGCCTTGAATGCGGCGTGTGTGACCAGGTGGAACATGGCCGCGCCCCAGGCGCCTGCACCCAACGCGGCGAACATGAAGCCTAACTGGCTGATCGTCGAGTGCGCGAGCATCTTCTTGATGTCTGACTGCCCGACCGCGACGACAGCAGCATACACGGCAGTGAGGACGCCCACGGCGAGCATGACGCCGCGAGCTGCCTGGCTTGCCTCGAACAGCGGCCACGTCCGCGCGATCAGGAACACGCCCGAGGCCACCATGGTTGCGGCGTGTATGAGGGCGGACACCGGCGTTGGACCTTCCATGGCGTCTGGCAGCCAGATGTGCAGCGGGAATTGGGCCGACTTCCCTGCAGCTCCGACGAACAAGAGCAGGGCGGCAGCCGTCGTCGTGGCCTGAGGCAGGACGCCTACTGACGACGAGATCTCCCCTATCGACAGCGTACCCGCCGCGCGCCACAGCAGCGCCATCCCGACCAGCATCGCGGCATCCCCGACGCGGGTCGTCATGAACGCCTTGATGGCCGCGCGTGTCGCAGCAGGCCGTCGATACCAGAAGCCGATCAGGAGGTACGAGCACGCCCCGACAAGCTCCCACCCTACAAACAACGTCACTAGGTCCTGTGCGAGGACCAGGACCGCCATGGCTCCCGTGAACAGCATCAGGATGCTGAAGTACCGCGGACGACCCTCCTCGTGCGCCATGTAGCCCCAGGAGAAGCAGACCACGCACGCGGCCACCACACCCACCACGGCGAGCATCACCCCGGACAGGGCATCGGACGAGAAGCTGATGGGGACGTGCACGTCGCCCTGTGCGAGCCAGGTCGTGCTCCACTCGGCGACGGCACCACCTCGGCCAGCCAGGATCGCCAGCCCCGAAGAGAGCACTGCGAGAGGACCGCCGAGCGCCAGGACCTGGGTCACCCGGATGCTGCGAGAACCGCCGGCTGCGATGCAGCACGCCAGCAGGGCGGGCACGGCCAACGCCGCGAGCAGGATCGTCATCACCCGCTCACCTCATCCAACTCGTCGACTCGCGTCCGCCCTGAGCCGCGGTCGAGCGCCAGGAGCAGACTCAACCCCACTGCGGCCTCGCCAGCCCCAAGGACCAGCACCAGAAGACCCACCGCCTGCACTGCGCCAGAGGAAGCGCCTGATGCAGCACCGAGAGACGCGACGAGGACTGCGGCAGCGCCGACCATGACCTCGACGCCGACGAGGACGCCGACGAGGTCTCGGCGAGTCAGAACCGCGTACAAGCCAAGCGAGAACAGCGAGCAGGCGAGCGCCAGCGGCATCACCGCTCCTCACCCCCTTTGAGCACGACTGCGACTGCGACGAGCGCAGCGAGCAGGAACACCCCGGCTGCCTCGAACGCGACGAGCCGAGGGCCGAGACAGGCTCAGCAGCGAGGTCCGATACCGCCTGGGAGCGAGGGAACCCGGCGGCTGAGAAGGCCGGACGGAGCGCCATGAAGATCATGGCGCCCACGCCGGCTGCCACCGCAACCGATCCCACGTCGTGGCGGCTGACGAACGCGGGTCTGTCGCCGTCTGCACGGCGGGCCGTCATCACGGCGAACACCATCAGCACGAGCACGCCGCCCACGTACACGAACACCTGCGCAACGGCCAGGTAGGTGTAACCCAGGTACGCGTACAGCCCGGCGACGCCGAACAAGAACGCGCCGAGCGAGATCATGACGCGCATCACCTCGCGCAGCATCACCGCACCGAGCGCTCCGGCGACGATCAACGCCGCCGCCAGGCCAAGACCTGCCACCTGCGCGGTCACGGCTCCTCCCTTCGCGGAACCGGGCACCCGGGCGGCGACACGCCGTCACGGCCGGTGGCACGGGTGCCGGTCGGCGGCCGCAGCATCTCCCCCTTGTCGAAGACCATGAGGTCTCGATGCCAAAACGACAGCTCGTACTGCCCGGTGTGCTGAAGCGCCTTCGTCGGACACTGTTCGGCGCACAGGCCGCAGTAGCAGCACTTGGACAGGTCGTAGTCGTACCTCGTCAGGCACCTCGCGCCTGCTTCATCCACGCGCTCGACCTTGATCGCGTAGTCGGGGCAGGTGCGCGCGCAGAAGGTGCATCCCACGCACACCTCGGACTCGCAGCGCAGACACCGCATCGCCTCGGCCATCGCCTCTTGGCGCGTGAGGCCGAGCTCCACCTGCCTGAAATCCGAGGCGCGCTCCTCGGGGTCCGCCATCGGCATCACGGCCCTGCGACGGTTCGCCTCGACGTTCGTGATGTCGGCTGGCGCATGCTTCGGGTACACCGGCACCGGGCGAGCGACGCGGTCGCCGTCCAGAGGAAGCCCCTGCAGGTAGCGATGGATCGAGGTCGCCGCCTCATGCCCGGTCGCGATCGAGCCGATCGCGCTGCCAGGTCCCGTGACGATCTCGCCGCACGCGAAGACTCCAGGCACTGAGGTCGTGAACAGCGTACCGTCGACCACCAGTTGCCCTCTGCCGCTCACGAGGAGCTCCGTCCCAGCGACCAGCGCGTCGATCTTCGGCGCTTGGCCGATCGCGAAGACGATCACGTCTGCAGGCACGTCGGTCGTCTCGTCGCCGAACTTCGGGGCGAACCTGCCCGTCTCGTCGAAGACGGACAGGCACGATCGCATGCGCATCCCTGCCACCTGTCCGTGCCGCACGAGGACCTCCTCCGGCCCAAGGGAGCACAGGGCGACGACTCCTTCGTCCAGCGCTTCTGCGATCTCCCACGGATGGCACGGCATCTCGGACTCGGACTCGAGACATGCAAGCTTCACTTCCGACGCACCGACCCGCAGCGCGCACCGAGCGACGTCGACCGCAACGTTTCCGCCGCCGATGACGAGCACACGCTTGCCCCGGACCCCTGCCTCGTGCTTGAAGTTGGCCGACCACAGGAACTCGAGCGCTCCAACGACCCCCTCGGCGTCCGTACCGGGGATCGGGAGGATGCGGCTCTGCTGAAGCCCGACGGCGAGCAGCACGGCGTCGTGCTCACGGATGAGCTCCACCAGCGGAACGTCCTTGCCCACCTCGACCCCGGTGTTCAGCTCGAGCCCGAGACCGACGATGTCGCCGATCTCCTCGTACAGGACGTCACGCGGAAGGCGGTACGCCGGAACCCCCGTGTTGAGCGCTCCGCCGGGCTTGCGCTCGCGCTCGTACATCACGACACGGTAGCCGAGCTTGAGCAGGTCGTATGCGGCCGCTAGGCCAGACGGGCCTGATCCGACCACGCACACGCTCTTGCCCTGCGTGCGCGGGAGCGGAGAGATGCGCTCATGCCGGATCTTCCGGTACTCCTCGTAGGCGAAACGGTGAAGCGGCCGTATCGCCACCGGCTCATCGTAGAAGTTCCGCTTGCACGCGGTCTCGCACGGGTGGTGGCAGATGCGGCCCAGAACTCCCGGAAGGATGTTCCGGTCGCGCACGAGCTCGTACGCCTCAGCCACGCGGTTGTCTGCGATGAGGAACGCTTGGCCACGGGCGTCCACGTTCGCTGGGCAGTTCCCGACGCATGGGGGAAGCCGGTCGCTCCGGTACAGCCCATCGATGAGTTCGTTGTACGCGTGCGATGCCGACTTGAGCAGCGGGATGTCGTCCCGACCCAGGACGCCGCGGAGCGCGAGCGGCCCTCGCCACCGGGGGCTGACTGCCACCTTCTGTTGCGGGTAGCGCACGGTCAGAGGCCTGCTCACCCCCGCCTTGAGGGTGATGCCCAGACCCTTCGCCAGTGATGCGGCGCCCTTGACGAGACCCATCCGGTCTTCGGCATCCCCGGAGACTGACGGTGGAACCGCCGGACGCGCGCGCTTCACATCCACGGCAGCACCACCCCCACCACGACGAGCTGCACGAGAGCCGCCGGCACCAGCACCGTCCAGCAGAATCTCAGCAGCTGGTCCTGGCGCACCCGCGGGAAGGTCCAGCGGACCCACATGATGACGGTGATAAGGAGCGCCGCCTTCAAGACGATGGCAGCAGTCCCGAGCGCACCGCCAAACGGCCAGCCTCCGCCGAGGAAGGTCGCCGCGGCGAACAGGCTTGCTGCGATCATCGCACCGTACTCGGCCATCATGAAGATCGCCCAGCGCATGCCTGAGTAGTCTGCGAAGTACCCAGCGACCAGCTCGGATTCCGCTTCCGGCAGGTCGAACGGACCCCGGTTCATCTCCGCGATCGAGGCGATGAGGTAGACGATGAAGCCGATCGACAGGAGCGGCATCCACCACCACTGCCATGCACCCAGCACCGCGGTCGGACGCAACGATCCCGCGAGGAGCACCAACGGAAGGACGGACAGCGCGCGCGGCACTTCGTAGGCGATCATCTGCGAAGCCGCCCGCAGCCCTCCGATGGCTGCCAGCGTGTTCCTCTGCGACCACGCGGCCACGAGGATGGCGACGACTTCCAGAGAGGGCACCGCCAAGAAGAACAGCACGCCGACGCTGGTATCGAGAGGCGCCCACCCGGCTGCGAAGGGGATCACGGCAAGTGATGCCGCCACCGGCGCGAATACCATCAAAGGGGCCCACTTGAACAGCGGCTTGTCGGCTGCCGACGGAACGATGTCTTCCTTGAACAGCAGCTTCGGCACGTCAGCCAACATCTGGAGGGAGCCGGCGGGGCCGATCTGCAGCGGTCCGTACCGGAGCTGGATGTGGCCCGCGACCTTGCGCTCCCACCACACGCCGATCACGGCACCGCCAGCGATGGCCAGCACCGCCGCGATGCCCCACGCAATCCCGAGCAGGAGGGCGCTCACCTATCCACCTCCCCGAAGACGGGATCGAGGGAACCGAGGATGACGAGCAGGTCCGACAAGGTGTGTCCAGTCGCTATCAGCGGTAGCACCGCGAGGTTGCAGAACGCAGGCGACCGGACCTTCATGCGATACGGCCTCACGGACCCATCGCTCACGAGGTACACCCCCAAGGACCCCCTGGCGCTCTCGATGTGGTCGTACGCATCGCCAGGTCGCGGCGCCAGCAGCCTCGGCAGCCCCTCGGCCATGACGGGACCGGGCTCGAGCTGATCGAGCGCCTGCTCGATGATCCGGCAGCTCTCGATGCACTCCCACAGACGCACACGCGCACGGTCGTAGGCATCGCCGTTGGAGCCCACCACCACGTCGAAGTCGAACCGCGGATACACCGAGTACGGGTCGTCCCGACGCAGGTCCCAGTCGACTCCTGACCCACGGGCTGACGGCCCGGACACGCCCCATGCGACAGCCGTGTCAGCATCCAGGACGCCGATGCCCTTCAGCCGCGCGCGGGCGATGACGTTGCCGAAGAACAGCTCGTCGATCTCGAGCATCGCGGACGGATGCTGAGCGACGAAGGACCGGCACTGCTCGACCCATCCCTCCGGAAGATCGAACGCCACGCCGCCAGGCCGCACGTAGTTGTATGTGAGCCGGGCGCCGCACAGCGCCTCGAACAGATCGATCACGAGGTCGCGCTGCGCGAAAGCGTACAGGAACGCAGAGGTGGCCCCGGTGTCGGCTGCGCTCGATCCGATGCCCATCATGTGGCTCGCGATGCGCTGGAGCTCGCAGACGATCACACGCAGGTACTCGGCGCGTTCTGGCACCCGGATGCCGGCGAGACGCTCCACCGCACGGCAGTAGGCCCAGTTCGCGTACATCGAGCCGACGTAGTCCAGCCGGTCCGTGAGCGGCACAACCTGCAGGTAGGTGCGGTTTTCCGCCATTTTCTCGATGCCGCGGTGGAGATGCCCGATGACTGGCTCGACATGCGTGACGACCTCGCCATCGAGACGGACGACGAGGCGGCACACCCCGTGGGTCGACGGGTGGGACGGACCTAGGTTGAGGGTCAGCTCCTCAGTCCTCATGCTTCCGCCTAGATGTAGTCCGGCCTGCGCACGATGCGGTCATCGGCGTAGTCCTTCCGAAGCGGGTGGCCGCTCCAGTCTTCCGGAAGCAGGATGCGGCGCAGGTCCGGGTGCCCATCGAAGACGATCCCGAACAGGTCGAAGACTTCTCGCTCTTGCCACTCCGCAGCAGGCCACAGGTCGCACATGCTGGGGACAACCGGATCGTTCTTGGGCACCGCGGCCTTTAAGAACATCGCTGCGCGAAGGTCCCGCGACTGGAGCCGATAGACGATCTCGAACTCGTCTCCCCTGTCGACCGCAGTCACCATCCCGAGCCGGTCGAACCCCATATCCTTGAGGTCCGCTGCGGCGGAATGCACGCGTTCCAGGGGCACAGCGATCGATCCGTCTCCGAACTCGATCGAGAACAGAGGGCACAGGTCCGGGTACATCGCGCATACGCGCTCGCGAAGCTCCTCTATCCTCATACGTCAGGTCCTCCGGCAGTCGCTTTGGATCTCGCCAATGGCTGTTCCTCCAAGTCGCCTTTTCGCGGGTCAGAAGGCTGCGGAAGCTCGCTTGCCACCGGCCGCCTGCGGCGCGGCGATATCGACTCGCTGGCGATCTTCTTGCGGAGCTGCAAGATCGCGTCCTGGAGGGCCTCTGGTCGCGGCGGGCAGCCGGCGATGTAGACGTCCACTGGCAGGAACTCGTCGACACCGCGGACCACCGAGTAGGTGTCGTAGTAGAAGATGCCGCCGGACACTGCGCAGTTGCCCATCGCAACGACCCACTTCGGTTCAGGCATCTGCTCGTAGATCCGCTTCACGGCGGGGGCCATCTTGTGCGTGATCGTGCCGGCGACCACCATCACGTCGCAGTGGCGAGGGTCAGGCCTCGGGATCGTCCCATGGCGGTCGAAGTCGAACCGCGAGAACGACGCGGCGATGAACTCCATGGCGCAACACGCGGTGCCCATCGGAAAGGTCCACAGGGACTTGCCTCTGGACCAGTTCATGACCGCGTCTACCGTGGTCAGCAAGATCCCGCCGCCCGGCGCCTTATCTAGAAACTCGGCGATGTCTTCTATCGTTGCCACGTCAGGAGACCCTTCCGCCACGCGAACAGAAGCCCGACGGCCAACAACGCCGCGAACGCTGCAATCTCGACCACTCCCGCGAGCGACCCCTTGACGGCCGGTGCCACGGCGAACAGCAGCACGCTTTCTACGTCGAACAGCACGAACAAAGCGGCGATGCCTGCGAACCGGGCATTGACCGGCTTCCACGGAGTGTCCGCCTGAGGGATGCCGCACTCGAACGCGCTCTGCTTGACATCTCCCGGCCGACGAGGAGCAAGGAGGCGTTGCACCAGCAGGAGGAGCACGAGAAACGCAGCAGGCCCGATGACCAGTCCTGCTGCGAAGAGTACCGCGCGCCCACCCGTCACTTCACGCACCCCCGTGCTGCTGCGATCCCGACTGTGTAACCGCTGTTACGAACCTATTCTCGAGACGTGCACGAGCTCCTGCAAAGATCTGCATCTCGGCGGCGTCAGGAATCCGGCCTGCTCGCGGTCTTATACCACGCACCCGTCGACATTGTAAACATAGTTACAAAGGCCTCACGGGGACACGCACAGACGAAAAGGCCCCGCGCTCGTCTCGCGCGGGGCCGTTCGATGTGGTGGGCGATGCAGGATTTGAACCTGCGACTTCTTCCGTGTGAAGGAAGCGCTCTCCCACTGAGCTAATCGCCCGACGTGCGCCCGATAGGCGCAGCAAAGGTCATTCTACCTTCTGGATACCGACAGGGGAAGCCCTCCGTGTGCGCCGCTCGCTCTACTTCAGCACGCTCTCGATGGCGGACTTCACATCCTGTGATACGGCATCGACGCCACCGAGGATCCGAACGGCCACGATCGAAGCCTTGTTGCGTGCAAGGTAGTCGCGCGTCGCGACGGGCAACACAGTGCTGCGCGTGAGCACCATCACGCACCCACGCTTGCCAGCCGCAGCGCCACCGCCCAGCGCATCCGGAAAGCGTGCACCTGTCGCAACCAGCACCTGCGCCGTGTCGAGCCAGTAGCAGCGGACTGCATGCGTCGCCACCGACGCAGCCGTAGCGTAGCGGTCCTGCCCAGCAAGCCTGACGACGGGACGCAGCACAAGCTTCTGGACTTCGGAGACCGCACCGTCAGACACAGCCGCTGTTCCACCGGCTACGTAGAGGTCAGCGATCTCGCACTGTGTGACTGCACCCCGCGCGGCAGGGTGCAAGGTGCCGGTCGTCGTGAGCAACACAGGTGCTCTCAGGGCATACGCACAGGGACCTACAGCCAGCGCGTCGGCGAAATCGTCACCGCGCACTAAGAATGCCGTATGAGACGATGCAGGACCGCACATCTGGCGAATCTTCAACGCGACAGCACGCGCAGTCTCATAG
>JAOAFY010000025.1 GCA_026416035.1 Coriobacteriia bacterium | reverse complement strand
CCACTGCGACGCGCTGAGACGCGCATCGTTCATAGGCGCACGGTTTGGCTGCACCCGGACTGTGTGCTATACTTCGCCTTTGTTGTGTGTGAAGGGACGCCCGAGCGTGCGTGCCGGTGCAAGCATCGGACGCATGGACCAACGCTCGGCCGTCAGGCAGCGAGAAGCGAGCGGCCGACCGCTATCGTTCACGATGCGGAGCGGCGAGGCTCGAACGGATCAGGTCCACACCGAACAGCATAGCTGATGCTTGTGTGGCCACGGCGGCGAGCGCGCCGATCCAGCGGCCGGGTACGAGGCAGCTATCCCCGTTCTTCCTCCCTCGTCTTCCACTCCAGTGGTATGTCCACGCCCGGTGAGCCGCCTGTCCTGCAGCCGGACCCGGAGGTTCTGCGTGAAGGTACGAAGTTCGTCTCTCCCCATGACGGGCGCGATCGGTGTCGCAGCTCTTGTGCTCGCGCTCGTCGTCGGCAGCGGCTTGGAGCCCGCTGCCGGCCTTTCTGCCGACACGAAGGGCAGCGCGGCCAGGGAAGCTGCAGCGGAGGCTGCAGCGGTGCTCGAGGCCAAGACCGACCAGGTCGAGTCTGCGAGTCCCGAGGCGCTGCCGGCTCTCACGGCCGTCAAACTGAAGACGGCAACCCCGCTTCCCAAGCCGGCCCCAAGGAGGCCGGAGGCCAAGAAGCCCGCCAGGAGCGTCGCAAAGCCTGCGGCTGGCGGATGGCGCACTGCGCGCGTCTCGTGGTATGGCCCCGGCTTCTACGGACACAAGATGGCCGGAGGTGGGAAGCTCACCCCGACGAGCATGGTCGTCGCTCACCGGACGCTTCCGTTCGGTACGAAGGTGGAGATCGAGTACAAGGGCCGCCGAGTGCTCGCCGTGGTGATGGACCGCGGCCCGTTCGTCCGCGGTCGCACCTTCGACCTGGGGCCCGGCACCGCACAGGCTCTGCGATTCTCCGGCGTCGGGACGATCCGATGGAGGATCGTGCGATAGCCTGGATGGCGCGCCCCCGGTTCGGGTATCTACCGTACGGGTCATCGACCGGAGGGGTAGACGCCAGGCATGAGCGAGACGCCCACGGGATCATCTGTGGACGAGACGGGTTCGGCGACGGCCGTCATCGATGCGGTCGCCGACCTGCTGCAGTCAGCAGCGGATTGGCTGCGACAGGAGGCAGAGGCCGCGGTGCGCGACAAGGTCGTCGTCCCGCTGCAGCGCCTCGGACTCACGCTGGCCTCAGCAGTGGCAGCCGCGTGTCTTGCGGTCTTCGGCCTGGTCTTGCTCGGCGTAGCGGCCTTCATCGTGCTCGCCGAGCGTCTGTCGTACCCAGGGGCCCTGGCGCTGGTGGGCGGGTTGTACCTCGCTGCGGCAGGGGCGTTCGCGGTACTCAAGGCAAGGACGATGCAGCGATGAGCGACCAACGGCAACCCGTCACAGTGGACGACCTCCGGCTCAAGGCGCGGAGAATCGAGGACATGGTGCGCACGGAGGCCCGCAGATTCGCCGAGCGCGATGCGGCGAAGGCGGCGGCGCTTGCAGCGCTGGTCGTGCTGGCTGCTCTCGGCGCGGCATACTACGCTGGGACGCGCCGCAGCTGCGCATAGGCTCGTCAGAAGGGGGAGCGATGAAGGTCCACGCCGTCACTGTCTGCCCGGACCGCGTCGACGTGGTCGTCGGCGTCGACGCCACCGAGGCGATGCGCACGTCGAGCATCCCGGGGCTTGCCGAGCGCGTGCGCGAGATCCTGCCGACTCTCGAGATGCACCTGTGCGACAACCCGTCAGGCAGGTCGTTTGCCGAGGAGCTGGCCGACACAGAAGTGCCGCACCTCTTCGAGCACGTGGTCATGGAGATCATGGCGCTTGCGGGTTCGCCACGCACGCTGCGCGGCCAGACCCGGTGGGACTTCAAGCGCGATGGCAAGGGTGTGTTCCGGATCTCCGTCGAGTACGACGATGACCTTGTGTGCCTCGGATCCATCAAGCTCGCGGATCAGGTCATGAAGCACCTGGTCGATAACGCAGAAGCGCCCGACGTCCCCGCGGAGACGGCGCGGTTGAGGTCTCTTCGGATGCGCGAAGCGTCGTAGATGAAGTTGACCGCGGTGGGTGGCCGCGGTAAGGTTACGCGCACCAGGTGGGCTTCGTGCCCCGAATATGCGTGGACGTGAGGGAAGAGGGCGCCATCAGCCCAGCCACCCCTCCGCATGTCCCCCGCCAGGGCGCCTCCCGGGAGGCGCCGGAAGCGGGCGGTCCGGGCCGTTATCCCGGGCACCGAGGTCCGGTGGGTTTGCGAGCGCCGGACGAAGACAGGTGGTACCGCGACGACCCTCGCCCTGTCGAGAGGGTCGTCGTCGTGTTCATAGGGGCAGGCGCGAGGATCCGGGAGCGAGCTATGGGAACCGCGCGAGTGGTCTTCGACAGGTGGGACGGTCTGTACGCCGAGCGCATGTCCTCTGTGCGCTCCTCTGCGGTGCGGGACCTGTTCGGTGCCGCGACGCGCCCAGACGTCATCTCCTTCGCGGGCGGGATGCCAGACGTGTCCCGGGTCCCCGCGGACGCTGTGGCACGGGCGGCACGCGAGGCGTTGCGGGAGCACGCTGCGACGGCGCTCCAGTATGGTTCGTCGGAAGGCCGTCCGGCGCTTCGGCGGATCTTCGTAGAGCTGATGGCCGAATCAGGCATCCGCGCGAAGCCGGACGACGTCGTGGTGACGGCCGGGGCGCAGCAGGCGCTCGACCTCGTCGGCAAGGCGTTCATCGACCCGGGAGACGTCGTGATCGCCGAGGGCCCCACCTACCTCGGTGCGCTGCAAGCGTTCTCGGCATATCAGCCGCGCATCGTGTGCATACCTATGGACGATGACGGGATGCGCGTGGACGTGCTCGAGGAAGAGCTCGAACGGTTGGGTCCGCGAGGCGCGAAGTTCATCTACACCGTTCCGAACTTCCAGAACCCGGCTGGCGTCACCCTCTCCCCAGAGCGGCGTCGCAGGCTCGTCGAGCTCGCCCGCCAGTACGAGGTGCCCGTCGTCGAGGACGACCCCTACGGCCGTCTGCGGTTCGAGGGCGGGCACTGCAAGCCGCTCAAGGCCTTGGACGAGGACGTGATCTACCTCGGCACGCTCTCGAAGATCTTCGCGCCCGGGCTTCGGCTCGGCTGGGTGTGCGCCCCGCGCCCGATCCTCCAGAAGCTGTTGCTCGTCAAGCAGGCGGCCGACCTGTGCGGAAGCGAGTTCTCGCAGGCGGTGGCAGAACGGTACTTCTCCGGAACGCGGTGGCGCCGCGTTCTCAAACACCTCACCGAAGCCTACGCGGAACGCCGGGACGCCATGCTCGCTGCGCTACAGGAGCACCTGCCGCCCGAGGTGCGCTACACGCGCCCGCAAGGCGGGTTCTTCGTGTGGGTGGAGCTGCCAGCGTTCATCGACACCAAGTCGCTGCTCGCCGAAGCGGTCGAGCGAGGCGTGGCGTACGTGCCGGGCGATGCGTTCTACCCGGACGGTCGCGGGAGGAACTGCATGCGGCTTGCGTTCTGCTACGCGCAGCCCGACCAGATCGTCGAAGGCGTGCGGCGCCTCTCAGAAGTGTTCGAGGATCGGTTGGAGCTGTACCGCGCATTCGCGGATGCCGGGCTGGCGGTGTGAGAGGACGGGAGCTGTGAAGGAGAAGGTCGCGGTGCTGATGGGTGGTCGGTCGCTGGAGCGCGAGGTCTCCTTGCGCAGCGGCCGGCGTGTGAGCGAGGCGCTCTGTGAGCGCGGGTACCGTGTGGTCCCGCTGGACGTGACTCCGGACCTCGTCGGCACCCTTCGGCGCGAGAAGCCGGATGCCGTGTACGTCGCGCTCCACGGCAAGGACGGCGAGGACGGCACCATCCAGGAGCTGCTCGAGTTCCTCGGCATCCCGTACACCGGCCCGGGAGTCGTGGCTTCAGCGCTCGCCTGGGACAAGGCGCTCTCGAAGCGGTTGTTCGTGAACGCAGGCATACCCACGCCGGCGTGGGTGGCGTTCACCGCTGCGGCGTTCAAACACATGGGGGCGGCGACGGCGCTCGACCTGGTGCCCGAGGCGCTCGGCGGGTTCCCGCTGGTCGTCAAACCCTCTGGGCAGGGGTCTGCGCTCGGCCTGGCTAAGGTCGAGGACGCTTCGACGCTGCCGGCAGCGCTGCTGGACGCGCTTTCGTACGGTGAGACTGTGCTCGTCGAGCGTTGGGTCGACGGGACCGAGATCGCAGTCTCGGTGCTTGAGGGACCGGACGGGCCAGAGGTGCTGCCGCCCGTGGAGATGGTGCCAAGAAGCGGCGTGTTCGACTTCTCGGCGATGTACACGCCAGGAGAGACGGACTACTACGTGCCCGCCAGGCTGCCTGACGGCGTGCTCGACGACGTCCGCCGGTTGGCGCTGGAGGTCCACGCTCTGCTTGGGTGCCGCCACGTGAGCAGAGTCGACATGGTGGTTGCCCCCGGCGGCTCTCCGTACGTGCTCGAGTGCAACACTTCGCCCGGCATGACGGAGATGTCTCTGCTGCCCATGGCGGCCGAGGCCGTGGGGATCGGATTCCAGGACCTGGTGGAACGCCTCGTGCGCATGGCGCTGGATGCGGTAGAGTGATGGGTATAGTCCCTGTACGGTTCAGCGCGTGAGTCTTCGAGTCACGGAGGTGGCCACGATGTACGACTATCGGCGAGGCGAAAGCGTCCTCGGCGCATTCCTGCTCGGCGGCGTCGTCGGTGCGGTGCTCGGTCTGCTGTTCGCACCGAAGTCCGGCAAAGAGAACCGCGAGTTCATCGCGGCGAAGGCCAAGGAGTACTGGAGCGAGGGGCTCGAGCTCTACGAGGCGGGCAAGGAGAAGGCGACTGAGGTCTACACCGTGAGCAAGGAGAAGGCCACGGAGACGAGCGAGGAGCTCCGCGAGCGGCTTGAGGCTGCACGCTCCCGCCTGCGCGAGCAGGTCGAGACGGTCTCGAAAGAGGCCAAAGAGAAAGTCGTCGAGGTGGTTCCCGGCGCCAAGGAGACGGTGCACAAGGTCGGCGAGGCCGTGAAGTCGGGCGTGGAGACAGCGGAGTCCAAGGCGGAGGAGCTGCTGGATCTCGTCGCAGAGAAGGCTTCGGAGGGCGGCAGCGCAGCTGAGGCTCCCGGCGAAGATGCGCCCGCGTTGAGCTGACACGGCTGCTACGGGTGATCGTCCAGGGCCGGCCGCGCATGCGGCCGGCCCTGCTGCGAGGAGGTGCGAGGCGGTGAAGACGAGCGCGATCCGAGACGTGCCGGTACGCTCCGCCGGCGGCTCCGAACTCGGTCGCGTGAGCGAGGTGCTCTTCCATCCGAGCGAGCCTGTGGCGGTGGGGCTGTCGGTGCAACCGCCGCGAGTCGCCGGAGTGGTGGCTCGGGCCGAGCGGTACCTGCCGCGTGAGGCGTGCAAGATCGCCGAGGACGCGGTGGTGGTCGAGGCCGAGCGTCTGCCGAGCCGTGCAGCCTCGGAGCGTGCGGTCGGTCTGGCGTGGGACGACACGGTGCAGTGGCGCGGCATGCCCGTTGCGGCTGCGTCTGGCGAGACGATCGGCAGCGTCGCCGACGTGGAGGTCGACTGGGCGACGGGGTCGGTCATAGGCGTAGAGGTGAGCACGGGGATCGTCGGCGACGTCGCGGTCGGCCGGCTCTCGGCGACGGCAGCACAAGTGGTCGGATTCAGCGAGGGGGCGGTCCGCCTCTGTTGCGAATACGCCGAACTGGCGCCCTCAGGCGGGGCAGCCAAAGCTGCTGCCGCAGGAGCGGCGGTGCTCAAAGACGTAGGCTCTGCCGCGGCCAAGAGGGCGTATGATGCTGGCATGTCGGCGGCCAAAGCGGTAGGGCGTTCGATGAGAAGCGGTGCAGGCAACAAGGTGCTCAGAGCGCTGAAGAAGGCAGCGTCTGAGCTGACGAGAGAGGATGGCTGACGCCGTCATGGCGCGGCGGTTCCGTCCGTTGGATGCCGATGCGAGCGGGTTGTTGCCGGGCGGCTGCGCAAGCTGCGCGTTCTGGGAGACTGCGGCGCACCTTCCGCGGGAGTGCGGCGCTGTGTGCGACGCCGATCGCGTCAGGGCGTGGATGCGGTCGGTCGAGGAGAGCTGGGGCAGCTGCGGTCGGGTGGTGGTGGACGACGGTGTGCCCCTCGGTTTCGTCAAGTACGCGCCCGCCGGCGCAGTGCCTCAGGCACACAACATGCCATCCGGCCCGCCGGAGCCCACGGCGGTCCTGATCTGCTGCATGCACATCGTTCCAGAGGCGAGACAGCGGGGCCTGGGAAAGGTGCTCTTCCAGGCGGCGCTTCGCGACCTCGTGCAGCGAGGGGAGCGGGTCGTGCAGGCGTACGGCGTCGCTGGGCGGGTGGACTACGCGACGTCGCCCCTCGTCGGTGTGGATTTCCTGGTCCGCATGGGGTTTGTGCCGGTCCGACCGCACCCGGAGGTGCCGCTGATGCAGTTGGAGCTCAAGTCGTTGGCGACGTGGACAGAGAACCTCGAAGCGGCGCTCGAGGCATTGCGCATACCGCTCAAAGTCCCCGAGCGCGCTCCCGCACCGACGCTGAGGCAGCTGTTCGACACAGGAGCGGAAGGCGCACATGGTGAGTGAAGAGCGAGCGCCCAGCACGGTCCGGAAACCGCGTTCAGCCGAGCGCGTTCGGGCCTACCTGGAGGCGCATGGGTTGGCCGACGGGATCGTCGTCTTCGGGCAGTCCACCAAGACCGCTCAGATGGCGGCAGATGCGATGGGATGCGAGCTCGGACAGATCGTGAAGTCGCTCGTGTTCGTCGTCGATGGGGCTTCTCCAGTGCTTGCGCTGGTGGCAGGCGACCGTCGCGGCGACGGAAGTGCGATAGCACGCGAGATGGGAGGGACGAAGGCCGAGCTTGCCGATGCGGATACGGTGCGAGCCGTCACCGGGTACGCGATCGGCGGGGTGTGCCCGTTCGACTTGCCTCCGGACCTGCCGGTGCTCATCGACCGATCGCTCTTGAGGTACGAGATCGTCTACCCGGCTGCGGGGACGCCTGACTCGATGGTCAGGATGACCCGCGAGCGCTTGATCGCGCTGACGGGTGGGCGAGTGGCTGCGATAGCGTCGTAGGTTCTCCGTGGCAGCCAAGCCGTTCAGTGCCCGCATCACACGGGTCGCATGCGGGGTCGTCCTGGCGGCCGCGTTGTTGGCCGCACACGCGTCGTTCGCCGCCGTCCCGGTGCGAGTAGACGGGCGCCGGGTGCTGGCGCATCCCGGCGCCACCGTAGGCGAGACGGCTGCCGAGCGCCTCACGGCTGCGCGGGGAGACCTGGTTGCGGCCTCCGATCGACGCGTGCTCATCCGGGGAGCTGGCGAAGGTCCGCGCGTGCTTCGCAACGGGGTCCCGGCCTCGACGAGCGACGTCGTCCGGCCCGGTGACGACATACGCGTGCTCCGCGGCAAGGACGTGATCGAGAAGACCGTCGAGCGTCTTGAGACGATTCCCGTTCCGACGGAGGTGACCGGCAAGGGGGCGCTGCTTACGCTGGCAGCTCCCGGGATGGCGGGAGTCGCTCGCGTGGTGACCGGTGCGGTGTCCGGTGACGTCGTGGCGAGCGAGACCGTCCGACCGGCTGAGCCGATGGTGCTGAAGCGCGTCATAGACACGCGCAGGAAGAAGGTGGCGCTCACCTTCGACGACGGTCCATGGCCACGGCAGACGGAGGCAATCGCACGGATCTTGGAATCCGAAGGCGTTCCCGCGACCTTCTTCGTCATCGGCAAGCAGGTCAAGGCGCACCCTGACATCGTCCGGGGCCTCGTACAGGCCGGGCACGTCGTGGGGAACCACACCTACCAGCACGTGGACCTCTCGACGTCGGACGGCCGTCGCCTCGCGAGCGAGATCGCGGAGACGAACCGGGCGATACGGGCTGCGACGGGCGTGACGCCGCGTTGGATCAGGCCGCCCGGCGGCGCCATCGATGCTGACGCGTACGAGGCCGCAGCGCGGCAACACCTGCGCGTGGTGTTGTGGACGGTCGATCCCCAGGATTGGCGTCGCGGCAAGACGGCAGCTCAGATAGAAGCGGAGGTCGTTCGCGCAACGACGCCCGGTGCCGTCATCTTGCTGCACGATGGCGGAGGAGACCGGAGCCAGACGATAGCCGCGCTTCCGGGCATCATCAGGCAGCTTCGCGCCCGCGGTTACGAGTTCGTGCCGCTCGCAGACCTCGGGGTCGTCAAGGCAGCCTGGTGATTGTGCGCGACGGTCGTCGGAACACACCGGTGGGCGTGACCAGGACGTCGACCGGGCGGTCGTGCGAGGAGCACGGGATCGATACGGCGATCTGCTCGTCGTAGGCAACGCCGATCACGGCAGCGTCGGGCCGTGCGCATGCCAGGAGCCGATCGTAGTATCCCGCGCCCATGCCTAGGCGGTTGCACGACAGGTCGAACGCGACGCCGGGGACGACGAACGCATCCACCTGCTCCACCGGCACACGCGGCGCCTCCGGCCGCGGCGCCTTCAGTCCGTACGGGCCGACGATCAGCTCGTCCCCCGGAGCGTACAGGTGCAGCGTCAGTTCCGATCGAGAGGCGACCCTTGGCAGGGCGACTCGGACCCCGATCTCCCAGAGCGCTTCGATGAGCGGCTGGACGTCTGCTTCCTCGGGCATGGCGCCGTACGCGGCCACGACGCGGGCCGCGGCGACCTCAGGAAGGGACAGGACTGCGGCGGCGATGGCTGCCGCAGCGGCAGAGCGCTGCTCGGGCGTGATGGCGCGCCGTGCGGCCCGGCTCCTGAGCCGGAGGACCGCCTTCGCGCGTGCGAGCGAGTCGTCCATCACCGGAGCGCTCCCCTCACGAGGCCGTGGCCTGCGATGCGAGAACCTCTTACCCGATGCCGAGCGCCGTCATGCCGAGAAGGGCGGCGGTCAGCGAGATGACGACGACGATCGTCGTCCATGCCAAGACGTTGTTGAAGCGGCTGTTCACGTGGCGTCCCATGATCTTGCGATCGTTGACGATGACCATCATGAAGATGAGAAGGAACGGGAGCAACATGCCGTTCACGACCTGCGAGAGGAGCATGATGGCGATGAGGTCCAGCCCGGGCACGAGGATGTAGGCGGCCGCTGCGAAGATGATGAACGTGTACAGCCCGTTGAATGCGGGCGCCTCGCTCCACGACCGGTCGAGCCCCGCTTCCCAGCCGAACGCTTCGCAGATGGCATAGGAGGCCGTGAGGGGGAGGACCGCGGCCGACAGAATCGACGCTGACAGCAACCCGACCGCGAACAGCAGTTCCGCGTAGTGCCCCGCAAGCGGTGCGAGCGCCCTTGCCGCCTCGCCCGCGTCCTGGATGGTGATCCCTGCGGGGTGGAGCACGGTGCCCGTCGTGATGATGATGAAGCAGGCGACGACGTTGGCCGAAAGCGCTCCCACGATGACGTCCCACCGTGCGAGAGCCCACTCCTTCACGCTGATTCCCTTGTCGACGATGTTGCTCTGCACGAGGAACTGCATCCACGGCGCGATCGTGGTTCCCGTAAGGCCGATGGCAAGGGCGAGGAACGCCTGTGTCGGCACGATGCGCGGCGTCACGAAGCTGCTTGCCACGGTGCCCCAGTCGGGGCGTGCGAGCACGGCTGCAAGGATGTACGAGACGAACACCGACGACAGGGCCAACAAGAACTTCTCGACGTTGCGGTACGAGCCGCGGGTGACGAGCATCCAGACCGCGACTGCGGCGATCGGCACGGAGATCAGCCGCGATACCCCGAAAAGCTCCATCGCGGCGGCGATGCCTGCGAACTCCGCCACGGTGGTCGCCGCGTTGCTGGTCAGCAGGAGGAGCATGGCTACGAAGGTCGGCCGCAGGCCGAAGCGCTCGCGGATCAGCGCCGCGAACCCCTTGCCGGTGACGGCTCCCATGCGGCCGGCCATCTCCTGCACGATGGCGAACGACGGCGTCATCGCGAGCATCATCCACAACATGGTGTAGCCGTAGCGTGCTCCAGCAACTGAGTACGTGGAGATGCCGCCGGAGTCGTTGCCGGCGGATGCCGCGATGATTCCCGGTCCGATGACGCCAAGGATCGCGAGCAGGCCGGCTCGCTTAGTAGTGTCCGAGCGCGCCACTGCCTACCCCAGCTCGATCCAGGCGCCCAGGGCGTACGCGAGTCCGAGGTACACGGCAGCTCCGGCAAGCATCGCGGCGAACGAGAGCAGCGAGCTCGGCGGCGTCTTGCCCGCGTCGCTCGCCTTGAGTGCTGCCTCGCCGAACGCGCTGGCCACGAAGACGGTGACGAGCACGGCCACGCCGGTCGCCAGCGCAAACACGATTCCGACCGTGCCTTGAGCGGCCGCCGAGATCTCCACCCACGCGAATGCGACGATGGCAGCCGCGAGCGCAACCCCAGCACCGATGCCGCTCTCGCGGAGCAGGCGGCGTATGAACGACGGGCGGTCGCCGCCAGGCGTGGTGTCGATGAGCTCGCTGATCGTGCGCGAGGACACCTCGTCGGCTGCGCGGAGCACGATGGGCAGAAGGGTCGCCGCAGCGAGCAGGAGGTCGCACGCGGCCGGCATGCGGGAGCAGATCGAGGCATCCCTGCTCACGGAGGCGGCGACGATGAGCGCGATGGCCCAAAGCCCCACCCATGCGTTGCGCCGCACGATGAGCCACCACGCCGTCGCGAGCGGTCCGTGCTCGCGTGACGTGCCAGTGGCGATCTCAAGGTCCTCGGCGGACTCTTCCTCCATGACCTCGAGAGCGTCATCGACGGTCACGATGCCGAGCAGTTTGCCGGTCTCGTCCACGACCGGCAGGGCCAACAGGTCGTACTTCGACATGGTCTCAGCGACGCTCTCCTGGTCGTCGTCGACGTCAGCGGTGATCACGTCGCGGCTGACGAGGTCGGCGATCCTGGTTCCGGGCTCGGACAGCACGAGGTCTCGCAGCGACACGACGCCTTCGAGGCGGCCGTTGGCGTCGACGACGTAGATGTAGTAGAGGCTTTCGTGCTCCGATGCTTCCTTGCGGATGTAGTCGATGACCTCGCCGACCGTCATGTCCTCGGTCACGCGGGTGACTTCCGGGGTCATGATGCCGCCGGCGGTCTTCTCCCGGTAGCCGAGCAGCGAGCGGATCGCGCGCGCCTCGTTCACGCCCATGAGGCGCAGGAGCGCCTCGGCCTTGTCGTACGGTAGGTCGCCGATGATGTCCGCTGCGTCGTCCGGATCCATGATTTCGAGGATGTCGGACGCCCTTTGTGCGCCCAGGTCGCCGATGACCTCGGCCTGGAACGCATCTTCAAGCTCCGAGATCGTCTCTGCTGCCTGGGCGTTGTCGAGGTGCTCGAACACCTTGGCGCGCTGCGCAGGCGTGAGCTGCTCCAGGACGTCGGCGATGTCTGCGGGGTGCAGCTCATGGAGGCGTTTGTGGGTGACGGAGAGCTTCACCTGCGACAGGTCGCGCTCGAGCAGATCCATGTAGTTCCAGGCGATGATGTTCTCCCGGAGCTCCTTGCCGAATGCTTTGGCAAGGCGTTCGGCGATCGTCTCGAGCACGGGGTGCAGGCCGCGCAGGATGCCGCGCACGCCGACCTCTGCACCGAGCAGCCGGAGCTGGTTGCGGGATTCGGAGAGCTTCAGGTCGTTGACGCGCACGACCTTCATGCCTTGCGTGTCGACGATCTGCTTGTTGAGGAGGTCGCGAGCGAGCAGGATCTCGTCCGGCTGCAGGTAGCTGAACCGGAGGGCGTCCTTCGTGGCATTGAGCACGACCTTCTCGTCGTCGATGGACGCGACGTACTTGCGCCACGACAGCATGAACGGCGTCTTGCCGGGGCCGAGGAACGCGAGCGATGTCACACGCGGGAACACCTCGCCCGTGGCGACGGCGATGTCGCTGATGCGTCCGATGGTCTCGCCGGCGGCGTCGACAACCGGCTTGCCCAGCATGCGGGTCAAGTAGAACACGGTTGCTCCCTTCCCCCGGGCGCACGCGCCAGGAGGCCTGCTCGCGGGTCCCGCACCCCCGGCAGGCGGGAGCCGGGACCTACCGACTGAACGGTCTCACAGAGGTCCTCTTCGCTCGACGACAGGTCCAGACAACGCGAAAAGCCCCTCCGTCGGCGCGAACGACGAGGGGCCCGTGTGCACGTGCGGACAGCGACCGCACTCCATTCCCTCGTCTGTGGTTTGAGCACTGTCCGACGTAGGGAGCGCTTGCGCGCCGGGGCGATCGCCCCGCACCCCAGCCACCTTAGCCGTCCCCTTAAGCCGGGGAAGGCTGTTCTACCCATTGGCGTCTCTCGACATTTCCGGGCAGTGGCCTGTGTTCGGACAGGAGCCGCACCGAACGGAACGGATCTGTTCGCGTTGTCAACGCCTCACAACGCGAGGCGTGCCGATTGTAGCCCGCTCGTGGTCGTGGGCGCAATGCATACGGTGCGAGGAAGTTCAGATGAAGGCGGACCCGCGCACCGCAAGCCAGGCCTCTGCGAGCTCCGCCCAGCCCTCGCCGCGCCGACCACGGGTCACCACCACGTTACGGCGTCCGGAAGCCGCTTCCAGAACTCGGCGGTCGTCGAGCGCGTTCGCCACGAGCACGAGCACGCCCACCGCATCGGCCATTTCGACGTCGCTTGCAGAGTCGCCGATCGCGAGCGCCTGGTCGCGGTCAAGCCCGAGGCGCTCGAGCACGAGGCCGATCGCGCGCGTCTTGCTCGCGCCGCGTGGCACGAGGTGATAGGCGTGGATCTCCTCGACGCCGATGAGCGTGTGGCGAGGCGGCCGGATGATGCCGTTGTCGATGATGCGGATCTGAAGCGGCAGGCCGTCGAGAACGTGTTGAGCGGCCGCGACGTCGACGTTGCCCCGCAGCACGTGGGTGGCGACGCGGTCGACGTGCCACGGGGCGTGCTCCTCGATGCGGCCCGGGAAGGCCGCCGTCAGGGCGTCCAGAGCACCGGCGCGCACAATGGCCTGCCACGGTGTCTCGCCCGGCAAGAGCACGTCGTCGGGCCAGTCGCCTGCAAGAAAGACGGGTTCCTCCGACCGGTCGAACTGCACGACGCATCCCAGTTCGGCGATGAAGGCGCCCCAGCCAAGCAGGCGCGAGATCTCAGCCGTCTGCATGCGGTTCCGTCCGGTGGTGATGACCACGGGCAGCCCTGCACGGTTCACCTGGACGATCGCCTCTGCGGTGCGCGCGGACGGGCGGCCCTCGGCGTCGGCCAGCAGCACGCCGCCAGGCCCCACGAGCGTGCCGTCCACGTCGGTGAACAGCACGCGAGCGCACGCGAGGCGTGCGCGCCACTCATCGTCGAGCACAGGGAGGGGCGTCATGGCCGTCCAATCGTCGGAGTCCTTGCCGCTAGACTAGCGGAGGCGGCGGCATCGGGGTAGCGCTGTCTATAATGGGCGTGCACGGCACCCGTTCCGAAGGAGGACGCATGGTTCCCGCTGACGAGGACGGCCCCGTTGAGGTGCCGTACCCGCAGTACCGGTGCGCCTTGTGCGGCGAAGACCTGCCGCTCGGCGACGCCCACATGTCTGTCACCTGTGCCGAACACCGGGTGGGGAGCACAGAGGTGCGCTTCGAGATCCGTCCGGCCGTAGCATCCGACCGGCACGAGATCGAGGCGATCTGCGACCAGGCATGGGGCGAGACCGAGATCGACGTCTTCGGCCGCACCTTCGACGTCCTTGCCTGCGACAATCTCGTCGCGATCGCCGAAGACGGATTCGCGGGTCTCATCTCGCTCGCAATCGACCGCGGAGAGCTCGCCGTCGTGCTGCTCACCGTGTATCCGCGCTACCAGGGCTCGGGAGTCGGGGCGGCGCTCGTGGAAGCGGCGGTCGGGATCGCACGAGAGCGGCGGCTCCCCTTCATCAAGGTCGCGACCACCAACGACGACATCCCGGCGCTGTACTTCTACCAGCGCCGGGGGTTCGTGCTGTACGAGCTGGTCGCTGGCGAGATGGTGGATCACCACGGCGAAGTCGTGCCGGGCTTTGCAGGGATCGCGGTGCGTGACGAGCTGCATCTCCGTCGGCCCGTGTGCTGACGATTCCGGCCGCACCACGTCGAAGAGGAGGATGCGCGTGAGCAGGCGATGGGTACTGGCAGCGCTCGCGATCTCGGTGGTGGCGACCATCGGGCTCGGCGGGTGCGCGAAGCAGGAGCGGGCCGTCGACGCAGGGGCCGGCATCGAGGCCAAGCCCGAGCCCATCCGGATCGGGGTGCTGCCCACCGAGGACTCGCTCCCTCTGTGGGTGGCCGAGCAACAGGGGCTGTTCAAGAAGGAGGGCATCGAGGTCGAGATCGTCACCTTCCAGGCGGCGCAGGAGCGAGACGCGGCATTCGCGTCCGGTTCGATCGACGCGTACATGGGCGACATCATCGCCTCAGCAGCCCTGGAGTCGGGCGGCTCGCCGGTGTCCCTCGTGACGGTGATGCTCGGTGCGACGCCTCAAGAGGGGCGCTTCGGCATCGTGGCTCGGCCCGGTTCCCAGGCGAAGTCGCTTGCAGACCTCGCAGGCGTGCCGATCGGCACGTCGTCCGCGTCGATCCAGGAGTACGTCGTCGACAAGCTCATGCAAAGCGCCGGCGTGCCTGCTGACCAGGTCAAGAAGGAGGTCGTGCCGAAGGTTCCCGTGCGGCTCGAGCTCCTCATGAGCGGCAAGCTCCAAGCGGCGGCGCTTCCCGAGCCGCTGCTGACGCTTGCGGAGAAGCAGGGTGCTGTCCTGCTCGCCGACGACACAAGGGGTGAGAACCTCACGCAGACAGTGCTCGGCGTATCGGACAAGTACCTCGCAGTCCCAGGCGGCATGGAGACCGCGCGGAGGCTGCTGCGCGCCTGGGACGCGGCGGTGGACGTCATCGATGCCGATCCTGGCGCGTGGCGGGCGCTCCTTGCGGAGAAGGCTCGCCTGCCCGAGCCGATCAAGGACAGCTACGTGGTCAACGCATATCCGAAGGCCCAGACGCCGAGCGAGGCGATGGTCGCCCCGGTGCTGGAATGGATGCGTGCGAAGGGGTTGCTGAAGACCGACCTCGCGTACGGCGACCTCGTGCAGAAGATCCCGAGGTAGGCGCATCGCGTTGGCAGGCATCGAGGTCGAAGGGCTGACGGTCGCGTACTCTGGAGCGAAGCCCGTCGTCGCCGTCCGCTCCTTGGACCTGCGCGTCGATGGGGGCGAACCCGTCGCGGTGATCGGCCCTTCCGGCTGTGGCAAGTCCTCGTTGCTGCTAGCGCTGGCCGGTCTGGTCCCGCCGTCTGCGGGCGCCGTCCGCATCGGCGGCGAGGGGGTCGCCGGCCCACGCCTCCGGACGGCGTTGATGCTTCAGGATCTCGGGCTTCTGCCCTGGAAGACGGTCGAACACAATGCCGGGCTCGGCCTGGAGATCCGCGGTGTGGATGCCGCCACGCGGCGGACGGTGGTCCGCGCGGTGCTGGAGCGCCTCGGTCTGGCCGAGTTCGCACGCGCCTTCCCCGCCGAGCTCTCAGGCGGCATGCGGCAACGCGTCGCTCTGGCGCGGGCGCTCGCGCTCGATGCGGACGTGCTGCTCATGGACGAGCCCCTGTCGGCGCTCGATGCGCTTACCCGGGAGGACCTGCAAGACCTTCTGCTCGGGCTGTGGCTCCAGCGTCGGCATACCCAGGTGCTGGTGACGCACTCGATCGAGGAGGCGGTCTTCCTCGGGCGGCGCATCGTCGTGATGACGCCCAGGCCTGGGCGCGTCGCGGCCATTCTCGACAACCCCGAGGCGGGCGAGCGATCGTACCGTGCGAGCGAGACCTTCCTGCACCGGTGCGTGACGCTCAGGCGGATGCTTGCAGAAGAAGGCGCGTTCGCCAGCACCGAGGTCGATGAGGCGGGTGGCGAGCGGTGAGGCCGTCCAAGTCGCGTGGGATGGGGTACGCGCTCGCCAGCGCGGTCGTGCTGATCGTCTGGCAGGTCTTGGCGTGGCTGCTCGACACGAGGGCGCTGCCGTCACCTGGCGAGACGGCCGGTGCGCTCGCGGCCGGGCTCCGTACGGGCATCCTGCCGAACCTCGTCGTGAGCGCGTGGCGGGTGCTGCTCGCGACGACGCTCGGACTCGTGGTTGGAGCGCCCGCGGGGCTGCTGATGGGGCGTTCGCGACGGCTGGATTCGGTCGCAGGGCCGCTCGTGTTCCTCGCATACCCGGTTCCGAAGGTCGTCTTCCTGCCGGTCTTGCTCGTGATGTTCGGTATCGGGGACGCTCCGAAAGTCGCCCTCATGGCGCTCATCGTGTTCTTCCAGATCCTCGTCACAGCCCGCGATGCGGCCCGGGCAGTCTCGCCATCGGCGGTGCTGTCAGTGCAGTCGCTAGGGGCGTCCCGCTGGCAGGGGTTTCGCCACGTGGTGGTTCCTGCTTCACTGCCCGCAATCTTCACGGCGCTGCGCGTCAGCACTGGCACGGCCATCGCCGTGCTGTTCTTCTCAGAGACCGTCGCCGGTACCGACGGGCTGGGGTGGTACATCATGGACGCGTGGACGCGGATCGCGTACGCGGACATGTTCGCCGGCATCGTCGCGATGGGGTTCATGGGCGTGGCGATCTACGAGGTGCTGGAGATCGCGGAGTCGCGGTTGTGCCGCTGGACGCGGGCAGGCCGCACCGACGAGCGCTGACCTAAGCTCCTCGAGCCAAGACCCTACGGCAGCTGCTGCTCCGGGTGGCAGTTGAGGCACAGGTCGTCCGAGAAGGCCGTGGTCGTGGCTTCGACAAGCAGCCGGTAGCCCGTCGTCTCGTGGGGGAAGTTCAAGAATCGAGGGTTGTCCGTTGCGGACTTGCCGTCGGCGGCAGTGATGGTGAGCGGAGCGGGCTGGCGCGTCCTGCCATCGGCACTCAGCGTCCCGACGTACCTTGTGTCCTCGTGGCACTGCTGACAGATCGGGAACATACCTTCCCGTCTCAAATCGCCTGTCCGCGGGTACTGCCACAGGAAGATGCTGTTCTCGTTGGTGTCCTCGAGGCGGAACTCCCATACGGTCTTGTAGACGAGGGTGGTGGTCAACAGCGACTGGACTGGGTGGTTGAACACGCCTTGCATGCCCGATGCTCGGCCTCGGTGGCACGCGAGGCACCAGTCCGATCCGTAGTTGGCGACTGCAGTCGTCGCTCCGCCCGGCTTTTGCTTGAGGAGCAGCGATGTGTACGGCGCGACATCATCGGGCAGCAGGTCAGGAGAGAGGTTCATCCAGTGGTCGGGCCGCACGTCCAAGAACCAGTCCGTGCGGGGCCGGAACGCGCTTCCCCTGCTGAACTGGGCGACGGTCTGGTTGCCGTGCGGCGAGTGGCAATCGCTGCACGTGAGCGTCCCGTTGGCGCCGGAGAAAGCCATCGTCGCGCTGCCGCCGGTCGAAGCATTGCCTCCGGGCACGACGGCGGTGGTCTCCAGCCGGTGCTGCCCGCCGACTGTCAGCCCGCGAGCGACGATGGTACCGTAGACGCCTTGACCCTGAGTCCCGTCGTGGCAGGTGAAGCAGGTGTCACGGATGGTCTGCCCAGGGAGGAGGTCCCTGCCAGAGGCCGCATCGTGCAGGGTGTGGCACGCCTTGCGGCCGCTGCTGAGGGCGGTGTATCCGCCGTGAGGGCCGGTCCCGTAGACGCCCGACACGTCGTACGAGATGATGGCTCCGGGGTTGTGGCATCGCGAGCACGCTGGGTCGGTGGGCCACTGGGTGGGCTTGCCCCACCGATGGCACACATCGCATGGGCTCGAGCTCATGCTGGGGGGCGGCGTGGTGGTCGACTCGTCGAAGGCGTTGGCTACAGCCGGGACGATTGCCGCCGCAAGCGCGATGCAGGCTAGAATCGCAAGGCGGGACGCGCGTACCAATGACCCCCCTCGTGCAGGCAGTATGAACGCAGGTTAGCAGGGCAAAGGAGCAGCGTCAAACAGGTCTGCAGCACCTATGGCAGCTGGAGCACCGGATGGCAGTTCAAGCACAAGTCGTCGGAGTACGCGGTCGTCGTCGCCTCCACGAGCATCCGGTACCCCAAGGTCTCGTGGGGGAAGTTCTGGAACCGCGGGTTGTCCGTCGAGGTGCGGCCGTCCGGGCTCGTCACGGTGGCCGTCGACGGCATGGCCTGAGCCGGCAGCCCCGCAGTGGTCAGCTCGCCGACGTAGCGCAAGTCCTCGTGGCACTGCTGGCAGATCGGGTAGCGACCCGCCTGCGCGCCGGTGCGGGGGTACGGCCACAGGTAGCCGAGGTTGTACCCCGGGTTCTTCGTGTTGATGCCCATGGGGCCGATGGTCGTCTGCGACGTCGGGCCGGCGGAGGCGACGATCGCGGCGAGGCGGTAGTTCGCCGGGTTGACCGTCGTCAGCCGCGACTCGACCGGATGGTTGTGCGTGGCCGGAAGCCCTGAAGCTCGTCCGGCATGACAGGCCAGGCACCAGTCAGAGCCGTACTCGGCGACGGCCGTGGCGACCCCGCCAGGCCGCTGCTTGAGCAATCGGCTCTGCACCTGCACGGTGAGGAGCCCGTGATAGTCGCGCTGGAACCAGTACGAACGCTGCCGCTCGCCCAGGAACGGCGTGACGAGGTTGCGTCCGTGCGGGGAGTGGCAGTCGGAACAGGTGAGCGTCTGGTTCGGGCCCGAGAATGCCATCGCGAGGCTGCCGCCGGTCGCGGCGTTGCCGCCGGGCACGACGCTCGTCGTCTCGATGCGGTGCTGCGCACCCACGGTCGCGCCCCGCGCTGCGATAGCACCGTACACGCCTTGCCCTTGCGTCGTCGTGCCATCGTGGCAGGTGAAGCACGTGGACTTGATGGTCTCGCCGGGCAGGAGCTTGTTCGCGGTGGGAGCATCGTGCACGGTGTGGCAGCACTCGCACGCGCTCGTGGTCGCGCTGTATCCGGAGTGCGGTCCGACCCGAGTCCCGGTGCCCGTCGTCCCGTTCGGGTTGTGGCAGTTCGCGCAACCGACCCCAGGCGTGTACGTCGACGTCGTCTCATCGAAGGCGAGAGCCTGGGAAGCCCAGAAGGCGCCTACGACGAAGCATGCGAGGGCGATCATAAGCCTCGTGCGCTTCGAGCAAACCATCCGACCGTTCACGACTCCCCCTCAGAGCCTGGTGACGCAACGCAGGGTACGCAACAACTTTATGTGACTGATGTCACAAGTGCAAGCCACGAATCACTGGCCAATCCTCCGGTAGTGCTTCCGCGGAGCCACTCCCCCGCACCGACCCTACTCGCCGAGCGCACGCTCGACCGTCTCCCGCAAGGCACGCGGCTCGAAGGGCTTGACGACGTAGTCGTCGCAGCCCAGTTCGACGCCGCGCTTCAGGTCGGTCTTCTGGGCGGCCGTCGTCAGCATGATGACCTTGAGCCCAGCGGTCTCCGGGCGCTTGCGAAGGAACGACAGCACCTCGAAGCCGTCGAGCTTCGGCATGGTCACGTCGAGCAAGAGCACGTCGGGCGGCTGCGCGATGGCCTTCTCCAATGCCTGCTCCCCATCCACGGCCTCGGCCACCTCGCAGCCGAGCGGGCGGAGGGCTGCTTTCACGAGCATGCGGATCTGCAGATTGTCGTCGGCGATGAGGATGGTCTTCGCAGTCACGGGCGCCCCTTCTCGTGACGGCGTGTCATTCACGCTCTCTGTGCATGATGTTCACGATGGTGTGCAGCTTCGCTTCGCGCCTGTGCCGCTCGCGCTCGAACTCGGCGCGTCTGGCGGGATCGAGCATCGCCTCGATGTGGTCTGCGACCTCAGCAGGCTTGAAGGGCTTGGGGATGTAGTCCACGTTGTCGTCCTTCATCTGCTCGACTTGCTCCTCGAAGGTTCCGGCTGCCGAGAGGAACAGGATCGGCACCTGGTTCCCGCGGCGCCTGATCTCGTCTCGTACCTGATGCCCGTCCATCTTCGGCATCATCACGTCGAGCACGACGAGGTCGGGCTCCTCGGTCTCGACCATCGCGAGGGCCTCTACTCCGTTGGAGGCGGTCACCACCTCGTGCCCTCGATTCGTGAGAGCGACGGTGAGCAGCTTCTGGATGTTCGGCTCGTCGTCAACGACCAGGATCTTGGCCTTCATCGCCAGCCCCTTCCTTCACGTCTGCTGGAGCAACTCGTCGACCTTCTCAAGCAGGGCCCGAGGAGTGAACGGCTTGCAGACGTACTCCTCGGCACCGCAATCGAGCCCCTGACGGATCTCGTACTGCTGGGACTTCGCTGAGAGCATGACGACGGGGATGTGGCTGGTTGCGGGATTCTGCTTGATCAGCCGCGCGGCCTCGTACCCGTTCATCTCCGGCATCATGACGTCGAGCAGGATGAGGTCCGGCTGCTCGCGCTCGGCGGCCTCCACGGCAGACCGGCCGTCGGCGACGGCCACGACTTCGTGGCCGTGGTTGGACAGCGTGAAGCTCACGAGCTTGAGGATATGCGGTTCGTCGTCGGCCACGAGTATCCGGCTCATCGCGCGGCCTCCTCGGCAGCAAGCAGCGCTTCGATGCGGCGCACCAGCTCCTCGGCGGAGAACGGCTTGTCGACCTTCTGCTCAGCCATTCCGAGGATGTCGATGCGGGAACGGTCGATCTGGTAGGCGGTCATGATCACGATCGGGATGTCCTTGAGGTCCGGGTCGGTCTTGACGGCCTCTATGACCTCGTACCCATCCATGACGGGCATCTGGAGGTCGAGCAGGATCAGGTCTGGCTTGCGCTTGCGGACGGCGGCCATCGCCTCAGCGCCGTCGTAGGCGGCGACAATCGAGTACCCTCGGCGCTTGAGGGTGTCGTGGAGCACGTTGACGATGCTGCGGTCGTCGTCGACGACGAGCACCACCGGTGCAGCCACGGAGCCGACGAGCGCGTTGACGATGCTGATGAGGCGCTGCTTGTCGATCGGTTTCTCGAGGTACTCGGCCGCGCCGAGCCGGCACGAGCGGCCCTCGTCGCACACGATGGAGAGCACCAGCACGGGGATCTCAGCTGTGCGGGGGTCGTCCTTGAGCGCCTGCAGGAGGTCGAACCCGTCGGCGTCGTCGAGCATGACGTCGAGCGTGATCACGCGGGGCGCTTCGTTCTGTGCCTTGGACAGCGCTTCTTTGGCGGTGTGCGCCTTGACCACCTCGTAGCCTTGTTGGACGAGGTAGGTCTCGACCAGGTTGGCGATCTCGGGGTCGCGGTCCACGACGAGGATCTTGCCGCCGAGCGCAGAGGCTTCGAGTCCCGGCGTTCGCACCAGGTCCTTGGGCGCCACGGGCAGCGTGAAGTAGAAGGTCGAGCCCTTGCCAGGCCTGCTCCGCACGCCGACCTGCCCGCCGAGCAGCTCGATGATGCTCTTGCAGATGGACAGCCCGAGGCCGGTGCCGCCGATCTCGCGGGTCAAGGACGAGTCGACACGATAGAACTTGGTGAAGAGCTTCTTCTGGTCTTCCTTCTCGATGCCGATGCCTTGGTCGGTGATGCTCACCTGCACGACGTCGCCGTCCTGCTTGGCGCGGATCGTGACGGTGCCGCCCTCCGGCGAGTACTTGATGGCGTTGCTGACGAAGTTCGTCAGCACCTGCCCGACCCGGTCCCGGTCGCCGGCGACGCGAGGCAGGTCGTCGGGAAGCTTCACGACGATCCTGTGGCCAGAGCGCTCAGCGACGGCAGCGAACGTGCCTGCGACGTCGAAGGCCAGGTCGCGCACGTCGATGGGCTGGATCTTGAGGTGGATGCGGCCGCTCTCGATGCGCGAGATGTCGAGCATGTCGTTGATGAGCTCGACGAGGCGGTCGGCGTTCTCCTTCACGATGGAAAGGAAGTCGCGCTGGATCTCGTTGATCTCGCCCGCCTCGCCGTCGAGGATCAGGTCGACGTAGCCCTTGATCGAGGTAAGCGGGGTGCGCAGCTCGTGCGAGACCGTCGAGACGAACTCGTTCTTCATCTGGCTGACTTCGCGTTCGGCTGTGACGTCGTGCAGCGTCGCGACGTAGCCGAGGTACGCTCCGCCCTCGTCGATGACCGGGTCAGTGCGGACGTCGAGGATCCGGTGCGCCGGTTTCTCCAGGCGGACTTCTCGGATTTGCGAGCCATCGACTGCGGGGTCGTAGCCGTCTTCGAAGGTGATGCCGAGAAGATCCGCGAGGTCGACACGCTTTCC
>JAOAFY010000024.1 GCA_026416035.1 Coriobacteriia bacterium | reverse complement strand
GAAGTCGCCGTTGCGGGAAGAGAGCGAGTAAGCGGTGGGTCGGAGACCAGGCGAAGCGGCGAAGAGATGAGCACAGAGCCGTCGATGAGCCGCTTGAGCAGCATCGCCTCGCCAGTCGACTCGGCGCCCGGCCACGCCGCAATCGTCGGGTACAGAAACTCGTCGGCCGAGACGCTCGCGACGATCGCGGCCACCGGTGCAGCGCCCTCCTGGGCCGCAAGCGGCGCGACGAAGTCCACGTGGGGAGGACCGTCGGCGCTCGGCCGGTGCAGGTCGGTCATGGTCGCCTTGCCTGTCCGAAAGGCCGTCCCGACGGCTGTACGGAGCGCGGCCGAATCGCGCTCGTCGCCGCCTGCGGCGAGGAGCCGTCTCCCGCTTGGATCCACGAGCCACACGTGGCCGAAGCGGTAGATGCGGACCAGCGCGGCCATCCGCTCGAGGACGAGGCTCTCGTCTTCTGGGCTTGCCATCCCGCGCACGATGCGCTCAGCGGACGCCCGGATCCTGGGAGATGAGGAGATGAGCGCGAGTGCGAGCCGGTTCCGCTCGCAGACCGCCTGGATCTCCCGCGAATAGTGGGTGGCCACGGCCGCGAGCTCGACCTGTGCCTCCTCGCGACGCTGATTTGCCTCGGCGCGCAGGAACATCACGACGCCGATCGCCGTCACTGCGACGACGGCAGCCACACCCGCTGTCAGCCACCAGGGCGGGCGCTTGGCGCTGTGGTGCATCGTCCTCAGGGAGGGCGTCGGATGCTCCATGTTCGTGAGCGGATAGCGGCGTCTCGGAACAGTATACGCACGCCAGCACGAGGCGACAGCGCCTGCACGATGAACGGTATCATCTGGCCAGGATCACGGAGGGGAGTCCCATGCCGAAAACGGCGACGGTACGGTTCGACGGCGGCCTGGTCGCCCAAGCCGCCCCCGGTGCGACGCTGCTCGATGCCGCGCGGATAGCAGGAGCCGGCATCGACGCAGCCTGCTCGGGGCTCGGCACCTGCGGCCGATGCCGGGTCCGAGCCGCCGGTGCGCTCTCTACGCCCGATGAGGCGGAGATCGCCGTGCTGGGAACGGGTGCGGTCGCCCAAGGCTGGCGGCTCGCGTGCAGGGCGCGAGTGCTGGGTGACGCCGAGGTGGACGTGCCCGATGCGGGCGCTCTGCACGTCGTCGAAGGCGACGCGCTCGGATTGGCGTGGGCGCCGGATCCGGCTCCCGAAGGCGCCCTGGGGCTTGCAGTGGATCTCGGAACCACCACGGTGGCAGCGGCGTTGGTCGACCTCGCGACGGGCGGCGTGCTCGCGACAGCAAGCGCTCCGAATCCGCAGGCGCAGTGGGGGGCGGATGTGCTGTCGCGCGTGGCGGCGGCGCGTGCCGGGCAGGCGGCTGCGCTTCGTGACGCGGCCCGCGAGCAAGTCGCGGCTCTTGCGCGGGAGGCAGCGGCCGTGGAGGGAGTCGGCGCCGGACGGCTGACACGCGTCGTGCTGGTGGGCAACACGGCGATGCGCGCGACGATCCTCGGACACGACGTCACGGCGCTCGGTGAGGCGCCATACAAAGGCGTGGACCTGGACGCCGTGGAGACGGACGGGGAGGCGCTCGGGATCGAGGCCTTCAACGGCGCGAGCGTGTACGTGCCCCCCTGTGCGTCCGCGTTCGTGGGGGCGGACGTGGTCGCGGGTCTGGCGGCCGCACGTTTCGGCGACCCGGGCCCGCCGCGCATCTTCCTCGACGTCGGCACCAACGCCGAGATCGTGCTATGGACGGGCGAGCGGCTGCTCGCGGCGTCAGCGGCGGCTGGCCCTGCGCTCGAAGGAGCGGGGCTGTCGAGCGGGATGCGGGCCGTTCCGGGTGCCGTGGAGGACGTGAGGCTCGCAGGCGACGCGCTCGAGCTCGCGACGATCGGCGGGCTTGCTCCGAAGGGCCTGTGCGGCTCGGGGGCGCTCGCGCTTGCCGCTGCGCTGCTCGACGCAGGCGTGATCGATGCCGACGGGAGGATGCACGCTGTGCCGCTGGCTCCGCCCGCCCGCGTCATCGATCGGGAGGACCAGCGGGTGCTCGTGCTCGACGACGCGGCAGCGGTCGTGCTCACGCAGAAGGACGTGCGAGCGATCCAGCTGGCGAAAGGCGCAGTCCAAGCCGCAGCGCAAGTCCTCGTGGCAGAGGCCGGCCTCGGTGTGGCGGAGGTGTCGCAGGTCCTCGTAGCCGGAGGATTCGGCCGACGGCTCCAAGGTCGCGTGCTCGCTCGGCTGGGCGTCGTACCGTACGAGTGGACGAGCCGGCTGCGTTTCGTGGGCAACGCCGCCCTCGACGGCGCCCGCGCCTTGCTGGTCTCCCGGGCGGCCAGGGCCGAGGCCGAGCGGCTTGCAGGCATCGTTCGGGCGGTCGATCTCGCCTCGCACCCAGCGTTCAAGGACGCGTTCTTGCACGCGCTATCGTTCCCGCAGTCGCAGGAACACTGATAGAAACCATCAGCATCCATATTGACTATCAGTCACACTGATATATGGTATCGCCATGTTCGAGAACGAGGGAACGGGGTGATGCCATGTCAGGAAGGCGCGTGGTCGGGCCGTCCGCGTGGATCTTCGGCGCGGCGGGTGCATTCATCGGCGCGGCAGCAGCGTGGCTCGTAAGCCAGGGGAACCCTGGCAACATGGGCCTGTGCATCGCCTGCTTCCTCCGAGACATCGTGGGGTTCTTCGGGGGCGCGAAGGCCAACATGGGGGCAGTCGCGTACATCCGACCTGAGATCGTCGGTCTCGTGCTCGGCGCCACTGCGGCGTCGCTGCTCACCAAGGAGTTCCGTCCCCGGGGCGGCTCCAGCGTGCTCCTCCGCTTCGTGCTCGGCTTCATCTTCATGACCGCCGCGTTGATCTTCCTCGGATGCACGGTGCGTGCATGGCTCCGTCTCGGCGGCGGCGACCTGAATGCGTTGTGGGGCGTGCTCGGCATCGCCGTAGGGGCGAGCGTCGGGGCGCTGCTCTTGCGAAGCGGCTTCAACCTCGGAAGGGCGCGCCGCCTTCCTGCTCCGTTGGGCTGGCTCGGTGCCGGAGTCGCGGTGGTGCTGCTCGTCCTGGCTGTCCTTGCGGCGTCCGGATCTGCACCAGCCGGCTTCACGGTGACCAAGGCCAAGGCGTTCGCGACGGGCACCACGCCCCCGGCCGTCTTCCTGAAGGGCTCCGACGGCAAGCCCGCTCAGGTGCTCAAGCCGGCCGGTGCGACGCTCGCTCCCGATGGCTCGATCGTCGCGGCCGACGGGACGCTGATCGCGACGTCCGACGCCGTCGCGAAGGCCAAGCCTCAGCCCGGGGGCAAGCGCGCCCCGCTCGCGGTCTCGCTCATCGCCGGTCTGGCGATCGGCGTCGTCGCGCAGCGCAGCCGCTTCTGCTCAGTCGGGGGGATCCGCGACGTCGTGCTCGTGCGCCGCTTCGACCTGCTGTTCGGCGTCATCGGTCTGCTCGGAGGCGCGTTCGTCGTCAATCTGGCGCTCGGCCAGTTCAACCCCGGCTTCGCCAACCAGCCGGTGGCCCACACCGACGCGCTCGGCAACTTCGCAGCCATGGCGGTCGCAGGCCTTGCGGCTGTCATGCTCGGCGGGTGCCCGTTCCGGCAGGTCGTCATGTCCGGCGAGGGAGATGCCGATGCGTTCGCGGCGGTCCTCGGCATGGCGGCGGGCGCGTTCGTCGCACACTGGCAAGGCATCGCGTCCTCTCCGAAAGGACTGTCGCCGCTCGGGTGGCCGGCGTTGGCGGTTATGGCGGTCGTGCTCGTCGTCATCGCGCTCGTGAACCGTGAGCGCCCGGCGTGAAGAAGGAGTCGTCGATGGTAGAAGTCGATGTGCGAGGATTCTCCTGCCCCGTGCCGCTCATGCGGACCAAGAAGGCGCTGGAGGACGGGCCCGCCGAGATCGCGGTGCTCGTCGACAGCGGCACTGCCAAGGCCAACGTCGTGAATCTGCTCAAAGACAGCTCCTATGAGGTGTCGGTCGAGGAGTCTGCCGACGGGTGGACGGTGATGGGGAAGAGGGCGTGATCCTCCGCCGCCAGAAGCGCAAGGAAGAGCCGGTCGCCGATGAGGCGACCGGGCTGTTCCTGTTCGACCAGGTGGCCGACGCGCTTGCGGCCGAACGCGTGCTCAAGGCGTCCGGGTACCGACTCGCCCTCGTCGCGCCGCCTCACCGCCTGCGCGCAGGGTGCGACCTCGCCATCGCCGTGGCGCGCGTCGAGCAGGTCGGAGCGGAGCGGGCCTTGAGCGAGGCGGGCGTGCCCACGCGCGGATGGGTGGACGACCCCGGCTCCTCGACTCGGCCGACGGAGCTCGTCACGGCGGTCGACTTCGGCAATCACCTGATGGTGCGCGCGGGCAACATGAAGATCACGGTGGAGAAGGCGACGAGGACGATCGTGAACACTTCTGGCGGCGGCTGTCCGGACATCCCATACCTGAACGTCGAGCTCGTCGGGAAGCGGCTCGACGAAGCCGTGCGTCCGAAGGATCTCGGCTACACGCTGTGCGGCCTGATGCTCGACCGCGCGTACGTCGAGGCGTGCTCGCTGTTGGGGGTCGACGTCCGGTGACCTTGCTCGTCGTAGCGACGTACCCGGTGGTCGCGGGACCGGTCGTGCTCGGCCCGGCCATCGCAGGAGGCGGAGCGCTCGAAGTCGCAGGAACGCGGGTCCCAGAAGCGCAGGGCACCGCTGCGATGCTCGGCGCCGCGTGCGCTGCGGCCGCACACCTCGGCTGTCCGGCGCCGTGGGCGCTGCTCGCCGGAGACATCGGTCGCGGGGACGGGACGCGGGCCGTGTTCGCGGCACTGCCTGACGCGCTGGAACGCGTGAGGCCGACGGTCGTCGCGTTCCACTACTTGCAGCCGGTCATGGCGCTCATGCGGGAGGGAGTGGCTGCCGTCGAACGGATCGTGCCCGACGCCATCCTCGTTGCCGACGCAGGAGGCATGTACGCGGCGAAGGCGGCGGGCCTCGCGCCGAGGTTCGAGCTCATGACCCCGGACGCGGGCGAGGTCGGGTTCTTAGCCGATCCAGACGCGACACACCCCGCGTACGTGTCCCGCTACCTGTTCGGCACCGGCGGTTTCGATCCCGCCGAGCTTGGACGCTTGGCGCACGAGCGGCGTGGCAGCTCGCGCGTGCTGCTCGTAAAAGGCGTCGTCGACCACGTCCTGCTCGAGGGCGAGGTCGCCGCCTCCGTGCATGAACCCGTCGTTCCGGCACTTGAGGCGATAGGTGGCACGGGGGACACGCTCACGGGGCTGGCGAGCGCATTCCTGGCCGCCGGCTTCCCTGCGGTGGACGCCGCCGTCTGCGCAGCGCGCGCGAACCGCGAGGCCGGGCTCGTCATGCACGCGACGCCAGCGATGCGCGCCCGCGAGCTCGTCGCGGCGATTCCCGAGGTACTTCGCGACAACCTGTGCTCGTGGGCCGGGGCGTGCGTCACCCGAGGCTGAGGTTTAGCCCAGCCGGCTTCGGCGCACAAACCCGATAGCGTCGTCGCGATGCAAGGAGGGTCCATGCTGCTCGGTATCGAGATCCCGTCGCAGATGCTCGTTGCGGGCGGGTCGTTCCTCGGCGGGCTTTTGGTCTTCCNGGTCCTGCAGGGGCTGCGAGTCATTCGGTTCAAAGGCCGCGCGCACCTGAAGGTCCACAAGGTCTGTGGATTCCTGCTGCTCGCAGGGGCTGCCTCCCATGCGCTCGCTGCGCTCGCGTTCCTCGGCGTGATCGGCTGAAGGCCGCGCCAAGACTCCGCATCCACCGTTTCCGCACTGACGCGACGCGGTCGTTGACCTACAATGCACAGTGCGCACACAGCGCACGACTGGACGCATGTCGAAAGGGGCACCATGCAGCTGCCAGGACTCTCTCCCGACGCGCAGGGCAAGGTCCGCGACATCTTCGATCTAGGAGACCATCTCCTCATCGTCGCGACTGACCGCATCAGCGCGTTCGACGTGGTGCTGCCTGATCCGATACCGTACAAGGGCGAGGTGCTCACGAAGATCTCGCTGTTCTGGTTCGACCACCTCGCCGACGTGGTCCCGAACCACCTCGTCTCAGCCGACGTCCGTGACCTGCCCGGCCGGTACGCCGAGTACGCGGACGCGCTCAAGGGCCGCATGATGCTCGTACGAAAGGCGCAGGTGTTCCCTGTCGAGTGCATCGTCCGCGGCTACCTCGCCGGGTCTGGCTGGAAGGAGTACCAAGAGCGCGGAACCGTCTGCGGCCAGAAGCTGCCGCCGGGCCTGTTGGAATCCGACCGGCTTCCCGAGCCGATCTTCACGCCGTCGACCAAGGCTGCGGTCGGAGAGCACGACGAGAACATCTCCTTCGAGCGCATGTGCGAGATCATCGGAGAGGACCACGCGAGGCGCCTGCGTGACGTCTCCATCGAGCTGTACTCCCGTGCGGCGGAGCACGCCCGCACGCGAGGGATCATCATCGCTGACACCAAGTTCGAGTTCGGGCTCGTCGACGGCGAAGTCACGCTGATCGACGAGGTGCTGACGCCAGACTCATCGCGCTTCTGGCCGGCGGACTCCTACGAGCCCGGTCACGGCCAGCCGAGCTTCGACAAGCAGTTCGTGCGCGACTGGCTCGAGGCGAGCGGGTGGGACAAGAGGCCGCCCGCACCGTCGCTGCCAGAAGACGTGATCGTCATGACGGCAGAGAAGTACGTCGAGGCGTACGAGGCCATCACCGGCGAGCCCTTCGTTCCAGAGAACGAGTAGCCATGGCGCGCAGGAGCCCGCTCAACCCTCGGTACCAGAAGCACGCGAAGGTCGGCTCGACGAAGCGGAGCGCTTCCTCGCTCAAGCCGAAGCGCGAGGCAGGTGCGGGGGCGGCAAAGCCTGCCACGAAGCCGAAGTCCTCGAGCGCAGGCAAGCGGGCGATCCCCTCGCTGCCCACCTCGCCCGAGATCAAGCGGTGGCGGCGGGTGTGGTACGCGCTCGTCGCCGTGATGGTGGCGACGGCAGCGGTGAGCTACCTGCCCTCGCTGCGGCACGACGTCACGGCCCAGCGCATCGGCATGGCCGTGCTGACCGCGGCGTTCTTCCCGGCGATGTACATCGAGCTCGTGGTCATCCGGCGGCTGCGCAACGAGCTCATCCAACAGCAGAAGCGCGAGAAGAAGGGCGGGTCGTGAGCCTCAAGCACCTACCACCGCACGTCCGCGCGCACGTGTACGTGACCTGGGTCGGCATTGGTCTGTCTGCACTCGGCATCGGGGGGTTCTTCCTGTCGTTCGATCAGGTGGCTGGGCCGTCGCGGTGGGCCGTCGGCGTGCACCACGACATCCCGTGGGGCGCCTACATCGCAATCTTCGCGTGGGTGGCTGGGCTCGTCATCACCTGGTACGGGAGGCGTCAGATCGACGCCGCGGTCCGCAGACGCCGGCAGGAGATGGCCGAAGCATCGCGGGTGGATATCGAGTGAGAAGGGGAGCGGCCGTGGCCAGATTCGACGTGTACGTGACCTACAAGCCCGGCATCTTCGATCCGCCCGGCGCGACCGCAGAGCGCGCGTTGCAGCACCTCGGGTACGACGAGGTGCGCTCGGTGCGCATCGGCAAGTACGTGCAGCTCGAGGTTGCGGACGGCACGAGCGAGGAGCGGGTTCGCGAGATGTGCGATCGGCTGCTCGCGAACCCGGTCATCGAGGACTTCCGCATCGTACCGGTCGAGGGGGACTGAGGCGTGCGATTCGGCATCGTCGTCTTCCCGGGCTCGAACTGCGAACAGGACGTCAAGCACGCGCTCGACCTGCTCGGCATGGACTCGCGCTATGTGTGGCACGGCGAGACCGACCTCAGCGGAGTGGACGCCGTGGTGCTGCCAGGAGGATTCTCCTACGGCGACTACATACGGTGCGGCGCGGTGGCGAGGTTCTCGCCCGTGATGAGCGAGGTGGTGCGGTTCGCTGAGCGTGGCGGGCCCGTGCTCGGCATCTGCAACGGCTTCCAGGTCTTGACGGAGGCGCACCTGCTTCCCGGGGCGTTGCTGCGCAACCGGGGTCTGAAGTTCATCTGCAAACAGGTCACGCTTCGCGTCGAGGAAAGCGCGTGCCAGTGGGTCGACGCGGAGCCGGGGACGGTGCTGCGCATCCCGATCAACCACAACGAGGGCAACTACTTCTGCGATTCGCAGACGCTGGCGCGCCTGAAAGGCAACGGCCAGGTGGTGCTGCGGTACTGCGAGCCCGACGGCTACCGAGCACCCGGCGGCAGCGCTCCGAACGGAGCGCTCGACGATATCGCTGGCATCTGCAACGAGCGCGGCAACGTCTTCGGTCTCATGCCGCACCCGGAGCGCGCGGTCGATCCCGTGACCGGGGGCACCGACGGGCGCATCGTCTTCGAGTCGATCGTGCGGCGCATGGCCGCGATAGGGGGCTGAGATGTCCGGCACGATGACCGGCCCGCTCGCGATCTTCCTCCAGGCGCTCGCCTTCGTGCTCGTGCTTGCGTCGCTCTTCGTCATGGTGCACGCGCTCGGCAGGCGCGTCGAGCGCTGGACGCGGCCGTGGGTCCGGTGGGTGTGGGCCGCGCTCGCCGCTGAGTACGTGGTCGCCTTCGCCGCGCTGTTCGTCTTCCGTCGAAGCGACACGGCCGTTGCGGTCTTCGGCATCTCATACATCGCAGCGGTCGCGCTCGACGTGGCGTACCTGCTGCGAGTGGTCTTCCCGCCCGCGCCGCGTCGCGAAGAGCCGCCAGGTGAGCCCGTCGCGGTCGGCGCGCCTGTCGCTCCTGACGCAGGCAGCCCAGCACAGGCCGCCCGTGAGCGCTTCGAGGAGGATGCGTGATCAGCGAGGAACTGACGCCCGAGGTCGCGCTCGAGCTCGCCGTCGAGCTCGGCTTGAAGCCGGCAGAGCATGACCGGATCGTCGAGATCCTCGGCCGGACGCCGACGGTGACCGAGCTGTACATGTACTCGCTCATGTGGAGCGAGCACTGCTCGTACAAGCACTCCAAGAAGGTGCTGCGCCTCTTCCCGACCGAGGGCGAGCGCGTGCTTCAAGGACCCGGCGAGAACGCTGGCGTCATCTCCGTGGGGGATGGGTGGGCCGTCGCGTTCAAGATGGAGTCGCACAACCACCCGAGTGCCATCGAGCCCTACCAGGGCGCAGCGACCGGTGTCGGCGGCATCATCCGCGACATCTTTACGATGGGCGCCCGTCCGATCGCCTCGCTCGACTCGTTGCGCTTCGGGCCGCTTGAGAAGCCGCGGCAGCGCTACCTGTTCGAAGGCGCCGTCGCCGGCATCGGCGGGTACGGCAACTGCATCGGCGTGCCCACCGTGGGTGGCGAGGTGTGCTTCGAGGAGGCCTACGAGGGCAACTGCCTCATCAACGCGATGGCGGTCGGGTTGATGCGCGAGGACAGGTTGACGCGCGCCGTGGCTGCTGGGCCGGGCAACCTGCTGTTGCTCATCGGCTCGACGACGGGCCGCGACGGCATCGGCGGCGCGAGCGTGCTCGCGAGCCAGGAGTTCGACGAGCGCGCCGAACAAAAGCGCCCGAGCGTGCAGGTCGGCGACCCGTTCGAGGAGAAGCTGCTCATCGAGGCGTGCCTCGAGCTGCTCGACAACAAGCTGCTCGTGGCCCTCGGCGACCTGGGGGCGGCGGGACTCACCTCGAGCGCGAGCGAGATGGCGTCGCGCGGCGGGGTGGGCGTCGAGATCGACGTCACGAAGGTCCCGCAGCGCGAGGATGGCATGAAGCCGTACGAGATCATGGTCTCCGAGTCGCAGGAGCGCATGCTCGCCGTGGTCGCCCCCGAGAACCTCGCCGCAGCGCAGGCCGTGTGCGACAGGTGGGACCTGCGCTCGACGGTCATCGGGCGCGTGACGGACACGGGCCGCTTCGTGGTGCGTGAGGGCGAGCGCGTGGTGGCCGATGTGCCGGCGGCGTCGCTCGCGCACGATGCGCCCGTCTACGATCCCGCGGCCGAGCGGCCTGCGTACCTCGATGAGGTGCAGGCGTTCGACTGGCGCAATCTGCCGCATCCCAAGTGCGGCTACCTGCTCGAAGACGCCTTCCTGGCGGTGCTCGCAAGCCCCAACGTGTGCTCGAAACGGTGGATCTGGGAGCAGTACGACCACCAAGTGATGCTCAACACGGTGGTGCTCCCCGGTTCAGACGCGGCCGTCGTCCGCATCGGAGACACGGGCCGGGGCGAGGTGACGAGCCGCGCGATCGCGCTTTCGACGGACTGCAACGGCCGGTACTGCTACCTCGATCCGTACCTGGGGGCGCAGATCGCCTTCGCCGAGGCTGCGCGCAACGTCGCATGCGCAGGCGCGGTGCCCGTCGCGATCACCGACTGTCTGAACTTCGGCAATCCGGAGAAGCCCGAGGTCTTCTGGACCTTCCGTGAGGCCGTCCGCGGGCTAGCGGACGCGTGCCGCTTCTTCGGGGTGCCGGTGGTCTCGGGGAACGTCAGCTTCTACAACGAGAGCTTCGGCAGCGCCATCTACCCGACGCCGACGGTGGGCATGGTCGGCCTGCTGGACGACGTCAGCCAGCACTGCACGCTTGCGTTCAAGCGCGAGGGCGACGTGATCGTGCTCATCGGCGAGACCGACGACGAGCTCGGCGGGAGCGAGTACCTCACAGTCGTGCACGGACTGGTCGCCGGGCGGCCCCCTGCCCTCGACCTGGTGAGCGAGACGTGCAGCGCGCGGTCGTCGAGGCCATCCGTGCCGGGGTCGCCTCAAGTGCGCACGACTGCTCGGAAGGCGGGCTCGGGATCGCGCTTGCGGAATGCTGTCTCGCAGGGGGCATCGGCGCGTCGGTGTTCCTGCCAGACGACCTTGCGCCAGCAGTGTCGCTGTTCTCGGAGACGCAAAGCCGCATCGTCGTGACGTGCGCTCCCGAGCGTGCGGATGCTCTCGTCGCGATATGCGACGCCCACCAGGTGCCCTTCTCGGTGATCGGTACCGTGGGCGGCGATGCCCTGACGTTCAACGACGAGATCAGGTTCCCGCTCGGGCGCTTGCGCGAAGCGTACGAGGGCACGCTGCCCCGGTACGTCGGCAGCGCCGAGGCGGTTGCAGGCGCACCCGAGTGAGGATCCGCCAGCCGTGCTATGCTACCCGCGTCCCGCACCGGCTCTAAGGATCGAGACCGCATGACCGATCGCCAGACGGACGCCAGCCAGCGCCCTGACCGCCCTGAGGAGGCGTGCGGCATCTTCGGGGTGTACGCGCCGGGCGAGGACGTGGCGCGCCTCATCTACTTCGGCCTGCATGCCCTTCAGCACCGCGGCCAGGAGTCGGCCGGGATAGCGGTGGCGGATGGCCATACGCTCACGGTGGTGAAGAACCTCGGTCTCGTGCCGCAGGTCTTCAAGGAAAGCGATCTGGCGACCCTGCAAGGCCACCTGGGCATCGGGCATACGCGGTACTCGTCGACGGGTGCGAGCTCGAAGTGGGAGAACGCGCAGCCGATGCTCTCCTCGATCGGCCCGAACACCATCGCGCTCGCGCACAACGGCAACCTCGTCAACACGCTCGAGCTGAGGCAGCAGCTCAAAGGCGCGGGGTTCCGTTTCCGTTCGACCACGGACTCGGAGGTCATCGCCTCGCTCGTCGACCACTTCACGCAGCAGCACAACTCCATCCGTGGCGGCATCCGCGAGACCATGCGGCTGATCACAGGCGCCTACTCCGTGGTGCTCATGACCGAGGAGGCGCTATACGCGTTCCGCGACCCTCACGGCGTCAGGCCGCTTGCGCTCGGACGCCTTCCCGGCGGCGGCTGGGTCGTGGCGTCTGAGACCTGCGCGCTCGACATCGTCGGGGCACGGTTCGTGCGCGACGTGGTCCCGGGCGAGATGATCAAGGTCGGCCCGAACGGGTTCGAATCCGAGCAGGCGGTGCCGGAGTCGCGGCACGCGCTGTGCGTGTTCGAGTTCGTGTACTTCGCGCGTCCTGACAGCGTGCTCAACGAATGCTCGCTGTACGAGGCACGCATGCGGATGGGAGAGGCCATGGCGCGAACCGCCCCGGTCGAGGCCGACCTCGTCATCGGCGTTCCCGACACCGGAGGGCCCGCTGCGGTCGGCTTCTCCAACGCGAGCGGCATACCCTACGCGGAGGGGTTGGTGAAGAACCGCTACGTCGGACGGACGTTCATCTCGCCGACGCAGTCGCTCAGGCAGCAGGGCATCCGGCTCAAGCTGAACCCGCTCAGGCACGTCATCGCCGGGAAGCGGCTGGTCGTGGTCGACGACTCGATCGTGCGCGGCAACACCACCCGGCAGCTCGTGGCGCTGCTCAGAGACGCCGGCGCAACCGAGGTCCACATGCGCATCACTTCGCCGCCAGTGAAGTGGCCCTGCTTCTACGGCATCGACACCGACTCGCAGGAGCAGCTCATCGCGTCAGATCACACCGTCGAGGAGATCCGCCAGCACATCGGGGCGGACTCGCTGGCGTACCTGTCGGTTGCGGACATGGTCGCCGCGACGGGTCGTGCTGCCGACGAGTACTGCTTGGCGTGCTTCACGGGCGACTACCCCATCGAGATCCCGGAGAGCGTCCGCTCGGGCAAACTGCGGCTGGAGGTCCCGGTCACGTGACCGAAGCGGCGGCTGTCGCGCGCGCGGTCGTCGATGGGGCACGGCTCGCGGCCGAGTACAACCCGCTCGCGTCGCTCATCGCCGCCGCTGCAGCGGGTCTCGTGGCCGGCGCACCGCGCGCGTCGCGCACGCAGACGGCGGTGGCTGCTGCGATCGTCGCTGGATGCTGGATCTTCGGCGATGGCATCGCGGTCGCCGGTGCGCTTTCCGACGTGGCATCCGCTGCACCTGGTGCTCCAGCCGTAGGAGCGCGGTTGCTCGTGTGGGCCCTCGGCGGGCTTCTTGGGGGCTACGTGCTTCCGACCGCGACAGGGGTGGCCGTCGGCCGGAGGGTGGTGTTCGGCACGGCACGGCTCTCGGCCATGGTCACGGGCGCTACGACGGCGCTGGTGCTGTCGCGGTTGATCTCGGGGACCTGAGCACGAGCGCACTTCGCGAGCGGATTCCTACCGTACGGGAACGCGAACCGTCCGCGATCCGTCTCAGGGGTATGATGGCGAAGTACGGCGTTCCTTAAAGGGAGGGGGACCTATGATTCTGTCGTCACGTCCCGTTGCGCGCGCGGTGCGGCTTCTCGCCGCGGCCGCGCTTTTGGTGGCGGTGTTGCCGCCGGGAATCACGGGCGCGCGGAGCCCGCAGACCGTCCCGAACTCGCGATACCAGCGTATGCCCGCGCATGCGACCAGGGGAGTCGCGGGTCCGACGAAGCTCTTCGAGCCAGAGCGTGTGGTTGCGCGATGGACTCCGGGCGTGAAGCGAGAGCAGATCGTCGCGGCCGGCCGGAAGCTCGGGTTCCGTATCGTGCGCGAATCCAAGAAGCTCGGCTGGGCGCTCGTAGAGCCGACGCGGGAAGGGGTAGCACCCGATGAGATCGCCCGGGCGCTGACGAAGGCCCGCCTGGCGACCAGAGCGCGCAGCGAACGCGTCTTTGCGCCCTCGGCCATCCTTCCGCTGCCGAACGACCCGCTGTTCCCGCAGCAGTGGGCGCTCGACAACCTCGGACAGACCGGAGGCACACCCGATGCCGACATCGACGCACCTGAGGCGTGGATGGCTCACGGCTCCGGGTCGTCAGAGGTGGTGGTGGCCGTCGTGGACACGGGCGTCTACATCGGCCACGAGGACCTCAAGGACAACATCTGGCGCAACCCCGGCGAAATCGCCGGAAACGGTCGTGACGACGACCGCAACGGGTACGTGGACGACGTCAACGGCTTCGACTTCTGGGCATACGACTCGACCGTCTACGACCAGGAGGACGGCGACCAGCACGGCACGCATGTCGCAGGCATCATAGGAGCAGCCGGTGACAACGGCGTGGGCATCGCCGGCGTCAACCACGACGTCACGATCATGCCGGTGAAGTTCCTCGGCCCGTGGGGCGGTGGTGAGTACGAGGGCGCGGAGGCCATCGTCTACGCCGTCGACAACGGTGCCGATGTCATCAACTGCTCGTGGGGCGGGTCGTACTCTGAGGTCATCGAGCAAGCGCTGCAGTACGCGGCTGAGCACGGCGTCGTCGTCGCGGTCGCGGCAGGCAATGATTCCGCTGACGTCGATGAGAACCCGGAGTGGATCTACCCGGCGTCATCCGACGCGACGTGCGTCATCACCGTTGCATCCACAGACCACAACGACGACTTGTCGTGGTTCTCGAACTTCGGAGACGAGACGGTCGAGGTCGCGGCGCCCGGCGAAGAGGTGACCTCCACGCTCCCATACGAGCCCGTAGGAGTCTTCGTCAACGACGTGCCGTTCAAGGTGGCGTATCTCGCATTCTGCCTGGAAGCCATCGAGCCGGCCGCGTCGGCTCGTCAGGCGTTGCTCGCCTCTCTTGCGCGCCTTGGCGCCACCACGTCGAGCAGGATCCTCGTGGTGGACGACAGCAGGCCGGGGCTGATGGGGGAGACGCCCGGTGAGCGGCTTGCGTTTTACACGGACGCGCTGGCCGGAGCTGGTTACACGTCCGTGAGCACGTGGTCGACGGATGCCAAAGGGGCGCCACCGGCGAGCGCGCTTCAAGGCAGGGTCGTCGTCTGGTTCACGGGCGCAGTGCCCGCGGGCTACGAGAACGCCGGAGTGCTCGAGAAGGCCGAGCGCACGGCGCTCGCTCAGTACCTGGACAACGGCGGTCGGTTGCTGCTCGCCAGCGGCGATGCCGGCGTCGACCTGTACTTCTTCGACCAGGAGTGGATGTCGAGATACTTGCACGCGTACCCGGTGGACTGGTCCACCTGGGCCTACACGCTTCGCGGGAAACCCAAGACCCCGTTCGCAGGCATCAGTGGCGTTCTGAACGATCGCTACACCTCGTGGTATGAGGATCTCTGGCCGACAGGCAGCGACCCGATCATGCCTGCTGACGATACGGCCCAGGTGATCTTCGAGATGGGCGGGTACGGCCCGTTTAGCGGCACCTCCATGGCCGCACCGCACGTCGCCGGAGCAGCGGCGCACATCCTGGCCGCGAACCCCGGCATGTCCGCTGACGAAGTGAAGGCGCGCATCGAGAACACCGCAGACCGGTTGCCGTCCCTCACCGGCAAGGTCGCGTCCGATGGGCGCCTCAACCTCGCACGGGTCTTCGACGCCTACCCCGGTCGGCCGGCCATCACGGCTCCGAAGGCCGGAGACGTGCTGCGCGCGGGGACCGACTCCGAGGTGCGCTGGCGACCCGCCGCTGGTGGGTCGGTCGAAGCGACCTTCGAGGTGGAGCTCGGCCTGCCCGTGGTGGCGTGGGAGGACGGCTTCGAGGACGGCGATGTGGACGGCTGGGAGTCCGTCGAAGGACCTTCCTGGGACACGACGACCGCGGCCCGCTCAGGAGCCTACGCCGCGTGGAGCGGCGACCTCGTGCCGGATCAGTACGGGTCGTTCGCCACTACGATCACCGTGCCGGGAGATGGAGGCGAGCTGTCGTGGTGGGCGATGGCGACCGACACCGTGTACGCGGGCGTGGTCGTTGACGACTGGTACTGGGTCGACGTCTACCCTGGAGAGGGGTGGCAACGGGGCTCTGTGCAGCTCGGCTCTGGCGAGCATCGTGTCGCGGTGTACTACTCGATGGACGGTGCGGCCACGGACACAGGCGCCGACTTCATCGCGCTCGATGATGTGAGGATCACCAGCCACGAGTACGGGTCCCTCGGGACGGCAGGTGCCGGCGAGACGTCGCTTGGCTTCACGGTTCCCGTTGTGGATACCCGCGACGCACGGATCCGCGTCCGTGCCAACCTCCACGGCGTGGCATCCGGTTGGGCGTACGTCCGGGGAGTCCGCATCAGCTCGGACTTCGCTGCACCTGCTGCTCCGACAGACCTGCAAGCGGCGGACGGCGGCGACGGTGATGCCCTCGTGAGCTGGGTGGATCCGTCCGATTCCGACTTCGACTACACGCGCCTGTTGCGCCGCGAGGGCGCCGATCCCACCGGTCCTGACGATCCCGAAGCGGTCATCGTGTACGAAGGTCGCGACGGCGAGTTCCACGACACCGGGCTTACGGACGGTACTGAGGTGCACTATGCGGCCTACGCGGTGGACGAGAATCTCAACTGGTCTGATGGAGCGTACGCTGCGGTCACGGTCACGGACCGCATCGCTCCGGATCCTGTCGAGTTCCTCGAGGTGCAGATGCGCGACGGCGCAGTCGTGCTGAGCTGGATGAACCCGCCATCGTGGCAGGTCTCCGGCCTGAGGGTGCTGCGTCGCACAGACACCACACCGACGGCGTTCGATGACCCGAACGCGTTCTGCGTCTTCGACGGTAGCGGTGCCGTGGCCTGGGACTTCGACGCCGGACTGCTGCCGACGGGCACACGGGTCTACTACGCGGTGTACGCGTACGATGCATCGATGAACGTGTCCGATCCTGCCGTCACGAGCATCGTGGTGGACACGGAGCCTCCTTCAGGGACCTTGGGATTCGCGGGCATCGAGCCGCAAGTCAGCGTCGTGTCCGGAGAAGCGATGTACTTCACGCCCTCGCGAGATGTGACGATCACGTCGGACGTGGAGGGTGCGAGCGAGATGCGGTTCGACTTCGGCGAAGGCTGGAGCGACTGGGAACCGTTTGCGTCTTCCATGCGGCACACCCTGCCTGACATCGACGGACCGACCCTGGTGTCCGCGATGTACCGTGACGAGGCGGGCAACCTGCTCGACCTGTATGCGACCGTGTACTTCGACAAGAAGACCCCGGATGCGCCGACGGGCGTGCAGGCGTTCAACGCCAACTACGGAGCACGGCTGATGTGGGAAGTCCCCGACGACGAGTCCGTCATAGGCTGGAACGTGTACGTCGCGACGTCGGCGAGCGGACCGTGGTCGTGCGCGAACCCCGATGGGCTGGTGTCCGATCCCGAGTTCTTCGTAGGAGGACTTGAGGCAGGAGTCAAGCATCTCTTCACGGTGACGGCCGTAGACGGAGTCGGCCACGAAGGACCCGTCTCGCACGCCGTGTCGACGATCCCGGACGAGGGCGTGGTGCGCAGGTTCGGCGCCGACCGGTACCAGACTGCGATAGAGCTGAGCAAGGCGTCGTTCGACTCGGCACAGACGGTGGTCCTCGTGTCGGGTGCCGTATTCCCGGACGCGGTCAGCGCGTCGGCTCTGGCAGGTGCGTATGACGCTCCCGTCTTGTTGACCGAGCCTCAGCGGCTCACGCCTGGCGTCGCCGCCGAGATAGCGCGGCTCGGAGCCGCGAATGTCATCATCGTCGGCGGTACGGGGGCGGTGTCTGACGCGGTGAAGAATGCGCTTCCATCCGGCCTTTCGGTGGAGCGCATCGGTGGACGCAACCGGTATGAGACCTCGGCGCTGGTGGCCGAACGAGTCAAGACGAAGCTTGGTGCTGCGTTCGGCGGCAAGGTCTTCGTGGCGAATGGCCGCAGCTTCGCGGATCCGCTCGCCGCCGCGCCGTACGCCTGGTCCCAGAAGATGCCCGTGCTGCTCGTGGACACCTTCAGCGTCTCGCCGGCGGTAGCAAGCTTCGTGGCTGGCAACGTCAGCGATCTCTACGTCGTCGGCGGCTCGGCCGTCGTGGACGACCACGTGCTGGAGCTGCTCGGGTTCCCGAATGCAGAGCGGTTGTGGGGCAGCAACCGCTTCAAGACGGCGGCTGCGACGGCGGAGTTCGCGTGTGAGCAGGGATGGGCGTCGTTCTCCCGTGTTGGCATCGCGAGCGGCAGGAACTTCCCGGATGCGCTTGCCGGCGGGCCGATGCTGGGCAAGGTCGGGGGTGTCATGCTGCTTACCCACCCGCTCTGGTTGAGCCCAGAGGCCGAGGACGCGCTCATCATGCACGTAGACCAGATCGACAAGATCGACCTGCTGGGCGGTCCGGGAGCGGTGAGTGACGACGTCCACGGTGCTCTCGTCGACATCATGATGGGTCTGTAGATCCTGCCTGGTGACGGGTGGAGCAGGGGGCCGGCCTCGTGCCGGCCCCCTGCGTGCAGCCTGGGCCCAGCGAGCCGCTTCGCTGGTAGAATGGTCGTCCCAGGGACGAAGGAGGATGGATGACCGAGGAGGGCGTGCGCCCGACCACCTACCGCGACGCGGGCGTCGACATCGATGAGGGGGCGCGGGCGGTCGATCTCATCCGCGAGCAGGTGCGTTCCACGTATCGGCCTGAGGTCATCGGCGACATCGGCGGATTCGGCGGCTTGTTCTCGGCGGCAGCGCTCAAAGGCATGGACGATCCCGTTCTGGTGAGCAGCACGGACGGGGTCGGCACGAAGCTCAAGATCGCGCAGATCCTCGATCGCCACGACACCGTCGGAATCGACTTGGTGGCGATGTGCGCAAACGACGTGCTCGCCACGGGAGCCGAGCCGCTGTTCTTCCTCGACTACATCGCCGTCGGATCGCTGCGAGCTGAGAAGGTGGAGGCGATCGTCCGCGGCATCGCAGAAGGATGCCGCCAGGCCGGATGCGCGTTGATCGGTGGCGAGATGGCCGAGCACCCAGGGACGATGGCTCCGGAAGACTACGACCTGTCGGGGTTCTGCGTCGGCGTGGTCGACCGTTCCAAGGTCGTCACCGGTGCCACCGTCACACCTGGCGACGTCGTGCTCGGGCTCGCTTCGAGCGGGCTGCACTCGAACGGGTACTCTCTCGTGCGCCGGGTGCTCGTGGAGGGCCGGGAAGGCGCCTTGCAGCTCCCGAACGCGGCGCTCGGCGGGTCGACGCTTGCGGACGTGCTGCTCGAGCCGACACGCATCTACGTTCGGTCCGTGCTCGCGGCGCTTCGTTCGGTGGGCGGCATCAAGGGGATGGCCCACATCACCGGGGGAGGCATCACCGAGAACCTCGCGCGCGTGGTGCCCGAGGGCTGCGAGGCGCGCATCGCGCTCGGCTCGTGGCCGGTGCCGCCCGTGTTCGGGTTGGTGCAGCAAGCGGCCGGGCTCCCTCGCGAGGAGATGCTTAGGACTTTCAACATGGGGGTGGGGTTCGTGCTCGTGTGCGATCCTGGTTCGGCCGCAGACGTAGCGGCTGCGGTCATGGCGGTCGGGGAGCGCGTCTTCGAGATCGGGGGCATCGTCGAAGGGGAAGGCGGTGTGAGCTATGCCTGAGCTTGCAGAAGAGCCAGTGCTCGCCGAGGAGGACCTGTTCGCGCGTCTCGATGAGGTGAGTCCTCGGCTGCGGCTCGGTGTGCTCATCTCTGGCAGCGGCACGAACCTCCAGGCGCTCATCGACGCATGCGCTTCTGGAGAGCTGAGCGCAGTGGTGGCGGTGGTGATATCGAACAAGGAAGACGCGTTCGGTCTGGAACGTGCGCGGCGTGCAGGCGTGCCGGCGGTGTTCGTGGACCGGACGGCGTACACGACGGTATCCGCCTATAACCAGGCGATCGCCGACGTGCTTCGGGCGCACGGAACGGATCTCGTGGTGATGGCTGGCTACATGCGCCTGCTCGGCAAGGAGGTCCTGGCCGCGTTTCCTGACAGGGTCATGAACCTCCATCCTTCGCTGCTGCCTGCGTTCGCCGGTGCCTCGGGCATCAGAGACGCGTTCGAGTACGGGGTCAAGGTGACGGGCGTGACCGTGCACTTCGCTGACGAGCACCTTGACCACGGGCCCATCATCTGCCAGGAGCCGGTGCGTGTCGAAGAAGACGACACGCTCGAGACCCTCGAAGCCAAGATCCACGAGGTGGAACACCGGCTCATCGTCGAGGCCGTCCGTCTCTTCGAGCAAGACAGGCTTCGCATCGAGGGGCGTCGAGTGCGTGTGCTGCCTGAGACTGATGGCGTTTAGATTCTGTTTAGACCTGCATGGCACCGTCAGGTCATCGGGACGCGTCGTGGTAGGAGGGGGGACCACGGCCGTCCCCCTTTCGTTGGCCGGGATGCGCGCGTCGTGAGGATCGTCGCCGAGATCCCGCGCTCGGCCGCTAGCAGTGGCTGGCCGCCGGAATCCTTGCGGGAGACGGGCCGCGTCGCTCGGGACCGCACCGTCCCGTTGTGGCCGTACCATCGCCGCCGTCTCGGTCTCGGCGGATGCGGCGAGGCCGTGCTGGAAGCGGTCGATGCCGCAGTCGCGGATGCGCTCGCTAGACTCCCCGCCCACGTCCCGTCTCGGACGCGCCTGACGGTCGTCGTGTCGTGCGACGGGGGTGGGGCCGTGCGTATCGAGCGCCGCTTGAGCTCTCTCGACGTCCCAGGCGGCATCGTCGGCGTGCCCGTGACGGTGGACGCGGTGCCGCTCCTTCCGCCGAGCGCTGCGAAGCCCGCCGACCGCTCCTTCTGGGACGACGCGCAACGTGCGGCGGTTGCTCTTGGCGGCCACCAGGCAGTGCTCGTCTCGCGGGACGGCGAGATCTTGGACGGAAGCACGGCGACCGTCGTGCTCCGCTTCGGCGCGCTCGCGCTCACGCCGCCGTCCCCGCCTGCCATCGCGGGGGTCGGTCGTGCATGGCTCCTCGACAACGCGGCGCGGCTCAAGATCGACGTCGCAGTGAGGCGCGTGACGCGTGCCGACTTCGAAGCCGCCGACGAGATCGTGTACCTCAACGCCTATGGCGGCGCGCGTGCCGATGCGCGCAAGGGGTCCGCCCTCGCCGAAGCGATCCAGCGGAACCTCGATGGTCTGTGGAACCCACGCCGCGGGTACGATGGAAGAGGCTGTCTGTAGCGCATGATCCGACCGGTTGAGCGTGAGATGGGGGTGCCGTGATGGCTGAGGCGCGCGAGGCGGCGATCCGCGTCGAGGGTCTGCGGTTCTCGTACGGCCAGGTCGAGGCCGTCAAGGGGATCTCCTTCGAGGTGATGCCCGGCGAGATCCTCGGGTTCCTCGGACCGAACGGCGCAGGCAAGTCGACGACCATCAAGATGCTGATCGGGCTGCTGCCCCCGCAGGGAGGCCATGCCACGGTCCTCGGCACCGACGTTGCGCTCGACGACCCAGGTCTGCAGGCGCGGATTGGGGTGTGCTTCGAGGAGAAGAACCTGTATCTGAACATGACCGGGCGAGAGAACCTCGCGTTCTTCGCCGCCTTGCACGGCGTGCGGGACGCAGACATCGACGGTGCGCTCCGTCGCGTCGGGCTCGCAGACCGGGCGGACGACCGCGTGAAGACCTACTCGAAGGGCATGCGTCAGCGGATGATGATTGCGCGCGCGTTCATCAACCGCCCGGACGTCCTGTTCCTCGACGAGCCCACGGACGGCCTCGACCCGGTCACCGCGGCGGCCATCCGGGCCACGATCAAGGAGGAGGCGGCTCGTGGCGCAGCGGTGCTGCTCACGACGCACGACATGTTCGAGGCCGATGAGCTTTCCGACCGGGTTGCGTTCCTGAACGAAGGCGAGATCGTCGCTCTGGATACGCCAGAGAACCTTAAGCTGAAGTACGGGACGCGCGCCGTGAAAGCGCGGCTGCGCGACGGCGAGGGTGTCCGCGAAGAGGTGCTGCCGCTCGGAGATGAACGAGCGGCTGCGCGGCTGGCGGAGCTCGCTGCCTCGTCAGACCTGCTCACGATACACACCGAAGAGGCCACCCTCGAGCAGATCTTCATCAGGCTCACAGGCAGGGGGCTTGCGTGATGAAGCGGACCGTCACGAGGGCGGCGGTGATCCGCGCCCTGCTCCGAAAGGACCTCGTGCTGTACGCGCGTGACACGGTCTACCTCGTGCTCACGCTGGTCGTCCTGCTCGCGACGCCGCTCCTGTTCCGTGCGATCCCGGACCGGGTGGACGAGGAGCTCGTGCTCGCCGTCTCTCCGCCCGTGCGCGTCCTGCTCGAGGGTTCGGCGAGCGCTTTGGAGTCTCTCGGTGTCCCCGAAGAGGAGATCGCCCGCATACGGCAGGCCGACCTCTCTGCGCAGGAAGGTCTGCTGCTCGTCGAGTTCGCGGATGCGGAGCAGCTGCGCAAGGCCGTCGAAGGGACGCTCCAGGTGTGGCGGACGCCGGACGGCGAGTTCGTCTTCCGCGATCCGGCGTCAGGCGAGAAGCGTCCGAAGCGCGCCAGGCGCGTCGAACTGCAGGTGGGCGTCGCATTGCCAGAGCGCTTCGTCGCAGACGTGGCGCAGGGCAAGCGTGGCCTTGAAGTGACTGTCTACACGAACGCCTCTGCCCCTCCCGAGCTGCGGCGTGCGGTGACGAGCTTCGTCAGGGAAGCGGCGTACCAGATCGCGGGCGAGGCGCTCCCGGTGACCTTCCCGTCCGAGAAGGAGGTCGTCGTGGGCGTCGACCGGCTCGGTGCGCAGATCCCGGTGCGCGACAAGATGCGCCCGATGCTCCTGTTCATCGTGCTGATGATGGAGACGTACTCGTTGGCTTCGCTGGTGTCCACCGAGGTCATCGAGCGCACGGTGACGGCAGTGCTCGTCACGCCTGCGAAGGTCTCGGACGTGATCGCTGCAAAGACGCTCTTCGGCGCGCTCGTCTCGTTTGCGCAGGCGCTCTTCGTCCTCGTGCTCATCGGCGGGCTGACGGCGGCGAACTGGTCGATCATGCTCGTCGTGCTGATCATCGGCGCCGTCATGTTCACCGGAGTGGCGCTGTTCGTGGGGGCTGCTGGCAAGGACTTCATGGGGCAGCTCTTCTACGCGATGATTTTCACCATCCCGCTGCTCGTTCCAGCCTTCGCCGTGCTGCTTCCCGGGTCGGTGGCTCCGTGGGTGCGCGTGCTCCCGAGCTATCCGGTGATCGACGTGCTCGTGAAGACCACCGTGTACGGCGGCGGCTGGCGCGAGGCGAGCGGTCCTCTCGCGTATGCGGTGGTCTGGCTGGTGGCGCTGTACGGTGCCGGCGTGCTGGCGCTCAGGCGGAAGGTGGCGTCGCTATGAGTCCGCGTCTCGTGCTCGCGCTGCTGCGCAAGGACCTCGTGATGGG
>JAOAFY010000023.1 GCA_026416035.1 Coriobacteriia bacterium | reverse complement strand
GACCACGACGAACCCGGCCTCACGCTCGCGCGCGATGCGATGCGCTGCCTCGCGGACCTCGGCGGCCAGGGCGGACGCGAGGTCGGCACCGGCCTCCACGGCTCCGTGGACGACTGGGCCGGCGGCAGTATCGGCCTCGGTCACGCTGCCCATGACCCTCGCCTCCACCGAGATCGCCCGGTCCGGACACTGCGGCACGCACGCCCCGCACCCTTGGCACACAAGCGCATCCACCGCGAGGGTCGGCCGCGCGAATCCTGCGCGTCCCTGCACGAAGGCATCGAACCTGCACGCCCGGACGCACGCTCCGCACCCGCGGCAGACGACCTGGTCGACGACAGCGACGCCGGCACCGGCGATCGGACGCGTGAGCACGTCGCGGGCCCCGAGGCTCGCAGCAAGCGCTCCAGTCTCCGCGTCGCAATCGGCGAAAACGAGTCCTTCGTCCGCCCACAGCAGGCCGATGAGCGCTGCCAGCGTCGTCGCGCCGGCTCCGGGATGTGCGCTCGTGAACGCCACCGTCTTCACTCTGCGGACCTCCCGGCAAGCACGCTCACGCCAGCAAAGAGCTCGTCGACCCATCCGCTGGCGTGCTCCAGCCCGTCGAGGACGATCCCCCCGCTGGCGCGCATGGCCGCTATCGCGGGGCGGTCCGGGATCCGCGCCAGGACAGGAACGCCACGCGACGCAGCGAGCTTCTCCACCTCGCCCTCGCACGGCCCTGCGCCGTCCACCACGACGCCGATAGGCGCCTCGATCATGCGGCCGAGTCCCACCGCGCGCTCCAAGCCACGCACGCCCTGCTTCGTCGGCTCTGCGACGAGCACGAGCACGTCCGCACCCCGCTGCGCGGCCACCGCTGCACGAGACACCCCCGCCGGCGAGACGATCACCGTCAGGAGCCGCGCGAACACGGCGCTTCGCCGCCGCGCCGCCTCGATCACCGCCGGCCGCTCCGAACGGCCGACGTCGAGGCGCCCGCTCACCACGTCGAGCACGGCCGGCCCGGCCAGTCCCCCGACAAGACGCGCCCACTCGATCTCGCCGACGCGTTCCTTGCGCTCCGCGATCGCCCCAGCCGTGCACGCGCGCAGGCAGGCGGCGCATCCGCGGCACAGCTCGTCGAAGGCCACCGCCTTGCCCTCGGCGAGGCGGATCGCGCCGTAGGTGCAGGCATCCACGCAAGCTGCGCATCCCGTGCACGCATCCGCCGCGACTGCCGCCAGCGTGCGTGAAACCTCCGCCGAACCCTGAGGCGCGGCTGCGAGCGACGCCGCCACGCCCGGTGATTCGACCTCGCCGTCGACAAGCGCGGCAGGCACGCCAGCGCGTGCGGCGGCAACCGCGAGGTTCATCGCGACGAAGGCAGCGCTCGCGCCGCGCGATGTGGGCGCAACGGAAACGAAGACCCTCCTGAGAGCGAGGCTCGACCCGAGCATGGCACCTGACCGCTGCGACCCGGCCTGCGGCCTACGCCGGCGTCACCGGCGGCGCTGCAGACGGCGGCACGTCCACGATCGGCCTCGTGTCGTCTGGCTGCTCACCCGCGCGGTCCTGCCGCTTGCGGCGCGACTTGCGTTCCTCGGCCCCGGCAGCCGCCTCGCGCTCGGCCTCCTGTTTCAGGTACTCGTCCCAGGTGCCTTCGAGCAGCGCCTTGAGCTCATCGCGGTCCACCGTCTCGCGCTCGATCAGCACGGCCGCTATCTGGTCGAGCTGCTCGCGCCGCTCCGTGAGGATTCCGTGGGCCTTCTCGAACGCCTCGTCGATGAGCCGCCGGACCTCCTTGTCGATCTCGTAGGCGATCTCCGGGCTGTAGTTGGGAGTCGCGGTGAAGTCGCGTCCGAGGAACACCTCGTGCTGGTCTTCTCCGAGCGTCATCGGGCCGAGACGGTCCGACATGCCGTAGCGCGTCACCATCTGCCGAGCGAGCTTCGTGGCGCGCTCGAGGTCGTTGCTCGCACCGGTGGTGATGTCGCCGATCGCGATCTCCTCCGCGACACGGCCGCCGAGGAGCATCGCCAGCTCGTCCAGCATCTCGCCTTTGGTGTTGAGGAACTTGTCCTCGGTAGGCAGTGCGAGGGTGTAGCCGAGCGCCCGTCCGCGGGAGATGATGCTGATCTTGTGGATCGGGTCCGTGTTGGGAAGCACGTGCCCCACGAGCGCGTGCCCCGCCTCGTGATAGGCGATCACGCGCTTCTCCTTGTCTGAGATCAGCCGGCTCTTCTTCTCCGGGCCGGCGATGACGCGCTCGATGGCTTCCTCGAGCTCCTCCATCTCGATGCGCTTCTTGCCGTGGCGTGCCGCGAGCAGCGCAGCCTCGTTGACCATGTTGGCCAAATCTGCGCCCGTGAATCCGGGGGTGCGCCGTGCGAGCACCTCGAGGTCGATGTCGTCAGCGATGGGCTTGCCGCGCGTGTGGATCTTCAAGATCTCGATGCGGCCCTTGAGGTCCGGGCGATCGACGACGATCTGGCGGTCGAAACGCCCGGGACGGAGCAAAGCAGCATCGAGGACGTCAGGGCGGTTGGTCGCCGCCATGATGATGACGTTGTCCTTGATGTCGAACCCGTCCATCTCGACGAGCAGCTGGTTCAAGGTCTGCTCGCGCTCGTCGTGCCCGCCGCCGAGGCCCGCGCCGCGCATCCGGCCCACGGCGTCCAGCTCGTCGATGAACACGATGCACGGTGCGGCGGCCTTGGCCTGCTCGAACAGGTCGCGCACGCGGCTGGCGCCGACGCCGACGAACATCTCGACGAAGTCGGAGCCCGAGATCGAGAAGAACGGCACGCCCGCCTCGCCCGCGACCGCGCGGGCCAACAGCGTCTTGCCCGTGCCCGGGGGCCCGACCAGGAGCACGCCTTTGGGGATCTTCGCGCCGAGCGCCTGGAACTTGCCGGGGTTGCTCAGGAACTCCTTGATCTCCTGAAGCTCCTCGACGGCCTCGTCCACGCCGGCGACGTCCTTGAAGGTGATGCGCGGCATGTCGCGCGTCATCCGCTTGGCGCGTGCCTTCCCGAACGACATCACCTTCGAGTTGCCGCCCTGCATCTGGTTGAGGAAGAACAGCATCACGCCGACGATGAGCACCGCCGGGATGAGCTGCGCGAGCACGGCGACCCACCACTGCGAGTCTTCTGTGTTCGCCGTGTAGCCCTCGAGCGGCGGGTTGTCGGCGATCGTGCGCGCGAACCAGTCTTCGCCGAGGTAGCTCGTCGTGTACTGGCGGGCCTCTTTCTTCGCCTTGGCCTCCGCCGAGGGGTAGTACTCGCCTCGCACGCGCTGCTGCCTGACGATGACTTCGGCGTTCACGACCCGCTTGTCTTCGAGCGCCTTCACGAACGCGCTCGTGGCGAGGTCGTCGACGCGTCCCTGCGTCTCGAAGTTGTTCGCGACGAACAACAACGCCAACGCGATGAGCAACAGGTACAGCAGCGCCGTCCGCAGATTCCGGTTCAATCCACACACCCTTTCAGGAGGTCGGCTGCGCGTAGACCTCCGGCTTGAGCACCCCTATGTACGGGAGGTTCCGGTACCGCTCCGCGTAATCAAGTCCATACCCCACGACGAACTCGTCGGGCACCGAGAAGCCGATGTACCGGCAGTCGATCGGCACGCGCTGCTTGCCTTCCTTCGCCAGCAGCGTGACCACCTCGAGGCTCTTCGGCTTGCGGGATGCGAGGTTGCGCAGCAGGTACTTGAGGGTGAGCCCCGTGTCGAGGATGTCTTCCACCACGAGCACGTCGCGTCCCGCGATGACCTCGTCAAGGTCCTTGATGATGCGCACGACGCCCGAGGACTTGGTGGAAGACCCGTACGACGAGACGGCCATGAAGTCGATCTCCACCGGCCCGTCGATGGCGCGCGCGAGGTCAGCGACGAACAAGGCCGCGCCCCGGAGCACCGCCACGAGCAGCAGGGAAGACCCCTCGTAGTCGTGCGCGATCTGAGCGCCGAGCTCGCGCACCCGCTGCTGGATCTGCTCCTCCGTGATGACGACGTGATCGATGTCGGGATGGACGTGCATCGCGCGTGTTCCTTCCTCAGCGTCAGTCCGCCTCAGCATCTCCCGCCGGCTCGAATCGCACCACGACGACCCGTCGGGTCTGCTCGCTTACCTTGAACCGCTCGCTCACCACGAGCCCTGCGACCCACGCGACCTCGCCGCCGCTGCGCACCACGGGCGTCGCGGGCCGAAGACGCTTGGGCACTTTCGCGTCGACGAAGACGTCTTGCAGCTTCTTCGTCCCGCTCATGCCGAGGGGCTGGATGCGGTCGCCGGGTCGCGGCGCATCGACGACGAGCGGCATCGAGAGCGCATCGGCATCGAGCATCGCTTCGTAGGCCGAGGCGGGCATCGCACCCGGTGCTTCGAGGCGCGCCGTCAGCGTGCCGGCAGAGCCGAGGGCGGCCCGCCCTGGGACTTCGAGCAGACAAGGTTCGACCGGTTCAGGCCCATGCCCTCGCCGGGAAATAGCAAGTGTACCGTACTCGACCTCGGCACGCAGGCCGAACGGCAGATCCCTCGCGAAATCTTCACGCCGAAGCCCCTCGACGAGCGCGTCGACGTGCGCCGCTTCCAGCCGCCCCGCCTCAGGGAACGCCTCGGCGATCGCAGTGCGCAGGGTGCGTCGCGCCATCGCCTGCGACAGTGTGGCCATGCGGGCACGGTCGAGCTCCACACGGCCCGGCACGGTGCGCGCGAAGTCGCGCGCGAAGGCACCGGCCATCTCCGAAAGAAGATCGTCTTCGTCTGAGAGGATCGACAGCGTGCGTTCTGCCGTGCGGACGAATGCAGGGAAGCGGGACTCGATCAACGGCACCAGCTCGGCGCGGACCCACGCACGTGTGCGCGAGGTATCAGCGTTGGTGGCGTCGTCACGCCACGCCCCACCGACGGAGACGAGCCAGTCGCGGACCTCTGCTCGGCGCAGCGCGATGAGAGGACGGACGACGCGCCCCCGCACGGGGCGGATGCCGCGCAGGCCGGACACCCCCGCGCCGGCGACCAGCCGCATCAGGAAGGTCTCGATGTGATCGTCGAGCGTGTGCGCCACGGCGATCCGGGCCACGGAGCGCGGCGCTCCCTGTTCGTCTGCAAGCGCGTCGGCCTCCTGCTCCGCGAACCGGTACCGGACCCGACGCCCGGCGTCCTCCAGGTTCAGGCCGTCGCGTTCGGCGTACGCCGCGACGTCGTAGCGCACCACGCGGCAGGCGACCCCCAGGTCGTCGCAGAGCCCCAGGACGAACGCCGCATCCGCCTCAGCCTCGGGTCCGCGCAGCATGTGGTCGACGTGCAGCACACGCAGATGCTCGCGCGTGACACCAAGGTCGCCGGACGCGAGCAGGCGCAGCAGGGCGACCGAGTCGCCACCCCCCGAGACGAGTACGACGACGGGGGCACCGTCCGGGAACATGCGGTGCGCCTCCGCCGTGGCGCGGACGATCGACGGGATGCTGCTCATGCCAGAAGCGTACGCGCGCCGCGCAGCCGACGCTAGGGGCGAAAGCCGGACCGCTCCGCAGCGATCTCCACGACCCAACGAGCAGCGAGCCCGACGAGTTCAGCGCAGTGCGCCCAGCGCCGTGGCGACTCCATGCCTCCGTGCCGCTCGGCCACCTCGGAGCAGGTCTCCGCCCCCTCGTACGCCACCCAGCGCCGCCGGAGCTCCCCGGCCGCATCGTAGCTCGGCTCCCAGGGATCGCATGCGTGCTCGCGTCCGAACACGATGCCCGTGGCCATGACGGCCCCGGCGAGGGCGCCGCAGATGCAGCGTGAACCGCCGAGCCCCTCACAGAAGCCCGAAGCGAGCCGGTGGATCCCTTCAGGCATCGGCCGCCCCAGGGCCTCATTCACGGCCTTGACGACGGACTCCCCGCACCACAGACCGCTCTGGTAGTAGGCGGCAGCGGCGGCCTCGGCGCGACCTGCCGCGTCCACGCTCAGCGCGCGACCGATCGCAGACGGATCCTGACCCTCGCACACGCGTAGCACTTCAGCCGCCTGCTGGCACACGCTCACGCCCTCCGTCTCTCCATGAGATATAGACAATGCCTATGACAGCCATTATCGTGCTTCATACCATTCACAACGCCGGATGTCTACCCTGCGCGGGTATGTACGCCTCAGACCGAGGAGAGGAGCGCGTCATGAGAGGACGATGGACGTGGGGGCTCGCGGCAGCGCTCGCCCTCGCCGTCGCCGCGGGCTGTTCGAGCGCCCAGAAACCCGCCGAGGGCGAAGGAGCGCCTTCAGGTCCTACGGTGCGCGTCGCCTCACTGCTCGATTCAGAGGGCGTCGTGCTGGGTTCGATGGTCATCCAGATGCTCGAGGCGAACGGCATCCCCACCGAGGACAAGACGAAGTTCGGGACGCCTGACGTGGTCCGCAAGGCGCTGCTCGCAGGCGACGTCGACGCCACCATCGACTACACCGGCTCAGGGCAGTACTACGTAGGCCCTGAAGGGGATCCGCTGTGGAGCGACCCGGAGAAGGGCTACCAGACCGTCAAGGAGAAGGACCTCGCGAACGGGCTGTCGTGGCTCACGCCGGCTCCCGCGAACAACAGCGAGTACCTCGGCGTCAAGAAGTCGTTCGCCGAAGCCAACGGCCTGAAGACCATGGAGGACTTCGCCCGGTACGTGAACAGCGGCGGCACGGTGAAGCTCATCGGCGACCAGTCGTGGATGGACAACCCGGCCGGGCTGAAGGCCTACGAGAAGGCGTACGGGTTCACGCTTCGCTCCGACCAGAAGATCGGGCTCGCCAACGGCGTGACGGCGCAGTTCATACAGGCCCTCGTGAGCGGCACCGACGGCGTCAACGTCGCCGAGGTCTACGCCACGGACGGCGGACTGGCCGAGCAGGGCATCCTCGTGCTCGCCGATCCGAAGAACGTCCCTCCCGTGTACCGCCCAACCCCCGTGTTCCGAACGGAGATCATCGAGGCGTACCCGCAGATCGAAAGCATCCTGAAGCCGGTGTTCGAGTCGCTCACCACCGAGACGCTGCAGGAGCTGAACCGCCTGGTGGCGTTCGACGGGCGGCGCGGCTCCGACGTCGCGCGCGAGTACTTGGTGGCGAAGGGGTTCCTCAAGCCGTGACGCTGACGGGGATCGCGCGTGGACGGAGCTGACGTCCAGCTTCACCAGCGGGCCAGGGCCGTAGCGGTAGCAGCATCCGTGCTCGGTGCCGCAGCGGCCCTTGTGCCATTCGGCCTCGTGCTGAGGACGACGCGCATCGACCGTGGCGTGTCGGTGTCCCTCGCAAGCGCGCTCGGCGTGTGGGGAGCCGCGCTCGTCGCGTGCTGGCTCGCCGTCGCGGCCATGGCCCTCTCGCGGATGCCGCTTCGCACCCGCGGGGTCGCAGCGTCGCTGATCGCCGGTGCGGCACCGGTGCTGGCGCTCTGGCGTGCGGGAGCCTTCGCGGAGGCGTACGCAAAGCAGGCAGGCGAACTCTCGCGCGTGTCGCTCGGACCAGGCTTCTGGCTCACCGCAGCAGCGGCGTACGTGGCCGTGTTCGCCGCGACCGCGTGGCTCGAAGCCGGACCCCTTCGCGCAACCGTCTCGTACGCGCCGTTCGCCGGCATCGCGGCGGTGCTCGCAAGCGGCGCCGTGTCCGGCATCGGAATCGCGAGGGAGTACGCGAACAACGCCGACGCCTTCGTGCGGCAGTTGGCCGTGCACCTGGGGTACGTGGGGGCGTCGGTCGCCGTGGGCCTCGTCTTCGGCATCGCGCTCGGTTTGACCGCCGCCCGTCGGCCATCGGCCGAACCGCTCGTCTTCGGCGTCCTCAACGTCTTGCAGGTAGTCCCGACCCTGGCGTTCATCGGGCTTCTGTACCCGGTGCTCACCGGCCTGTCGCGCTCCGTCGAGCTGTTCGCGGCGCTCGGCGTGCGCGGCGTGGGATGGGCGCCGGTCGTCGTCGTGCTGTCCGCGTACGCCGTCTACCCGATCGCCCGGAACACGCACGCCGCGCTCGCCAGCATCGACCCAGCGACGGTGGACGCGGCGACCGGCATCGGGATGGGGGCGCTCCGACGGTTCGCAATGGTGGAGGCGCCGCTCGCGACGCCCGTGGTCCTGGCGGGACTGCGTGTCGCGCTCGTGCAGTCGACGGCGGGCGCCATCATCGCTGGGCTGGTTGGCGGAGGCGGGCTCGGCACCTTCGTCTTCCTCGGCGCGAGCGAGACCGCGAGCGACTTGATGCTTCTGGGGGTCGTGCCCATCGTGGGGCTTGCGCTTCTATTCGACCGCGGGCTGTCCGCCATCGAAGGCGCGCTTTCTCCCTGGAAGGAGCCGGCGTGATCGAGATCGTAGGTCTGACGAAGACGTACGGCGACCGCCGCGCCGTGGACGGTCTCGACCTGACCATCCCCACCGGCGAGCTCACCGTGCTGCTCGGCCCGTCAGGCGCGGGCAAGACGACCGTGTTGCGCTGCATCAACCGCCTGGTCGAGCCGACGAGCGGCTCGATCCTCGTCGACGGAGTCGACATCGCGACCCTCGACCCCGTCGCGCTGCGCCGGTCGATGGGATATGTCATACAGAACGTCGGGCTGTTCCCCGACATGACGGTCCGCGAGAACGTCGCCGCCGTTCCGCGCATGTTGGGCTGGGACCGCAGACGCATCGCCGCCCGCGTCGACGAGATGCTCGAGATGGTCGGCCTGGATCCGGAGCGATACGGCGACGCGTATCCTCGGCAACTGTCAGGCGGAGAGGCACAGCGCGTTGGGGTGGCACGCGCGCTCGCCGCCGACCCGCCGATCCTGCTCATGGACGAGCCGTTCGGCGCGGTCGATCCGCTGACGCGCGAACGGCTCCAACGCGAGATGCGGCACCTGCAAGCGAAGCTTCGCAAGACTGTGGTCTTCGTGACCCACGACATCGACGAGGCGGTCCTGCTCGCCGACCGCATCGCGCTCATGCGCGACGGACGCCTCGAGCAGCACGATACCCCGGAAGCGCTCTGGCGGCGGCCAGCGAACGACTTCGTCAGCCGCTTCTTCGGCGAGAACCTGGGGCTGCGGGTGATCATCCGCCACTGCCTGGCGGACGTCACGCTCAAGCCACTGCCCCACGATGCCGGCGGGCTTCCTCGCGTCGACGCCGGCGTCTCGCTCAAGGAGGCGCTTGCCGAGCTCGTCGGCCGCCGGGCGCGCGCCCTGCTCGTGATGCGCGACGGAAGGCCGGCGGGCGTGTTCGACTTCGACGTGCTCGTCGAGTCGCTTTCCCGGGAGGACGGCCGTGCGAGGGCGTGAGGACACGCGGAGGGTCGTCGCGCGCTGGACCGGCATCGCCGCGCTCGCTGGCGCGACCGTGTGGATGACGCTCGATGCACGCGGATTCGAACGGGTGCTCCGCGCGCTCGCACCCAACGAGAGCGCCTGGCTCTACCCGACGAAGCCGCTTTCCGCGCTCGTGCTCGAGCAGGTCTGGCTCGCAACGGCCGCGAGCGTCCTGGCACTCGCCCTCGGCTCGGCGCTCGGAACCCTCGCGCTGACGGGGTTCGGCGTCGCCTTCCGCGACCTCGTCTTGAGCGTCGGCAGCCTCGCGCAGACCGTACCGACGGTCGCGCTCATGGCCCTGCTCGTTCCGCTGACCGGATACGGTCCAGAGCCCGTCGTGATCGCACTCACGCTGTACGGGGTGTTGCCGATCGCCCTCAACGTCATCGCCGGCATCGAGGGGGTTCCTCCGGAGGTGCGGGACGCCGCAGCCGGCATCGGCATGGGTCGCGCGCAGCGGCTGCTCCGCGTCGAGATCCCGCTCGCCATGCCGGTCATCCTCGGGGGCGTGAAGAACGTCGTCGTGGTCAACGTGAGCGCAGCCACCCTCGGCGCCGTGGTGGCGGCCGGAGGGCTGGGGATGCCCATCCTCGCAGGGTTCCACGACTACAATGACGCATTCATTCTCGAGGGAGCGCTGCCCGCGATCGCCCTAGCGCTGCTCGCCGACCGACTGCTCACGGTGCGCCCGCGGTGGGACCGTGGGTAGGGGTGGCATCCGCTCTGCCGCAGTCCTACACTGGGCATCGTTTGCCGGATCCTGAGCGAAGGTGATCTGCGTGCCATTCCACCTCTCAGACCCAACCCTCGAACCGATCGCCGCGAAGGTGCTCGCGGGCGAGCGGTTGTCGCGGGAAGACGGCGTCGCGCTGTATGCGAGCCACGACCTGCTCGGCATCGGCCAGATGGCCGACCTCGTGCGACGCCGCCTCAACGGAGACCGCGTGCACTTCATGGTCAACCGCCACATCAATCCCACGAACATCTGCGAGAACCGCTGCAAGTTCTGCGCGTTCTCGCGGAGCAAAGGGCAGGACGGCGCGTACGAGATGACCCTTGAGGAGATCGTGCAAGCCGCCGAGGAGTGCGTGCCTGAAGGCGCTCACGAGGTGCACATCGTCGGCGGGCTGCACCCCGACTGGCCGTTCGAGTTCTACGTCGAGATGGTGCGGTGTCTGCGCGCGGCGCTCCCGCCGCACGTCATCATCCAGGCGTTCACCGCAGTCGAGATCGAGCACTACGCGAAAATCAGCGGCCTGACGACGCTCGAGGTGCTCCGCACTCTGAAAGACGCTGGGCTTGAGGCGCTCCCCGGCGGCGGCGCGGAGATCTTCTCTGAGCGCGCCCGCACGCTCGCGTGGGACAAGAAGACCTCTGCCGACGACTGGCTGCGGATCCACGGCGAAGCGCACTCGCTCGGCATCAAGACGAACTGCACGATGCTGTACGGCCACATCGAGACGCTTGAGGAGCGCGTCGACCACCTCATCCGGCTCCGTGAGCAGCAAGACGCCAGCGGCGGCTTCCTCGCGTTCATCCCGCTCGCGTTCCACCCGCTCAACACCGAGCTCGCCGAGCTGCCGCCGACCACCGGATACGACGACCTCAAGACGCTCGCGATCGCACGGCTCATGCTCGACAACATCCCGCACATCAAGGCGTTCTGGATCATGCTCGGACTCAAGGTCGCGCAGCTCTCGGTCGCCTTCGGCGTCGACGACCTCGACGGCACCGTCGTAGAGGAGCGCATCACGCACATGGCCGGCGCCGCAACGCCTGAAGCCCTCTCGAAAGACGAGCTGCTCGCGCTGATCCGCGAGACGGGCCGCACGCCGGTCGAACGCGACACGCTGTACAGGGTCGTGCGCGTCTACGAGGAGGCGTGATGCGCCCCCGCGTCGGCCACATCCAGTTCCTCAACTGCCTCCCGCTGTACTACGGGCTCGTGAAGAGCGGCGACCACCTGCTGGAGATGGAGCTCGTCAAAGCCGCGCCTCGCGAGCTCGCCCAGCGCATCTTGTCTGGCGAGCTCGACGTCGCACCGATCCCGTCCATCGAATACGCGCGGCACGCCGACGAGTTCGTGCTTCTGCCAGACATCGCGATCTCCTCGGATGGCGAAGTCCAGTCGATCCTGCTCGCTTCGACGGTACCCGCCACTGAGCTCGACGGCCGCACGGTCGCCCTGACCGACACCTCGCGGACCTCGCAGGTGCTCGCACGGGTGCTGCTGCAGAAGCGCTGGGGCGTCCACCCGCGCTACGTGGAGATGCCACCCGACCTGCCCGCGATGCTACGCGAGGCCGACGCGGCCCTGCTCATCGGCGACGAGGCCCTGCGCGCCTACTGGGAGCAGCCGGCCGGCATGCACATCTACGACCTCGGCTCGGAGTGGACGGCCTGGACCGGCCTGCCGATGGTGTACGCGGTGTGGGCAGTGCGTCGCGGTTTCGCTGAGGCCCGGCCTGATGCCGTGCGGGCGGTCATCGACGCCTTGAACGGATCGCTCGCCTACTGCCGCGCGCACCTCGACGACATCAGCGAGTACGCCGCCCGCTGGGAGCAGTTCGGTCCCGACCGGTTCAGGTCGTACTTCGACGCGCTGCAGTTCCGCTTCGGACCGCGGTTCCGCGAAGGGCTGGCGCGCTACCTCGCCGAAGCCGTCTCGATCAGAGAGCTTGCCGCGGTGCCCGACATCGAGGTGTTCGGAGAGTGAGCGCTGTCTCGACCTCGCGCTCGCCGCAGCGTCGGGCGAGCATCGCCTGACGCCGGAGGAGGCCCTGGCGCTGCTCGAGCGCGCAGATCTGCTCGAACTCGGCGTCGCCGCAGCCCGCATGCGCGAGCGCCTGCATCCTGAGCGCGAGGTCACGTTCATCATCGACCGCAACGTCAACTACACGAACGTCTGCGTGAGCGGCTGCCGCTTCTGCGCGTTCTACCGCGACCCCGAGGCCGCCGACGCCTACGTCCTCACCCGCGAGGAGCTGTACGCGAAGATCGAGGAGACGCTCGCGCTTCAGGGAACCGCGATCCTCCTGCAGGGCGGACTGCACCCTGACCTCGGCATCGGGTGGTACGAGGACCTGCTCCGCTCGATCAAGGAGCGCTATCCGATCCACGTGCACGGCTTTGGACCGCCCGAGGTCGTGCACATCGCGAGGGTGTCGAAGATCCCGACGCGCGAAGTGCTCGCACGCCTGATGCGGGCCGGACTCGACTCGCTTCCCGGCGGCGGGGCGGAGATACTCGTGGACCGCGTGCGCGGCCACGTCTCGCCGAAGAAGGCTACCAGCGACGAGTGGCTCGCCGTGATGCGCGAGGCGCACGAGCTTGGCCTGTCGACGACGGCGACGATGATGTTCGGCGGCCTCGAGACGCTCGCAGAACGCGTGGAGCACCTGGCTCGCATCCGCTCGGTGCAGGACGCGGCGGTGGCGGCAGGCCGCGTCGGCTTCCGCGCCTTCATCGCCTGGAGCTTCCAACCCGGCAACACCGAGCTTGAGGGTGCCGTGGACACCGGGTCGGGCAGCGGCTGGCAGTACTTGCGCACGCTGGCGGTCTCCCGCCTATTCCTGGACAACGTCTTGAACATCCAGGCGTCGTGGGTGACGCAAGGCCCGAAGGTCGGCCAGGTGTCGCTCGCGTTCGGCGCCAACGACATGGGCTCGACCATGATCGAGGAGAACGTCGTCGCAGCAGCGGGGACGCGCTTCGTCATGGCGCGCGACGACTTGGTGCGGCTCATCCGCGACGCCGGGTTCACCCCTGTGCAGCGCGACACGCTCTACCGAGAAGTGCGTCGGTTCTGATGGTGGCAGGGCGCGGTTAGCGCTCCACGATGAGGAAGCAATCGTCCATCAGCGCATTGAATCCCCAGCCGAACCCGTAGAAGCGGACCTCGTCGATCCGCACGGGCCGCGGCGTGAGGTCCATGAGGTTCGGCGACTCGTAGGGCGTCCAGACGTTGTCCTTCGTCACCGTGAAGCGCTCGCGGTCGTACCCGTCCATCGGTGCGATGCAGATGCCGTGGTACCACTCCTGCTTCGAGCCGTCGGCGGCGGTGTAGTAGACCCGTACCTGAGCCGCTCCCTCCGGGAACCAGCGAGGGTCGCCTCCACCGACGTTGCCGCCCTCCTCGTAGGTGACGTACGCGAGGTACCTGACCTTCACAGACTTCGCGCCGGACACGTCGAGAGCAGGCCGCTGGACGACGCCCGACGCGCCACCGTCCCGGTCTGAGGTGCGCGTGATGTGCAGGACCTGGCCCCCGCGCTCCTCCCAGCGTGCCGTCTCGATGACGTTGTTGCCGGGACTCCGCTTCGGCCGCTGGTCCCAGACCTCCCAGCCCGCGAGCCCCGCCTCGAAGCCGCCGTTCGACAGCACGTTGCCGGACGGGAGCGGCGGCACCTGCTCGGCCGTGGTAGCGTCCACGGGCGTCGTGGCCGCGCCGCCCGTCGGCGCAGACCACTCCTTCGGGCCTTGCGGCACGCCCGCTCGCTCTGGCTTGCACCCGAAGGCCAGGATGCACAATGCAGCGGCCACGACGGCTGCAGCCGCACGCTTCATCGACCTCGCCTCCCCCGTCCCTCGACCCGCCTAATGCTTGCCACGCACCGCCGCACTCTGTCAAGCCGCCACCGGTCGGTGCGGTAGACTCGTCTTGGGTGATGCCATGCGGATCATGCTCGTGAGCCACGCCTACCCGCCGACGATCAGCGGCGTGTCCGTCGTGGTACGCAAGCTCGCTCACGCGATGCGACGACGCGGCCACGAGGTGTTGGTGCTCGCTGCGAGCGACCGCGGCGCTCCGTACGAGCACCACGACGACGGAGTGAACGTCGTCAGGGTGCGCTCGGCCCCGAATCCCTACTGGCCGGAGGGCCGCCTGCCGATCGCTGGGGGCGAGCACCTCGCCGAGACGGTCCTCGCCTTCGCGCCTGACGTGGTGCACTCGCACGAGTCCGCCTGGCTCGCGTGGCAGCTCGCTCGTCTGCGCGAGGAGATCCCGGTTCCGACGGTCGCGACCTGCCACTTCGTCCCCCGGTTCCTCGAGCACTACGTGCGCGCCCCCATGCGCCGCGATGCGCGCGAGCGCGTGGCGTGGCGCGTGGCGATCCGGCTGCTCGACCGGTTCGACCAGGTCGTCTTCCCTACCGCGATGCAACGCGACATGTACCAGAAGGCGGGCCTGCAGGCACCCGCAAAGGTGATCTCCAACGGCGTCGACCTGGAACGCTATCGGCCCGACGGCCCGTCTGAGCCGGACGGCATCCGCCTGCCGCCTGCTCCCCGCGTGCTCGCGGTCGGCCGCGTCGCCCGCGACAAGCGGCTGGACGTGCTGGTCCACGCCTTCGCGTACCTGCGCGACACCGACACCTCGCTCGTCATCGCTGGCGACGGAGCCGCCCGCCCGTACCTTGAGCGCCTGGCATCTGAGCTCGCGTTGGCGGAACGCATCTGCTTCGTCGGACGCATCCCGGAGGCGCAGATGCCGGCGCTGTACCGTGCCTGCGACGCATACGCCATCCCCTCGCTCGTGGAGGTGCAGTCGATCACGACCCTGCAGGCGCTGGCGTGCGGGGTGCCCGTCGTCGCCGCCGAGGCTGGCTCGCTGCCGGAGGCGGTGCGCCACGGCGAGTGCGGCATCCTCGTTGCACCGGAAGATCCGGAGGCGACCGCTGCCGCCCTTCGCAGCATCCTGTCAGAACCTGCACTGGCCAGGCGGCTTCGGTCAGCCGGGCTGGCGGCAGTCCGCGAGCACGACGAACGGCGCACCTTCGACGCGTACGAGCGGGTATACTTCGAGGTCGCATCCGGAATGACGTCTCGTGAGGACTGAGGGCGGCTGTATGGACCTGCAGTCTTTCGGCAAGATCGTCGCGGGCATCGGCGTCGGGCTCGTCGTGCTCGGTGCGCTGCTGTGGCTCTCGGGTCGCCTCGGCCTCGGGTCGCTGCCCGGGGACGTCCGCATCGAGCGGGACGGGTGGGGTTGCTACGTGCCGATCGCCAGCTCCATCGTGCTGTCGCTGCTGCTCACCCTCATCCTGAACCTGGTCATTCGCCTGTTTCACAAGTAGGCCCCGCCATACCGGGTACAAACCCTGCGGACCGAGGAGGACCCATGCAGACGTGCGTGAGCCCCACCGACAAGCGCCGCATCGTCATCGCGGGTGGCGGGTACGCCGGGACGACTCTGGCCGTGAGGCTCGGCCGTAGGCTGCGTCCGAGCGACGACGTCGAGGTGCTGCTCATCGAGCCGAACCCGTGCCAGCAGGCGCTCTCGGAGCTCGACCTGGTGGCCGTCGGGCCGCCGCGCCCAGAGTTCTGCGAGCTGTGGCTTCCCACGATCTTCAAGGACCTGCCGGTCACCGTCTGCTACAACCGCGTGCACGCCGTGCTTCCCGACGAGCACGCGGTGCTGGTCGGACCACGCGAAGGCCCGCACGAGAAGGTGCCCTACTGGCGTCTCGTGCTCGCCACCGGCGCCGTGGCGTTCGTCCCGCCCGTCCCCGGTCTGCGCGAGCATGCAACGACGATGTGGTCGGTGGCCGACGCCCAGGAGCTGCAGCGGCGTATACAGGAGCAGTTCCGTGTCGCTGCCAAGACGGTCGACCGCGATGCCCGCGTCAAGGCGCTTTCCTTCGCGGTGATCGGCGGAGGAGCGACCGGCATCGAGATCGTCGGGACGCTCGGCCAGATGCTGCCAAAGCGGATGCGCGATCACGGCCTCGACCCAGCCGACCTTCGGGTCTACCTCGTCGAGGGCCGCCCCGACATCCTCTACGACCTGCCCGATAGCCTGCGGCGCACGGCCAAGGAGCGGCTCGCGAAGCTCGGCGTGCAGCTGCGCCTGGGCTCGATGGTGTCAGCCGTCGACGAGACTGGCATCACGCTCGAGGACGGATCGCGGGTCGACGCGAGCGTCGTAGTCTTCTGCGGCGGCGCGAAGGCGGACCCGGACGCGGTCACGTGGGGGCTTTCGGTCGATCCGTCGGGCCGCCTGACGGTCGATGCGTCCCTGCACGCGAGCGGACGCACGGACATCTACGCGGTGGGCGACGTGGCCGCGTTCCGCGACCCGGAGACGAACCGCACGCTGCCGATGCTCGCCCAGTTCGCCATACGCGAGGCAGAACACACCGCCGACAACCTGCTCCGTGAGCTCAGAGGACAACAGCCCGAGCCGTTCCGGCCGCACATGCACGGCGAGTTCGTGAGCATCGGGCCGAGCTGGGGCGTCGGCTGGATGTTCCGCTGGCACCTGAGCGGCATCCCCGCAATCGTCATGAAGCGCTTCACCTACGCCATGTACTGGTACGAGGTGGGCGGGCTGCGCCTGGCCTGGCGGCGCCTGCGCGAGATGCTGGCCATGCAGCGGTAGGGACGCCCTGGGCGTTTTCGCCAGGAGGCACCGATACGGTACCCTTGTGCCGAGGAGGTCACGATGCCCGAAAACCCTGTGCCCGCGGCCCAGTTCGGCGTGTGCGGCGGCTCTGGATCGCTCTCGCTCGCCTTCCCTCGCGCGCTCGAAGACCCGCGCGTGGAGGTGCTCGCCGAAGGACTCGTGTTCGACACGCCGTTCGGACGCTCGCCTGCATTCACCCACTTCCGCGTGACCGGGACGCACGGCCCGCGCGAGGCGCTCGCAGTGCGCATGCACGGCTGGCGCCGCGGCGTGAAACGCGCAGACGCGAGCCTGCAGGTGTTCTGGGTCTTCCACGAGGCCGGCGTCCGCAAGGTGCTCGCCGACGGCGGCGTGGGTGCGCTCAACCACCTGCTCGACCCACGCGACGTGGTGGTGCCCACCGACTTCATCGACCTGTCCATCAAGCAGGACATCTACGTGCGCGGCGATCACCTCTTGATCATGCGCAAGCCGATCTGCCCGGACCTCCACTCCCGGCTGTACGCGGCGGCGAGCGAACGGTTCGCCAGGGTGTTCCGGCGCGGCGTCTACCTCGTCACCGATGGGCCGCGTTTCGAATCGGTGGCCGAGGTCGACTACATGAAGCGGCTGGGGGCGGACGTCATCGGCCAGTCTCTCGCGCCCGAGGTCTTCCTCGCCCGCGACATCGGGGCGTGCTTCGCGGGCCTTTACATCGTCGTGAACCACGCCGAGGGCGTCGTGCGCGAGTGGGAGCACGACGAGCTCAAGGCCATCTTCTTCGACGAGTCCGAGAAGGTCGCTGCCTGCGTGCTCGATGCCATCGCCGAAGCGCCGCTGGATGCGGCCTGCGGATGCATGGACCTCCGCAAGCCGAGCCTGCTCCTGAGGGCGGAGGAGTAGCCCGTGATCATCACCGGTGACTGGGTGGTGCCGGTGCTCGGACCTCCGATACGCAACGGCGCGGTCGTGGTGCGCGCTCCCGTCATCGAGGACGTCGGTCCTTCCGAGCAGATGCGTGAACGCTACCCGACCCTGCCGGTCCGAGCGCACCCCGGCTGCGTGATCGCCCCTGGTCTCGTCAACGCCCACACGCACCTGGCGCTCACCTCCGTCGCCAGGGTGGTCGGCCGCGCACCGTTCCCTGAGTGGCTTGGCCGCGTCGCAGCCGTGATGCGAGCGCTCGACGAAGACGACATCGCGGCCTCGGCGACCCACGGCGCCCTCATGTCCGTCAGGGCAGGCGTCACGACCGTAGGCGACATCGCGTACGGCCCCGAGGTCCCTGCTGCGGCGGCGGACATGGGGCTGGACGGGGTGTTCTTCTTCGAGGTGCTCGGTATCCGGGCCGACGAGCTCCGGCGCAAGCTCGACGAGCTCGAGTACCCGGCAGACACGGAGGGCTGCACGCACGGTCGCACGGTGTGCGGCCTGTCAGCGCACGCTCCCTACTCATCCGGACCGGACCTCATCCGTGCCGTCTACCAAACGGCGCAGGAGCGTGGCGTGCCTTTCGTGATGCACCTGTCAGAGTCCGATGCTGAAAGCGCGCTGCTGGAGCGCGGCGAGGGCCCGTTCGCATCGCTGGCAGCCAGGCTTGCGCACGGCTTTTCCGCCCCGGGCTGCAGCGCGGTAGAGTATGTGAGGCGGCTGGGGGCGCTGCGCGGCACCGTCGCCGTCCACTGCGTGAAGGTCGCCGAGACCGACATCGCGACGCTGGCCTACGAGGCCGCGGGCGTCGTGGTGTGCCCTCGCTCGAACCGCATCCTCGGCAACGGCGCTCCGCCCGTCCGCGAGATGCGGACGCGCGGCGTTAAGCTCGCGCTCGGCACCGATTCGCTCGCGAGCAACGACGACCTCGACCTGTTCGCGGAGCTGCGCGAGCTGCAACGCCTCGACCGCACGATCGAGACCACCCGCTTGCTCGGCATCGCGACCATCGAAGGCGCCTCGGTGCTCGGCATCGAAGACCGCGTCGGCGCGCTCACGCCAGGTCGGTGCGCGGACGTCATCGCGGTCCACACCGGCCCGACCGATGACCCCGTGGCCGCACTGATCGAGCGCGGATCAACCGGCTCGGTCCGAACCGTCGTCAGCGCTGGCGTCTTGCGCGTCGTCGATGGCAGGCCGACCGTGCTTGCGCGCCCAATCGAGAACGCAAGCGCGCGGGTAGCCGAGAAAGCCGCCCGCGCGCTCCGAGAGTCGTAACCTGATGCTTCAGGCCGACGGCCTCACGCTTCGCCGAGGTAGGTCTTGCGCACCTGCTCGTTGCCGAGCAGCTCCTTGCCGGTGCCCGTAAGCGCCACGCGTCCGGTCTCCAGGACGTACCCGCGGTCGGCGACAGACAGCGCCATCGCGGCGTTCTGCTCCACGAGCAGGATCGTGATGCCCTCTGCGTGCAGGCGCTCGATGGTCTCGAAGATCGTCTCGACGACGACCGGGGCAAGACCCATCGAAGGCTCGTCGAGCATGAGCAGCTTCGGCTTCGCCATCAGGCCCCGCGCCATCGCGAGCATCTGCTGCTCGCCTCCTGAAAGCGTTCCGCCCTTCTGCGCACGCCGCTCCTTCAGGCGCGGGAACAGCTCGAACACCATGTCCTTGTCCGCCGCGATGCCTTCTGCATCGGAGCGCAAGAACGCGCCCATTTCCAGGTTCTCTTCAACCGTCATGCGCGGGAAGATGCGGCGGCCCTCCGGCACTTGGACGACCCCTTTCGCGGCGACCTGGTGCGCCGGCAGGCCCTGGATCTCCTCGCCAGCGAACACGATCGTGCCCTCGCGCGGCGCGAGCTGCCCGGAGATGGTCTTCAAGGTCGTCGACTTCCCAGCGCCATTCGCGCCGATCAGCGTCACGATCTCGCCCTCGGCGACCTCGATGTCGATGCCCTTGAGCGCCTCGATCTGGCCGTAGAACGTGTGGAGGTTCTGGACTGAAAGCAGCATCGCCTCTTACCCTTCCGCGGCCATGAGCGCCTCCGCGCCCTTGCCGAGATACGCCTCGATGACCTTCGGGTCGCGCTGGATCTCCGCTGGTAGCCCTTCGGCGATCTTCTCGCCGAAGTCCAGCACCACGATGCGGTCGGCGATGTCCATGACGACCTTCATGTCGTGCTCGATAAGCAGGACCGTCACGCCAGACTCCCGGATCTTGCCGACGAGTTTCGTGAGTTCCGCGCTCTCCTGCGGGTTCATGCCCGCAGCCGGCTCGTCCAAGAGCAGCAGCTTCGGCTCGGTCGCGAGCGCGCGCGCGATCTCCAGCTTGCGCTGCTCGCCATACGGGAGGGTCTTGGCGAGCTCGTTCGCCTTGTCCGCCAGTCCGACGAACCGCAGCCGCTTCATGGCCTCGTCGACGGTGTGCTCTTCTTCGCGCTTGAACTTCGGCGTCCGGAGCACCGCGTGCAGCGGACCAGCCGTCGTGCGCGTGTGGCGGCCGACCATGACGTTCTCCAGCGTGGTCATGTTCTGGAACAGCCGGATGTTCTGGAAGGTCCGCGCGATGCCCATGCGGCAGATCGCGTGCGGCTTGCGACCAGCGAGCGGCCTCCCGTCGAACAGGAGCGTTCCTTCCGTGGGCCGGTAGATCCCAGTGAGCAGGTTGAAGAACGTCGTCTTGCCCGCGCCGTTGGGTCCGATCAGGGCGACGATCTCGCCTTCGTCTATGAAGAAGTCGATGTCGCTCAGGGCCTTCAGGCCCCCAAAGCGCATCGTGATCCCTGTTGCTTCAAGCAGTCGCGCCATCGTTGGCTCTCCGTCCTGCCGTCTTACAGCTTGTGCGGCAGGTCGTGCTTGTGCTCGACCTCCCACATGTCGACGTTCTCCTCTTCGACGATGACGTCCTCCGCAGTCAGCTCGCGTGCGCGGCGAGTCGAGGGGAGGATGCCCTGCGGCCTGAACGCCATCATCACGACGAGCAGCCCGCCGAAGATCAAGAACCGATAGTCGCCGATCCGGGACGCCTGTTCAGGGGTGAGGAACCGCGACAGCGCAGTCGACTGCGCGAGGCCGCGGATGATCTCCGGCAGCCCCGCGATGATCACGGCGCCGACCACCGAGCCCGGGATCGACCCCATGCCGCCCAGCACCACCATGCAGACGATGAGCACCGACTCCATGAAGTTGAACGACTCGGGGCTGATGAACCCGACCCAGTAGGCGTACGTGATGCCGGCGATGCCGCCCCACATCGCACCCAGCGAAAACGCCCACAGCTTCGTCGTCATGATGTTGACGCCCGTCGCAGCCGCAGCGACCTCGTCCTCGCGCATGGCAACCCACGCGCGACCGAGCCGGGAGTTGTCCAGCCGCCGGATGACGAAGATGGTGAGCAGGCACAGCGCGACGACGATGACGTACCAGAACAGGTCCTTCGAGAAGGTGAACGTCGAGGTGCTCAGGTGCATGAACACCCACTTCTGGCCCGCAGCCGGGACGATACTCTCGCCCACGCGCGGCAAGCCAGCCGCACCGTTCGTCAGCCCGAAGGCGTCGTTCTGCAACGCGATCCTGACGATCTCGCCGAATCCGAGGGTGACGATTGCGAGGTAGTCGCCACGCAGACGCAGGACCGGCGTGCCCAGTGCGATGCCGGTGAGCGCAGCCATCAACGCCGCAAGCGGCAGCAGCACCCAGTACGACAGGCCGGCCAACGGCGCGTCGGCACCCCCGACGATCCGCTGCCACGCGTACCCGAGCAGGACCCCCGAGTACGCGCCCATCCCGTAGAACGCCACGTATCCCAGGTCGAGGAGACCTGCGTAGCCGACGACGATGTTCAGGCCCAGCGCGAGCATCACGTAGATGCCCACCAGTGCGAAGATGCGCACCATGAACACGTTGCCGACGGCCTGGAAGTACACGGGGGCGGCGATCAGGAACGCCGCGATCGCCGCGTACAGAGCGATCTTCTTCGGTGTGAGACGAGCGCTCTCGACGCTCGTCTTGATGTCGACCTTGCTTCCGCCCATGGCCTACACCTTCTCCACAACCGACTCGCCGAGCAGGCCGCCCGGACGGAAGATGAGCACGAGGATCAGGATGACGAACGCGATGACGTCCTTGTACGCCGTGGAGATGAAGCCCGAGGCGAGCGCTTCGGCCATCCCCAGCACGAAGCCGCCGAGCATCGCGCCGCGCAGGTTGCCGATGCCGCCGAGCACCGCTGCGGTGAACGACTTGATGCCCGGGATGAATCCCATGTTGTACTTGATGTTGCCGTAGTACATCCCGGAGAAGATCCCCGCAACGGCGCCCATCGCAGGACCGATGAAGAAGGTGATCGCGATGATGCGGTTGATGTCCACGCCCATCAGGCCGGCCGTGTCGCGGTCCTGGGCGGTCGCCCGCATCGCCTTGCCGAGCTTCGTCCGCGACACGAATGTGTCGAGCACGAACAGGAGCACGAGCGTGACGACGATGATCATGATCTGAAGCGTGCTGAACTGGACGATGGCGTGCGCCCCCTGGCCCAGCTTGTCCGCGAGCTTCTCGGTCGCGCCCAGCACCGTGAACGCGAGCGATCCAGAGGGGTCACGCGCGAGGGTGTACTGATACACCGGGAACTTGATCGGGAACGGGATCGAGCGCGAGGAGACCCACAGCAGAATCGCGTTCTGCAAGAACAGCGACACGCCGATCGCCGAGATCAGCGGGGCGAGCCTCGGCGCATGCCGCAACGGCCGATACGCGAAACGCTCGATGAGAACACCAAGCGTGCCGGTCATGATGGCGGCGAGCAGAATCGAGACCGCATACAGCGCGATGAGCCCAGCTCCGCTCGACGTGAAGAAGCTCTGCTTGCTCAAGACCTTCAGCCACATCAGCCCGAAGTACGCGCCCATCATGAACATCTCGCTGTGGGCGAAGTTGATCATCAGCAAGATGCCGTAGACGAGCGTGTAACCTAGCGCGATCAGCGCATACATCCCGCCAAGCGTCAGGCCGTTCACGAGCTGCTGCGGCACGTCAGCGATGTTGAAGTGCACGGTCGCTCCATCCATGGATCACGCGCGACTGCCTACCGTGTGCGGACAGGCCGCCCATCCGCACCGGACCCGGGCGGGGATGCCCCCGCCCGGGCCTCGGGTCGCGCATCGCTCAGGATCGGTTCTACTGCTCGTACGGGACGAACGCGCCGCCCTTGACGATGTACGCAGTGATGGCCTTGTTGGTCGTGTCGCCGAACTCGTCGAACGCCACCTTGCCAGTGACGCCATCGTAGTCGGTCTTGGCGACCGCATCGATGATCGCCTGCTTGCCGGCCGGGGTAGCGAGCTTGTCGGCGCCCATCTCCTTGGCGACCTTCTTGATCGCCTCGATGATGACCATCGCTGCGTCGTACGCATAGGTGTCGTACGCCTCGATGTTGGCATCCGGGAACTTCTTCTCGAACGCCGCCTTGAACTCCTGACCCTTCGGCTGCTGATCCAGCGGCAGGCCGACGGAGGTCGCGATGTCGCCCTCGGCGTTCGCGGCACCGGCGATGTCGATGTACTGCTGCGTGTACAGGCCGTCGCCGCCCATCAGCGGGACGCGCAGGCCGGCTTCCTTGGCCTGCTTGCTGATCAGACCGGCCTCGGTGTACATGCCGCCGAAGTAGATCAGGTCGGGCTTGAGGCCCTGGATCTTGGTCACGAGCGCCTTGAAGTCCTGGTCCTTGAGCTGGATCTTGTCGCGAGAGACGACCTTGCCGCCCCGGGCCTGGAACTGCTTGGCGAACTCGTCAGCGAGGCCATCGCCGTACGGCGTGGAGTCGCTGATGACCGCCACCGACTTCGCACCGAGCTTGTCGACGGCGAAGTCACCGGCGAACGAGCCCTGGACGGTGTCGATCGTGCAGACGCGGAACACGTTCTTGAAGCCCTGCTGCGTGAGCTTCGGGTTCGTCGACGCCGGCGAGATCTGCACGATCCCGGCCTCGTTGTACTTGGCCGACGCGGGGATCGAGCAGCCGGAGTTCAGGTGCCCGACGATGCCGACGACCTTCGGATCCGAGGTCAGCTGCGTCGCAGCGTTGACGGCGGTCTTGGGATCGGCTGCGTCGTCAACGAACATGCCCTCGATCTTGACGCCGAGCTCCTTGAGCTCCGGATCGGCGTTCGCCTCGTCGATGGCGAGGGTCGCACCGTTCTTGATGCCGAGGCCGAGCGCGGCGACGTCACCGGTGAACGGCGCGGTCACACCGATCTTGACGGTGACGGCCTCTTTCTCGCCGCCGGTCCCGCCCGTCTCGGTCTTGCCGCCGCAGCCGGCGACCGCGAGCGAGAGCGCGGCGAGCGCCGCAACGAGCGCGAGCAACCGCTTGCTTCTTGCCATGCCTCCTCCTTCGCAACACACGACTCCGCACGAGCCGGCAGGCTGCCGGCGCGCGCACCGCCTGAGATTCCCGGAATGTAGCACAACTGAGGGCTATGCAACAGACGCCAGGAACGATGCACCCGGTGGTCGAGATGGATCTCCGCGGAGCAGCGGAGGCAGCATTCACAGCGCCGGTGCCCGTGTGCGCCTCAGCGCCCGATCCGCACC
>JAOAFY010000022.1 GCA_026416035.1 Coriobacteriia bacterium | reverse complement strand
GGTCTACGTCCTGACGAAGGAGGAGGGCGGCCGCCACACCCCGTTCTTCGACGGCTACCGCCCGCAGTTCTACTTCCGCACGACCGACGTCACCGGCGTGGTGCACCTGCCCGAGGGCACCGAGATGGTCATGCCCGGCGACAACGTCGAGATCAGAGGCGAGCTCATCGCCCCGATCGCGATGGAGGAGGGCCTGCGCTTCGCGATCCGCGAGGGCGGCCGCACCGTCGGCTCGGGCCGTGTGACGAAGATCCTGAAGTAACGAGCGTCGACGGAGGGTTGAGAGTTGGCGAACCAGAAGATCCGGATCAGGCTCAAGGCGTACGATCACGAGATCGTGGATCAGTCCACGAAGCTGATCGTCGAGACCGCGCAGAAGACGGGCGCTCGGGTCGCGGGACCGATTCCGCTGCCCACCGAGCGCAGCCTGTACTGCGTGATCCGCTCGCCGCACGTCAACAAGGACAGCCGCGAGCAGTTCGAGATGAAGACGCACAAGCGTCTCATCGACATCCTTGAGCCGACGCCGAAGACGGTCGACTCGCTGATGAGGCTCGACCTGCCTGCTGGCGTCCACATCGAGATCAAGCTGTAAGAAGGCGCGACGCCGCCGATGCGGCCGACCGCGTGGCCGGTCCTCTGGGAGGGCGCGAGGCGCCTGGGGTCCCATGACCGATGAGACGAGAAGGTGAGTCACGATGGCACGAGCGATACTGGGCAGGAAGCTGGGGATGACCCAGGTCTGGGGTGAGGGCGACCGGCTGATCCCGGTCACCGTCATCGAGGCCGGGCCGTGTGTCGTCACCCAGGTGCGGACGAAGGACCGCGACGGGTACGCGGCCATCCAGATCGGTTTCGGGGACGTCAAGGAGTCGCGCGTCAACAAGCCGATGGCTGGCCACTTCAAGAAGGCTGGGGTCGCCCCGAAGCGCCACCTTGCCGAGGTGCGGCTGGACGAGGCTGAAGCCGCGCAGGCTAAGGTGGGCGACACCATCACCGTCGAGTCCTTCGAACCTGGTGCGCGCGTGCACATCACGGGCACGAGCAAGGGCAAGGGCTTCCAGGGCGTCATGAAGCGGCACAACTTTCGTGGCGGCCCCGGCGGGCACGGTTCGCACTTCCATCGCGAGCCGGGCTCCATCGGTCAGTGCGCCAGCCCGTCCCGCGTGCTTAAGGGGCTCGGCCTTCCCGGACACATGGGCGCGGAGACCGTGACCGTCCGCAACCTCGAGGTGGTCAAGGTCGATGCCGAGCAGAACCTCCTGCTCGTCAAGGGTGCCGTGCCCGGTGGCAAGAACGGCTTGCTGATGATCCGGCTCGCCTGAGCGCTGGGCGCGAAGGCTTGTGCGAGGAGTTGATGATGGCAACGATCGAAGTCAAGGATGCGAACGGCAAGAAGGTCGGGACGGCCGACGTCTCCGATGCCGTCTTCGCCATCGAGCCGAACACGTTCGCGATGCACCAGGTGGTCCGCAGCCAGATGGCCGCTCGTCGGCAGGGGACGCACGACACCAAGGGCCGCAGCGAGGTGAGCGGAGGCGGCCGCAAGCCGTGGCGTCAGAAGGGCACTGGCCGTGCGCGTCAGGGCACCATCCGTGCACCGCAGTGGAAGGGCGGTGGCGTGGTGTTCGGCCCGACACCGCGGAGCTACGCGTTCAAGGTGCCGAACAAGGTCGTGAAGCTGGCGATGCGCAGCGCCCTGTCGGCGAAGCACGCGGAGGGCGTCTTGCACGTCATCGACGGGTTCGGTTTCGAGGCGCCTTCCACCAAGCAGGCGGCAGCAGTCCTGCAGAAGCTCGGCATCACGGGCCGTTGCACAGTGGTGGTCGCCAACGACGACCTCAACGCGATCCTGTCGCTGCGCAATCTGCCGAAGGTGCGGGTCATCACCGCCACTGAAGCGAACACCTACGACCTGGTCGACAACACCGCGCTGCTGTTCACGAGACCGGCGCTGGAGTGGCTCGAAGGGGTGCTCAAGTGATGAAGGACGCACGCAGCCTGATCATCCGGCCCATCGTCTCCGAGAAGTCGTACGGGATGATGGAGCAGAACCGGTACGCCTTCGAGGTTGACAAGAGGGCGACCAAGCCTGAGATCGCCCGGGCCGTCGAGGAGATCTTCGGCGTGACGGTCACGGCGGTGAACACGATGAACGTCCCCGGGAAGCCGCGCAGGGTCCGCTACAACAAGGGTGTGACTCGCTCGTGGAAGAAGGCGGTCGTCACGCTGAAGGCGGGCGACTCGATCGACTTGTTCGGGAACCAGTAGGAGGCTACCAGGCGTTTCGGGTCCGGCGGACCGCAGAATGGAGCCGCCCGGCACCGTGGAAGAGTCCGGCGTCGAGCCGCAGGCGCTGAGGCGCCGAGTCCCGGCGGCCCGGCCATCGGACGGAAGGAGAGGACATGGGACTGAAGAAGTACAAGCCGACGTCGCCAGGGCGACGGTTCCAGACGGTATCGGACTTTGCGGACATCACGAAGACCGAGCCGGAGAAGTCGCTGCTCGAGCCGCTGCACAAGAAGGGCGGGCGCAACAACAACGGCCGTATCACGACACGCCACCAGGGCGGCGGCCACAAGCGACGCTATCGCAAGATCGACTTCAAGCGCGACAAGGACGGCGTTCCCGCCAAGGTCGCGTCGATCGAGTACGACCCGAACCGGTCTGCGCGTATCGCGCTTCTGCACTACGCAGACGGCGAGAAGCGCTACATCCTCGCGCCGCAGAAGCTGAACGTCGGCGACACGGTGATGTCGGGGCCCGAAGCCGACATCAAGCCGGGCAACGCGTTGCCGCTTGAGAGCATCCCGACGGGCACGGTGGTCCACGCCATCGAGCTGCAACCAGGGCGGGGCGCCGCCATCGCCCGTTCGGCAGGCACGAGCGCGCAGCTCATGGCGAAAGAGGGCCCGTTCGCGATCCTGCGGATGCCGTCCTCTGAGATGCGCATGGTGCCGCTGAAGTGCCGCGCTACCGTGGGCGTCGTCGGCAATCCGGAGCACGAGGGCATCTCCGTGGGCAAGGCCGGTCGAGCCCGGTGGATGGGCATCCGCCCGTCCGTCCGCGGCACGGCCATGAACCCGGTCGATCACCCGCACGGAGGCGGCGAAGGCAAGAACAAGTCGGCCGGCCGTCACCCGGTTTCCCCGTGGGGTGTCCCGACCAAGGGCCACCGGACCCGGAAGAAGCACAAGGCGTCCGACCGCATGATCATCCGTCGCCGGAAGAAGTAGCGCGTAAAGGAGCTTGAAGTGAGCAGAAGCCTGAAGAAGGGTCCCTACGTCGAGCCTCGACTCCTGCAGCGCATCCACGCGATGAACGAGGCCGGCGAGAAGAGGGTCATCAAGACGTGGTCGCGTGCATCGACCATCTTCCCGGAGATGGTCGGCCACACCATCGCGGTGCACGACGGACGCAAGCACGTCCCGGTCTACATCACCGAGTCGATGGTCGGCCACAAGCTGGGCGAGTTCGCTCCGACCCGCACGTTCCGCGGGCACGCGGAGGATCGGAAGAAGGGCCGGCGGTAGCCGGGCGTCGTGATAAGCCCGGCTCGGCGCGCAGCCCGCGTCGGCCGGTCGTCGTCGGAGGTTCAAGCAGATGGAAGCCAAAGCAGTAGCGAGATACGTGAGAGTGAGCCCGCGCAAGGCGCGGCTCGTCGTCGACCTCGTGCGCGGCAAGAGCGTCCCGGAGGCGGAAGCCATCCTGAAGTTCAGCGACAGGGCGGCTGCCGAGATCGTGGGCAAGGTCGTGCACAGCGCGGCATCGAACGCGGTCCAGCAGCACAAGGTGCGGCCGGAGACCCTGTACGTCGCCGAGGCGTACGTGGACGAGGGTCCGACCTTGAAGCGCATCCGGCCGCGTGCCCGCGGGATGGCCTACCGGATCAACAAGCGTACCAGCCACATCACGGTGGTCGTGAAGCAGCGAGAGGAGGCCTAGCGCCATGGGCCAGAAGGTCTACCCCATCGGGCTCAGGCTCGGTATCACCGAGGACTGGCGTTCGCGCTGGTTCCAGAGCAAGGGCTACGACAAGGCCCTCGCCGAGGACCTCGCGATCAGGAAGTACCTGACCAAGCGGCTCGAGCGCGCTGCGGTCTCTCGGATCGACATCGAGCGCAAGGGCGACAAGGTCATCGTGAAGCTGTGGACGGCGCGCCCCGGCATCGTCATCGGCAAGAAGGGTGCTGAGGTCGACGTCCTGCGCAAGCAGCTCGAGCAGCTCATCGGGCGTCCGGCCGCGGTGGAGATCGTGGAGATCAAGCGGCCGGAGCTCGACGCCACCCTCGTTGCGCAGAGCATCGCCGAGCAGCTGGTGGCCCGCGTCTCGTTCAGGCGAGCGATGAAGAAGGCCGTCACCGCTGCCATGAAGAGCGGCGCGAAGGGCGTCCGCATCCAGTGCTCCGGGCGTCTTGGCGGCGCGGAGATGGGTCGGCGCGAGTGGTACCGCGAAGGTCGCGTGCCGCTGCACACGCTGCGCGCGAAGATCGACTACGGGCAGGCGGATGCTGTCACGACGTTCGGCGTCATCGGCGTGAAGGTGTGGATCTACCGCGGCGACTTCATCCGCGACGCGGAAGACCCGATCTTGGCAGAGCCGACGGCTGGTCGTCCCAGGTCGGAGCGCCCTCGCGGACGGCGCCGTGAAGGTGAAGGGAGAAGCTAGGATGCTGCTTCCCAAGAGAGTCAAGCACAGGAAGGTCCAGCGCGGCAGCATGAAAGGCGCCGCGAAGGGCGGAACCCAGGTTCACTTCGGCGACTACGGGCTGAAGGCGCTCGAAGCTGCGTGGATCACCAACCGGCAGATCGAGGCAGCGCGTATCGCGATGACCCGTTACATGAAGCGTGGCGGCAAGGTGTGGATCAACATCTTCCCGGACAAGCCCATCACGCAGAAGCCCGCCGAGACGCGCATGGGTTCAGGCAAGGGCAATCCGGAGAAGTGGGTCGCCGTCGTCAAGCCGGGCAAGGTGATGTTCGAGGTGGCCGGCGTCAGCGAGGAGGTCGCTCGCGAGGCGCTCCGGCTGGCAGCTCAGAAGCTGCCGATCAAGTGCAAGTTCGTCACACGGGCCGAGTCTGGCGGTGAGGCATAGATGAAGGCTGCAGAGATCAAGGCGCTGGCCGACCAGGAGCTTGTGGAGAAGCTGAAGCAGGCGCGGACGGAGCTGTTCAACCTGCGGTTCAGGCTCGCTACCGGCAACCTGGACAACCCCAACGCCATCCGTGCTGTCAAGAAGGACATCGCGCGTCTGCACACCGAGCTGCGCTCCCGCGAGATCGAAGCGTCGCGGGCGTCGCGCAGCCAGGCGTCGTAGCGTGCAGGAAGGGATGACGGATGACTACCGAGCGTAACCGTCGCAAGGAGCGGCAGGGCGTCGTGGTCTCGATCTCGGGCGACAAGACATGCGTCGTCATGGTCGAGGACCGCAAGAAGCACCCGCTGTACGGCAAGATGATCACGCGGAGCAAGAAGCTCCACGTGCATGACGAGGCCAACGAGGCTCAGGTCGGTGACACGGTCCGGGTGATGGAGACCCGTCCGCTCTCGAAGCTGAAGCGCTGGCGGCTCGTCGAAGTCGTGGAGAAGGCGAAGTAGCACCGGTCCGCTCGGCTATGGCTGATGACCGGGTAGGCTCAACGGAGGACTGAGATGATCCAGCAAGAGACACGGCTCAAAGTCGCCGACAACTCTGGTGCACGCAAGGTCGCGTGCATCAAGGTGCTCGGCGGCACCCGTCGGCGGTACGCACACGTCGGCGACGTGATCGTCTGCGCGGTGAAGGAAGCGATCCCCAACGGCACCGTCAAGAAGGGCGATGTCGTCAAGGCGGTCGTCGTGCGCACCAAGAAGGAGATCCGCCGCCCTGACGGCAGCTACATCAAGTTCGACGAGAATGCCGCCGTCATCATCGACAACCAAGGCAACCCGCGTGGCACCCGCATCTTCGGCCCGGTGGCGCGCGAGCTGCGCGATCGCAAGTTCATGAAGATCGTGTCGCTCGCGCCGGAAGTCCTGTAGGAGGTGACGCAGATGGCTGGTTCCATGACTGTCCGCAAGGGCGACAAGGTCCGCGTCATCGCTGGCAAGGACAAGGGCAAGGAGGGCAAGGTGCTCCGCGCCTACCCCGAGAAGCAGCGTGTGGTCGTGGAGAACGTCCACATGATCAAGAAGGCGACGCGCCCGTCGCAGCGCAACCCGCAGGGCGGCATCGTCGAGATGGAGGGCACGATCCACGTCTCGAACGTCATGCTGATCTGCCCAAGCTGCGGCGAGCCGACGCGGGTCGGCCGACGTCGCGACGGCGGCGCACGGATCCGCGTGTGCAAGAAGTGCGGCAAGGACGTCGACAAGTAGTCGCATCGACACAAGTCCCGGCGGGTCGGAAATCTGCCGGGCGCAGGATCGGAGGAGACACGTGGCACCACGTCTGAAAGAGCGGTACCTGAGCGAGATCGTCCCGGCGCTGAAGGAGCGGCTGGGATGCGCGAACGTCCATCAGGTCCCGCGGCTGGAGAAAGTCGTCGTGAACATGGGCGTCGGAGCGGCGGTACAGGATCCGAAGCAGCTCGAGGCCGCGATGCAGGACCTCGCGCTGATCACGGGCCAGAAGCCCGCCGTCACCCGCGCCAAGAAGTCCATCGCCGGCTTCAAGGTCCGCCAGGGCATGGCGATCGGAGCCAAGGTGACGCTGCGGGGAGACCGCATGTGGGAGTTCGTGGATCGGCTGCTGTCGACTGCGCTGCCGAGGATCCGCGACTTCCGTGGAATAAGCCCGGACGCCTTCGATGGCAGGGGCAACTACTCGCTCGGTGTCACCGAGCAGCTGATATTCCCCGAGATCGACTACGACAAGGTGGACCGCCTTCGCGGCATGGACATCACCTTCGTCACGAGCGCGAAAACCGACGAGGAGGCCAGGGCTCTTCTGGAAGAGCTGGGCTTCCCGTTCAAGCGATAGATCTGGCGGATCCGCTGCGGCGGACCGACCGTTCGAGGAGGTCGAACAGTGGCAAAGAAGTCGATGATCGCCAAGGCGAAGCGTACGCCGAAGTTCGCGGTGCGCGCGGTGAACCGCTGCGTCCGGTGCGGGCGTCCGCGCGGGTACTTCCGGCAGTTCGGGCTGTGCCGCGTGTGCCTGCGCGAGCTTGCGAGCAGGGGCGAGCTTCCCGGCGTGAAGAAGGCCAGCTGGTAGGTTTGGCGGCCGAGCTTGCAGGATCCGCCAGGCGCCGGAGCCACGGGTTCCAGCGAACCGGCGGGTCGTACGAGTCCGATAACAGGAGGACGAACACATGAGCATGACAGATCCCATCGCAGACATGCTGACGCGCATCAGGAACGCGAACACCGCGTACCAGAGCACGGTCGAGATGCCCTCATCCAGGAAGCTCGTCGAGATCGCACGCATCATGAAGGAAGAGGGCTACATCGCAGACTTCGCCGTGAAGCCGGGCGAACCGCGCGACGTGCTCCAGATCACGCTGAAGTACGGTCCGAAGAAGCAGCGCACGATCAGCGGGATCCGCCGGATCAGCAAGCCAGGTCTGCGCGTCTACGCCAAGAAGGACGAGCTTCCGCGCGTCCTCGGCGGTCTCGGTATCGCCGTCATCTCGACTTCGCGAGGCGTGATGACCGACAAGCAGGCCCGTGCTGCCGGCGTCGGCGGCGAGGTCATCGCGTACATCTGGTGACCGGACAGGACTGAAAGGAGCGAGGAGCTGTGTCTCGTATCGGCAAGCAGCCCATCCCGGTCCCGTCCGGGGTCGAGGTGTCCATCAACGGGAACGAAGTCACGGTGAAGGGTCCGAAGGGCACCCTCACGCAGACCTTCGATCCAGACATGATCATCGAGCTCGTTGACGGCGCGATCGTCGTCCGGCGTCCGAGCGACGACCGACGGCATCGGTCGCTTCACGGACTTACCCGGACGCTCATCGCCAACATGGTCACGGGCGTCTCGGAGGGGTTCCAGAAGGAACTGGAGATCGTCGGCGTCGGCTATCGTGCCGCGCTGAAGGGCGCTGACCTGGACCTGAGCCTCGGTTTCAGCCACCCCGTGATCGTGGCTCCCGAGGAAGGCATCACGTTCGAGGTCCCCGCGCCGACCAAGATCGTCGTGAAGGGCATCGACAAGCAGCGGGTCGGCCAGGTCGCGGCAGAGATCCGGAAGATCCGCCCGCCGGAACCGTACAAGGGCAAGGGCGTGCGGTATGCCGGAGAGCACGTGCGGCGCAAGCTTGGCAAGGCGGCGAAGTAGCGGACGTTGCTCGCGCCGGCATGAGCCGGTGTGACGGATCGAGGAAGCAGGTTCGAAGAGATGGACAAGACGAAGGCGAAAAGGGAAGCGCTTGCGAGGCGTCAGCGCCGCGTCCGGGGCAAGGTCTCCGGCACGGCCGTCCGTCCGCGGCTGCGCATCACTCGCTCGAACGCCAACATCTACGCGCAGATCATCGACGACGAGGCAGGCGTCACGCTCGTGTCGGCCTCCACGCTCGACCCTGAGCTCAAGAGCGTGCTCAAGAGCCGTTCGAGCATCGATGCAGCCAAGGCGGTCGGGGAGCTTGTCGGCAGGCGTGCTGTCGAGAAGGGCATCACCGCCGTGGTGTTCGACCGTGGCGGCCGCCTGTACCACGGCCGCGTGAAAGCACTGGCAGATGGCGCCCGTGACGCGGGCCTGTCGTTCTAGGAGGATGTGCTGATGGCTCGCGATCACGATATCGCTCCGGTGTCGGAGCTGCAGGAAAAGGTCGTATACATCAACCGCGTCGCCAAGGTCGTCAAGGGCGGCAGGCGCTTCTCGCTCACGGCTCTGGTCGTGGTGGGAGATGGCAACGGGCGCGTCGGCGTCGGCATGGGCAAGTCCGCCGAGGTCCCGGTCGCAATCAAGAAGGGCGTCGAGGACGCGAAGAAGAACATGTTCACCTTCCCGCTCGCGGGGACCACGATCCCGCACGAGGTGCTGGGCGAGTTCGGCGCTGGCAAGGTGCTGCTCAAGCCAGCCGCGCCCGGTACCGGCGTCATCGCCGGCGGACCAGTGCGTGCGCTTCTCGAGCTCGGCGGTGTCAAGGACGTGCTGTCCAAGTCCCAGGGCAGCAACAACGCGCTCAACATGGTCAAGGCGGCCGCCGAGGCTCTCAAGCAGCTGAGCAGTCCGGAGGAGATCGCCCGCAAGCGTGGCAAGACGGTCGCGGAAGTGTATGGTCTGGAGGTCAAGTGATGGCGAAGGCGACGAAGCCGGGAACGCTCAAGATCACTCTGGTCAAGAGCATCATCGGCGCCCCTCAGGACCAGAAGGCCACCGTCCGTGCCCTGGGTCTCCGGAAGCTCAACCAGACGGTCGAGCAGGCCGACACCCCGGCCATCCGCGGCATGGTCTTCAAGGTCAAGCACCTCGTGAAGGTCGAAGAGCAGTAACGCACACGACGAGTCAGCCGGCGGCGAGCGGCCGGCGACGGGCGATGCCCGTGAGCGGAGTGAAGGAGTGCTGAGCATGCAGATCCACGATCTTTTCCCGGCACCGGGCTCCCGCAAGGAGCGCAAGCGTGTCGGACGCGGCCACGGCAGCGGCCATGGCGGCAGGTCTGGGCGTGGCAACAAGGGCCAGCTTTCGAGGTCCGGGGGTGGCAAGGGCCCCGGGTTCGAGGGCGGACAGAACCCGCTGCACATGCGGCTGCCGAAGCTCCCGGGCTTCAAGAACCGCAACCGAGTCGAATACGCGGTCGTGAATGTGTCGCGGCTCGATGCGCTCTATGAAGCCGGCGAGGTCGTCGACGTCGACTCCTTGTTCGCCAAAGGCGTCATCAAGTCCAAGACGGTCCCGGTGAAGGTGCTCGGGGACGGCGAGCTGACGAAGCCCCTGACCGTCCGTGTCGACAAGGTCTCGGTGCCTGCGAAGGCGAAGATCGAGGCCGCGGGAGGGACGGTCGAGGAGCGGTGATCGAAGCTCTCGCGAACGCATTCCGGATACCGGATCTGCGCAAGAAGATCCTGTTCACGTTGGGCATCATCGCGGTCTACCGCGTGGGTGCCCACATCCCTGTCCCGGGGGTCGATCCCGGCGCGGTCAAGGAGATCGTGCAGACGGGCGCGGCGCTCGGCCTGCTGAACCTGTTCGCTGGCGGCGCGCTCGAGAACTTCGCGATCTTCGCGCTCGGCATCATGCCGTACATCACTGCGTCGATCATCATGCAGCTGCTCCAGGCCGTCATCCCGACGCTTGAGCAGTGGGCCAAGGAAGGGGAGGCGGGTCAGCGCAAGATCACGCAGACGACCCGCTACCTCACGCTCGGCATCGGACTGATGGAATCGATCGGCCTATTGGCGATCTTCCAGGCCGATGTGTCCCAGGGCGGCATCGGCGTACGCTTCGACTGGCTGACGCGCATCGTGATCATCATCTCCCTGCTGGCGGGCACCGCGTTCATCATGTGGCTTGGCGAGCTGATCACGCAGCGCGGTATCGGAAACGGCATGTCGCTGCTCATCTTCGCGAACATCGTCGCGCGGTTCCCCATCACGCTCGCCAACGCGATGCAGTTGAACGAGTGGTACCTGACGACGTTCCTGCTCGTCGTCTTCGTGTTCGTGATCGCCGCAGTGGTGTTCATGGAGCGTGGTCAGCGCCGCATCCCCGTGCAGTACGCAAAGCGCGTGGTTGGACGCAAGGTCTACGGAGGGGCCGGCACGTACATCCCGTTGAAGGTCAACGGCGCGAACGTCATCCCGATCATTTTCGCGTCCTCCGTCCTGATCTTCCCGGCGACGATTGCCCGGTTCTTCCCCAAGATCACCTGGCTTACTGCTTTCGGGAACGCGCTTTCGGAAGGCTGGCTGCACCTCGCGCTGTACGTCGTGTTCATCGTGTTCTTCACGTACTTCTACACGGCGCTCGTGTTCAACCCGATCGAGCTGGCGGACAACCTGCGCAAGAACGGCGGGTTCATCCCGGGTGTGCGGCCGGGCAGCCAGACGGCTCGCTACATCGAGAACGTGCTGAACCGCATCACGCTGCCGGGGGCGCTGTTCCTGGCGGCGATCGCGGTCGGCCCGCAGCTGGTGTTCCAGTTCCAGTCCACGGCGTCTCCGCTGCTCCGTGCGTTCGGCGGGACCTCGCTGCTCATCATGGTCGGCGTTGCGCTGGAGACGATGACGCAGCTGGAAAGCCAGCTCAAGATGCGCCACTACGACGGGTTCTTCAAGTAGAGACGAAGGGACGGCGGCTGTGAACCTCATGCTTCTCGGCGCTCCGGGCGCAGGAAAGGGAACCCAGGCAGCCAGGCTGGTGGACACCTACGGGCTCGCTCACATCTCTACCGGCGATATCCTCCGCGCGGCCGTGGCGGCAGGCACGCCGCTCGGGTTGACCGCGAAGTCCTACATGGACAAGGGCGAGCTCGTCCCTGACATCGTCGTCATCGGCCTGGTCAAGGCCCGCCTCCAAGAGCCGGATGCGGCGGCAGGATTCATCCTGGACGGGTTTCCTCGGACGGTCACGCAGGCAGACGCTCTGTCCAAGGAGCTCGATGCTCTGGGCAAGCAGCTGGATGCGGTCATCAGCATCGAGGTGGATCGCACGGCTCTCATCGACCGGCTGACGGCCCGTCGGACCTGCAGGCAGTGCGGCGCCATCTTCAACGTCATCGCTCAGCCGGAGACCGCGAACGGCGTGTGTCCGGCCTGCGGCGGAGAGCTCTTCCAGCGGGATGACGACACCGTAGAAACGGTGAGCAATCGGCTTGCCGTGTACGAGCGCTCCACCGCGCCGCTCATCGACTACTACGCGAGCAAGGGTCTTCTCAAGCGCATCGACGGCAACAGGCCCGTCGATGACGTGTTCGCGCAGATCCGCGGGGTCGTGGAGGGCTCCGCGCGTTGATGCTTCTGAAGTCGCCAGCGGAGATCGCCGTGATGCGCGAAGCCGGGCGCGTCACGGCGAGCACGCTGCGCGTGGTGGGCGAGGCGGTGGCCGCCGGTGTGACCACCGCCGAATTGGACGAGCTTGCAGCCGAGCACATCAGGAAGGCTGGCGCCCGGCCGGCCTTCCTGGGCTACCACGGGTTCCCGGCCACGCTGTGCGTGTCGGTCAACGACGAGGTCGTGCACGGCATCCCCGGCAAGAGGCGCCTGCGCGAAGGCGACATCGTGTCGGTCGACTGCGGCGTGATCGTGGACGGGTACTTCGGCGATGCGGCGATGACGTTTTGCGTGGGTGAAGTCACAGAAGAGGCCCGGCGGCTCGTGGACGTCACGCGCCAGGCGCTCGAGGCAGCGGTCGCACGGTGCAGACCCGGCATGCGGCTCGGGGANGTTGGCAATGCGGTGCAGACCGTCGTCGAGCGGGCGGGGTTCTCCGTGGTAAGGGAGTACGTCGGGCACGGCATCGGCCGCTCCATGCACGAGGAGCCGCAAGTGCCGAACTTCGGACGGGCAGGCACCGGCCTTCAGCTGAGACCGGGTGTGGTGCTCGCCGTCGAACCGATGGTGAATGCGGGTCGGCACGAGGTGAGGTCATTGGAAGACGGTTGGACGGTGGTCACCGCGGACGGCAGCCTGTCTGCGCACTTTGAGCACACAATCGCTGTCACTCCCGACGGCCCGGAGATCCTCACGCTGGAGCCCTCTGGCGAGAAACGGGTGGACTGAGCGAAGAAGTGTAGGTTATACTCCACGTTTGCGGCTTATCGGCGATGAGGAGAGGATGAGTTGGCGAAGCGCGACGATGCCATAGAGATGGAGGGCACGGTCATCGAGCCGCTCCCGAACGCGATGTTCAGGGTAGAGCTCGACAACGGCCACAAAGTGCTGGCTCACATCTCTGGCAAGATGCGCATGCACTACATCCGCATCCTCCCCGGGGACAGGGTCGTGGTGGAGCTCTCGCCGTACGACCTTTCGCGCGGCAGGATCACGTACCGGTACAAGTGAGGCGCCGTTCGACCGGGAAGGAAACGCCCGGTGCCGTGTTAGGAAAACCATCACCAGCGGCTGGGTGTGGAGATAGAGGTACGCACGTCCTGAAAGGACCATCGATGAAGGTTCGGCCCTCAGTGAAGCGCATATGCGAGAAGTGCAAGGTCATCAAGCGGCACGGCCGTGTGCTGGTGATCTGCGAGAACCCTCGCCACAAGCAGCGCCAAGGTTAGGTAGGAGGACCACGTGGCACGCATCGAAGGCGTCGACCTCCCGCGCGAGAAGCGCATCGAGATCGCGTTGACCTACATCTACGGCATCGGTCTCACGACGAGCCAGAAGATCCTGCATGAGACCGGCATCAATCCGGACACTCGGGTGCGGAACCTCACGGAAGAGGAGGTCGTCCGGCTCCGCGAGTACATCGACCGCAACCTCAAGGTGGAGGGCGACCTGCGCCGTGAGGTCGGCCAGAACATCAAGCGCCTGATGGAGATCGGGTGCTACCGGGGGCTGCGGCACCGCAAGGGCCTGCCCGTGCGCGGTCAGCGGACGCACACCAACGCCCGCACCCGCAAGGGGCCCCGGCGTCAGATCGGTGCGAAGAAGAAGGGCAAGTAGTCCATGGTCGCCAAGAAGAAGAACGTCAAGGCCAGGCTGAAGCGCAGCGAGCGCAAGAACATCGCTGTAGGCCAGGCCCACATCAAGAGCACGTTCAACAACACCATCGTGAGCATCACCGACCCGCAGGGCAACGTGATCGCATGGCAGTCCGCGGGTACGGTCGGATTCAAGGGCTCGCGCAAGTCGACGCCGTTCGCCGCGCAGCTCGCTGCCGAGGCGTGCGCGAAGATCGCGCAGGAGCATGGGATGCGGAAGGTGTCGGTCTTCGTGAAGGGTCCGGGTTCCGGCCGCGAGACCGCCATCCGCTCGCTGCAGGCTGCCGGTCTCGAGATCGCGAGCATCCAGGACTGCACCCCTGTCCCGCACAACGGCTGCCGGCCGCGCAAGCGCCGGCGCGTCTGATAGTCGGAAGGATCACGAGCTATGGCACGTTACTCAGGGGCGGACTGCAGGCTGTGCCGCCGCGAAGGCGTCAAGCTCTTCTTGAAGGGCGACCGCTGCTACAGCGACAAGTGTGCCGTCGAGCGCCGGCCGTACGCGCCAGGCATGGCGGGCAAGAAACGTCCTCGCGACAGCGAGTACAGGCTCCAGCTCCGCGAAAAGCAGAAGGCGAAGCGGATCTACGGCGTTCTCGAGAAGCAGTTCCGCAACTACTACAAGCTCGCCACGCGGATGCCGGGCATCACCGGTGAGAACCTGCTGCGGTTGCTCGAGACGCGCCTCGACAACGTCGTGTACCGCCTCGGGTTCGCGGCGTCTCGCGACGAGGCACGCCAGATGGTTCGTCACGGCCACTTCCTCGTCGACGGTCGGCGAGTGGACATCCCTTCGTACAGGGTCAAGCCCGGTCAGACCATCGCCGTCTCGCCGCAGGCACGGGACCTGAGCGTCATCAAGGCCGCGTTGATCTCCTCCTCGAAGATGGAGATCCCCGGGTGGCTTGAGGTGGACATGGAGAAGCTCCAGGGCAAGATCCTGTCGCTTCCTGCCCGCGAGCAGATCGATGCGCCCGTGCGCGAGCAGCTCATCGTCGAGCTGTACTCGAAGTAACACCGCGATCGAAGCCAAGGAGGCTTGGTCAATGACAGACTTCATGAGGCCCCAGGTGTCGGTCGACGTCATCGACGAGCGCACTGCTCGTTGCATCGTCGAGCCGCTGGAGCGCGGCTACGGATACACGCTCGGCAACTCGCTTCGTCGCGTGCTCCTGTCGTCGCTGCAGGGCGCGGCTGCCACGTCGATCCGCATCGAAGGCGTCCAGCACGAGTTCGCGACCATCGACGGCATCCGCGAAGATGTCACCGACATCGTATTGAACGTGAAGGGTCTCGTCTTCCGTTCGACCGGCATCGGAGAGGGCGAAGGGGTCGCGACAATCGACGTCACGGGTCCCGCTCAGGTCACCGGTGCGGATCTCAAGGTCCCGGCGGAGTTCGAGCTGGTGAATCCCGAGCACCCGATCGCTACGCTGGAGAAGGGCGCGCATCTGGAGATGAGCATCCGGATCGGCACGGGTCGTGGTTACGTCAGCGCGGACCGGAACAAGCGCGCCGACGACCCGATCGGCGTGATCACCGTGGACTCGCTGTTCAGCCCGGTCACGCGGTGCGCGTATGTCGTCGAGAACACCCGTGTCGGACAACGGACGGACTACGACAAGCTCATCCTTGAAGTCGAGACGAACGGCTCCATGAATCCTGCCGATGCTGTGGCAAGCGCCGCGAAGATCGTCACCGAGCACATGCAGCTGTTTATCGACCAGGCGACGGGCGAGCTGCCGGAAGAGGGCATCTTCGCGGCCGGTAGAGGCGAGGCCAACAGCGCTCTCGATCTGCCGATCGAATCTCTCGATCTGTCGATGCGCTCGTACAACTGCTTGAAGCGTCAGGGCGTCAACACCGTCGGCCAGCTCGTCGCATGCACCGAGGCGGACCTGCTGAACATCAGGAACTTCGGCGCGAAGTCGATCGAAGAAGTCAAAGACAAGCTCCAGGCCATGGGCCTGAGCCTTGCAGGCTAGGAGTGAGCAGGACATGAGACACGCGAAGAAGGGGCGGAAGCTCGGCACCGATTCGAGCCACACCGAAGCGATGCTTCGGAGCCTTGCTGCGGCCGTTCTGACCCACGAACGCATCAAGACGACGGAGACGCGCGCCAAGGAGGTGCGCGAGCTCGTGGATCGCATCATCGGCTGGGGGAAGCGGGGCGACCTGCACGCCCGTCGGCTTGCGCTTGCCGAGCTCAAGGACCGCGCTCTGGTGCACAAGGTGTTCGCCGAGATCGCTCCGCGGTACGCGGACAGGCCTGGCGGTTACACGCGCATCTACCGCCTGGGTCCGCGCAAGGGCGATGCCGCGCCTATGGTGATCCTCGAGCTCGTCGACTGAGGGCGGGAACGGCCCGACCCACCGGGCATGCATGCTTCGCCGAGGGCCTCGGTTCGTTCCCGGGGTCCTCGGCTGCTGTTCAGCAAGGAGCGACGTGATCCTCTTCGAGGAAGTCACCTTCTGGTACCGGCACGACGGAGCGCCAGCCGTCGATGGCTTCAGCTTGCGCATCGGCGATGGCGAGCGCGTGGCGCTCGTCGGACCGAACGGGTCGGGCAAGTCGACCGTGGCGCTGCTCGCCGACGGGCTCTTGCTTCCAGCGCGCGGTCGGGTGCTCGTCGACGGTTTGGATACGAGGGATGCTTCCGCGAGGGATCGCGTCCGTTCTGCCGTCGGCCTCGTGCTGCAGAATCCGGAGAACCAGATCGTCGGCGCGACCGTCGAGGAAGACGTCGCGTTCGGTCCGGAGAACCTGGCCCTTCCGCCCGACGAGATCCGACGGAGGGTGAACGAAGCCATCGACGCGGTGGGGCTCTCGGGACTGGAGCGTCGTGAGCCGCACACGCTATCGGAAGGACAGAAGCAGCGGCTTGCCATCGCCGGCGCCCTCGCGATGCGGGCTCGCCACCTGGTGCTCGACGAACCCACTGCGATGCTCGATCCTGCGGGCAGGGAAAGCGTGCTCGACGCTGTGGCGAGGTTCCGTGCCGAGGGTGGCACGGTCATTCACGTCACCCACGACGCCTCAGAGATCGCCCTGTGCGAGAGGGCTGTCTGCATCCGTGATGGCCGACTGGTGTTCGACGGCGCGTCGGCCGACCTGCTCGCGGATGCGGCTCTGATGGACGCGCTCGGCATCGAGCCAAGTCCGCTTGCAGCCGTGGCCAAAGCCCTGTCGGAAGCGGGAGTCTCGGTGCCTCCGGTCCCCGACGTCGAAGAAGTGGTGAGGGCGCTATGGCGCTGACGGCACGCGACCTCGTCGTCACCTACAATCGCGGCACCGTTGCGGAACAGCGGGCGCTCGACGGGGTCACCCTCCAGGTCGAGCGCGGAAGCGTGCTCGTGGTGGTCGGAGTCACGGGCTCGGGGAAATCCACGCTTCTCAAGGCGCTCGCCGGCATCGTGCCGCCCGAGGCCGGCGACGTGGCGATCGACGGTTCTCCCTTGCCACGGCCGGCCGCATCTGCCGTGGGCATGGTGTTCCAGAATCCCGAGCGCCAGCTCTTCGGCGAGACCGTGCTCGCCGATGTCGCTTTCGGGCCCAGGATGCTCGGTGCGCCCGACCCCCAGTCTCGCGCGATGTCCGCGCTTGAGCGCGTCGGGCTCGACCCGGAGGAGTTCGGGGCTCGTTCCCCGTTCTCGCTTTCGGGTGGCGAGGCGCGGAGAGCTGCGATCGCCGGCATCCTTGCGCTCGAACCCGCGTACCTGCTCCTCGACGAGCCAACGGTGGGCCTGGACAGCTCCGGGCGGCGCGCAGTGCTCGACGTGGTGGAGCGCGAGAAGCGTGACCGAGGAATCGCGATCGTCACGCACCACCCCGACCCCTTCCTGCCGCTTGCGGACCGCATCTGCGCGCTCAAGGAGGGTCGGGTGGCATTCATCGGGACGGTCGAGGGGCTGGTCCGGGACCCTGGCCCGTACCTGGCCGCCGGGTTGCGTCTTCCTGAGCTCCTCGAGCTCCAGGCGGCCGCAATCGGGCGCGGAGCCCGTCTCGAACGGGTCGGTACCGAACCGTCGGAGGTCGCTCGCGCCCTTCTCGCAGCGAGGGGGACGAGCTGATGCGTGGATTGAGCATCGGCCAGTACATACCTGCCGACTCCTTCGTGCACCGCCTCGATCCTCGGACGAAGCTCGGGGGCGTCGCGTTCCTGACCTTGGCTCTGTTCTCGGTTCGCCGTTTCGAGGCGTTCGCTCTTATCGGAGCGATGATCGCGGCTTCGGTCGCAGCATCCTCGCTGCCAGTCCGCTCTGTGCTCAGAGGTGTGAAGGCTGTGAGTCTCGTCCTGGCCATCACGCTGGCAGCTCACGCGCTGCGGTGGGGAGCCGCGACCGAGGGCGCGATGGCGCTCGGGCCGTTGTGGTTCGATCCTGCGGGCTTCGTCCGGGGGGCATTCTTCGCGGTGCGGATCGTCCTGCTCGTCGTCGGCACGTCTTTGCTGACGCTCGCCACCAGCCCGGTGGCTCTCGCCGACGGCCTGGAGCGTCTGATGCGTCCGCTGGCGACGCTCGGAGTCCCCGTGGGCGACGTTGCGATGATGCTCACCATCGCGTTGCGGTTCATACCGACCACCGCGTACGAGGCCGAGCAGGTCATGGTCGCGCAGGCAGCGCGTGGTGCTCGGTTCGATGAGGGTGGGCCGATCCGGCGCGCGCGCGCCCTGGTGCCGGTTCTTGTGCCGCTGTTCGTCAACTTGTTCAGGAGGGCAGACGAGCTGGCCGTCGCGATGGAGGCCCGTTGCTACGTCAGCGGGAGGCGCAGGACGCGCATGCACGAGCTCAGGATGCACCTGTCCGACTGGGTCGTCCTCGTCGTCTGGGCTGGTGCGTGTCTCGCGTTGGCGCTGGCGATGTGAGGTGATGCAGGTGAGTCGCAGGACGGTGGTGCTGCGCGTCTCGTACGACGGCGCCCGCTTCTCGGGGTTCGCTCGTCAACCGGGTCTGCGCACGGTGCAGGGCGAGCTCGAAGGCGCGCTGGCGACGGCTTTGCGGTGTCCCGTCGAGATCGAGGGAGCGGGGCGGACCGATGCCGGAGTGCACGCGCTCGGCCAAGTCGTGAGCTTCCCAGAGACGGGCGTGGAGCCGGAACCGGCCTCGCTTGCCCGTTCTCTGAATGCCCTGACAGGCGACGATTTGGTCGTGCGCTCCGTGGAGTGGGCCAACGCCGGCTTCAGCGCACGCCGGTCCGCGCTGGGGCGGGAGTATCGCTACTTCCTCGCTCCCGGTGCGGTGCCACCCTTGTTTGCCCGGGGTACGGCGTGGTGGGTAAAGCGCCCGCTGGACCTCGAGCGCATGCGAGAGGCGGCGGGCCTGCTGCTGGGCGAGCACGACTTCGCGGCGTTCTGTGCTGCGGAGTCCGTGTCGAAGGGTCCGACGCGCCGGAGGATCGACGCGCTGGAGATAGCGACTGCTCGCGAGATGGGAGAGCACCTGATCGGCATCCGTGTCGTGGGCAATGCGTTCTTGCACTCGATGGTGCGCATCATCGTCGGCTCGCTCGTGGAAGTCGGGGTGGGGCGCCGGGACGCCGAGTGGCTCCGCTGCGCATTGGAGTCTCGTAGAAGAGAGCGAGCGGGTCCGACGGCACCGGCGCACGGGCTCGTGCTCTGGCACGTGTTCTATCCCGAGGAGTGCTGGCTCTGAATCCCATGCGTATGGATACGCCCGGTGCCGTTTGTTGACACCCCGTGGAGTGGCGGATAAAGTGTAAGGGTTCGCTTCATGAGCCCCGTGAAACTTGTGAAGAGGACTGCGCAGTCGTTGATCGTGGAGGACCATGTGAAGACCTACTACGCCAAGCCCGGCGAGGTCGAGCGCGAGTGGCTCGTCGTCGACGCCACCGACGTCCCGCTCGGGCGGCTCGCCAGCGAAGTGGCCTCGATCCTGCGAGGCAAGCACAAGCCGCAGTACACCCCGCACGTCGACGTCGGCGACTTCGTGATCGTCGTCAACGCCGACAAGGTCCGGCTCACGGGCAAGAAGGCCGATGACAAGCGCATCTTCCGTCATTCCGGCTATCCGGGCGGGCTCAAGTCCATCGCCATCGGCGAGATGCTGGCCAAGCGTCCGGAGCGGGTCGTGGAGCGTGCAGTCAGAGGCATGCTTCCGAAGAACACGCTCGGGCGTGCCATGGGCAAGAAGCTCAAGGTGTACGCCGGCCCGGACCACCCGCACGAGGCCCAGAAGCCGCGGCAGATCACTCTGGAGGTCTAACGGATGGCTGAGAACAAAGCAGTCTACTGGGGCACCGGCCGTCGCAAGACGTCTGTCGCCCGTGTCAGGTTGATGCCCGGCACCGGACGCATCGTCGTCAACGGCAAGGAGTTCGACGACTACTTCGGGCGCAAGACGCTCAAGACGTTCGTGATGCAGCCGTTCAAGGTCACCGAGACGCTCGGCCGGTTCGACGTCATCGCGAACATCCAGGGCGGCGGCGTCAGCGGCCAGATCGGAGCGCTCAGGCACGGGATTGCGCGTGCGCTGCTTGAGGCAGGCGACGCCTATCGCGCCGAGCTCAAGCGCGCGGGCCTTCTCCGGCGCGACCCACGCATGGTCGAGCGCAAGAAGTACGGCCTGAAGAAGGCGCGCAAGCGCCCGCAGTTCTCGAAGCGTTAGGGCTGCGGGGCAGGATCTGCGGACACCAGGCCCGCCCACGCGGCGGGCCTGTCTGTTGCACAGTCACGAGGAGCGATCGCATGGCACGACTCTTCGGCACCGATGGCGTCAGGGGGGTCGCGAATGCCGACCTCACGCCCGAGCTCGCGTTTCGGATCGGCGAGGCAGCGAGCAGGTTTCTCGCGCAGAAGGGCTCAGGAAGCATCGTCGTCGGCACGGACACGCGCCGCAGCGCCGACATGCTCGAAGCTGCGGTGGTCGCCGGGATCTGCGCAGGAGGTGCAGATGCCCTTCGGCTCGGCATCGTCCCGACACCCGCGGTCGCGTACCTGGCCCGGAGCATGGGTGCCGACGGCGGTGTCGTGATCTCGGCCTCTCACAACCCGGCCGAGTACAACGGGATCAAGCTGTTCGATAGGGACGGCTTCAAGCTGCCTGATGAGATCGAAGACGAGATCGAGGAGTTCCTCGTCGACGAACGCCGCGGCTTCGATCGCCCGACCGGCGCCAAAGTCGGCCGTGCGCACGTGGTGAAGGACGCAGCCGATCGGTACGTCTCTCACGCTATCGAAACCATAAACGGCGATCTCGTCGGCCTGACGATCGCCGTCGACTGCGGACACGGAGCTTCCTCGTATACGACGGTCAAGGCGCTGCGGGACCTCGGGGCCACCGTCCATGCGGTGAACTGCGACGCGAACGGCCTGGACATCAACGATGGCTGCGGCTCGACGCATCTTGACGTCATCAGCGAGCTGGTGCGGGCGCACGAGGTCGACTTCGGCATAGCCCACGACGGCGACGCTGACCGGGTGCTGGCGGTGGACGAGAGTGGTGCCGTCGTCGACGGAGACCAGATCATGGCCATCGCCGCCGTGCATCTCAAGCAGCAGGGCCGGCTCGCAGGCGACCTGCTGGTCGCCACCGTGATGAGCAACCTCGGGCTCGACGTCGCCATGCGCCAGCACGGCATCACCGTCCTCAAGACCAAGGTGGGTGACCGCTACGTGCTCGACCAGATGCGCGCCAGCGGAGCGGTGCTGGGAGGCGAGCAGTCAGGCCACGTCATCTTCATGGAGCATACGACCACGGGCGATGGCCTCGTGACCGCGTTGCAGCTGGCTTCGATCGTTCGCAGCACGGACTCGCCGCTGTCCGAGCTCCGCACCGTGATGCGTCGTTACCCGCAAGTGCTCGTGAACGTGCCGGTGGCGGACAAGGCCTTGCTCGCGAGCAGCTCGGCGGTCCACGACGCGATAGCGCAGGCGGAGCAGCGACTGGGCGAACACGGCAGGGTGCTCGTGCGCCCGTCCGGCACAGAGCCGCTCGTGCGAGTGATGGTCGAGGCCGCCGAGGAGGCCGAGGCGAGCGAGGTCGCCGCTGCGATCGCCGCAGTGGTGCGCTCGGAGCTGGGCTGAGCGGTAGCCGACCCGTCACCAAGCCGGGCGCGTGCCGCTGATATAATCCTCGCGTGATCTTCAGGTGCCCGATCATGTGCCGCCCAGTCAGGGCTGGCGTTCCGTCACGGAAGGGTTGCTGATGTGCGGTATCGTGGGGTACGTCGGCCCTCGTCCGGCGTGCGATGTGCTGTTGGCAGGGCTCACGCGGCTCGAGTACCGCGGGTACGATTCGGCTGGTGTCGCGGTGTTGAGCGACGGCCAGATGGCGGTGGTCCGCCGGGTCGGCAAGCTGGGGAACCTCAAGTCCGCGGTTGCCGAGGCGCCGATCGGAGGCACCGTGGGGATCGGTCACACGCGGTGGGCGACGCACGGCGCTCCGACGGAGACGAACGCGCACCCGCACCGTGACTGCACGGGCCGCATGGCGCTGGTCCACAACGGGATCATAGAGAACTTCGCTGAACTGAGAGCGGAGTTGGCGGCGGCCGGCCACGCGATGCGCTCTGAAACCGACACCGAGGTAGTGGCGCACCTCGTCGAAGCCCTGTACGAGGGCGACCTGGTCGCAGCCGTCCGAAAGGCCGTCGCGCGTCTCGTCGGCAGTTATGCGCTTGCAGTGGTGCACCTCGACCACCCCGACCTCGTCGTCGCCGCGCGCAAGGACTCGCCGCTCATCGTCGGGCTGGGAGAGCAGGAGAACATCGTCGCGAGCGATATCCCTGCCGTGCTCGAGCACACGCGAAGCGTTGCGGTGCTTCACGACGGCCAGGTGGCAGCCGTCACTCCGGACAAAGTGACGGTCTACGACGCGTCCGGTGCCGTCGTCGAGCCGGAGGTCATGCACGTGGCGTGGGACCTCGCCGCTGCGGAGAAGGGCGGCTTCGAGGACTTCATGCTCAAGGAGATCTACGAACAGCCGAAGGCGCTGCGCGAGACCTTGCGCGGACGGATGGGCGATGACGGCCGCATCCAGATGTCCGAACTCCAGATGAGCGACGACGAGCTGCGCGGGATCGACCGGGTGTTCGTCGTGGCATGCGGCACCTCGTACCACGCAGGACTCGTCGCAAAGCTGCTGATCGAGCAGTGGGCGCGGTTGCCGGTCGAGGTCGACGTCTCGAGCGAGTTCCGCTATCGCGACCCGATCGTCGACCGTGACACCCTTGTCGTGGCGATCACCCAATCCGGCGAGACCGCAGATACGCTCGCGGGGGTGCGTGAGGCCCGCGAGCGTGGGGCGCGCGTGTTCGCAGTGACCAACGTCGTCGGCAGCCGGGTCACAAGGGAGTCGGACGGCGTCATCTACACGCACGCCGGCCCGGAGATCGGCGTGGCCGCCACCAAGACGTTCACGGCGCAGATCGCCGCGCTGTCGGTCCTCGCCCTCAAGCTCGCCCAGGCGCGCGCGACGCTTCCCCCGGAGCAGGTCGCCTCGATATGGTCGGAACTCGCGACGGTGCCAGACATCGTCGAGGCGATCCTGGCTGACGCGCAAGATGTGGAGGCGTGTGCGAGAGAGTACACCCAAGTGGCGTCCTCGTTGTTCCTCGGGAGAGGAATGGGCGTCCCGGTGGCGATGGAAGGCGCGCTGAAGCTCAAGGAGATCAGCTACATCCACGCAGAAGCGTATCCGGCCGGCGAGATGAAGCACGGCCCCATCGCGCTCATCACGCCAGAGGTGCCGGTGGTGGTCGTGGCGACTCAGGGCCGCACGTACGAGAAGGTCGTGAGCAACATCCAGGAGGTCCGTGCGCGCGGGGCCCGCGTGATCGCAGTGGCTACCTACGGCGACGAGGGCATCCGCTCCTACGCCGAGCACGTGCTCAGGATTCCGCAGGTCAGCGAGGCGTTGTCTGCCATACCAGCGGCGGTACCGCTTCAGCTGCTCGCGTACCACATCGCCAAGATGCGCGGCTGCAACGTCGACCAGCCTCGCAACCTCGCGAAGTCGGTGACCGTGGAGTGAGCACGCACCGCGACGTCCCGGCCATAAGCGGGCTGGGGGTCGACATCGTGGAGATCGAGCGCATGCGTCGGGCGCTCGAGCGGCACCCTCGCATGCGCGAACGCATCTTCTCCGAAGCGGAGCGAGAGTACTGCGAGTCGCGCAGCAGGCCCGAGATCCACTACGCGATGCGGTTCGCGGCCAAGGAGGCGGTGCTCAAGGCGTTGGGCATGGGGTTCTCCGGCGGCATCCGTTTCACAGACGTGGAGGTCGTTCGCGACGGGCGGGGCCGGCCGGTGCCGCGGCTCCGGGGACGGGCGGCCGAGATCGCTGACCAGGCGGGCGTCGTCGAGCTCCATCTCTCCTTGAGTTTCACGCACGCCAACGCGGTCGCCTCCGCGGTGGCGGTCACCGAGCGGATGCTGCCGCATCCTGAGGAGCGTCCAGCAAGCAGCGCCGAACGTCTGGAGGAAGCGTTCAGGGAGGCGCGCGGCCTCCTTGACGACATCACCGGGTGACGAGCAGCATGGTGGTGCCATCCGCCGTGTGAGGGGAGCGCCCGTGCGGCCCGTCTTGTTCTCGAGCGATCTCCGTTCGATCGAAGCGCGCGCCGCCGCCTCCGGCTCGGTCTCGCTCGAGGAGCTGATGGAGCGGGCGGGGAGCGCGGTTGCAGAAGCAGTACATCTCCGAGCGTCTGACGGAAGCATCCTCGTCGTGAGCGGGTCTGGGAACAACGGCGGGGACGGATGGGTGGCAGCGAGGATCCTGCGCGCACGAGGACGAGACGTGCACGTCGCAAGCCTTGCGGAGCTGCAGGGTCTTCCAGAGCCGGCGCGCCTGGCAGCCACGCGCGCCATCGAGGCGGGGGTTCCTTGGAGCAGGGCCGACGCTGCGCTCGTGGCGGACCTTGCGCGAGAGGCGGCGCTGGTCGTGGACGCTGTGTTGGGGATCGGTGTCCGGGGCGCGATCCGTGAGGAGGTCGCATCGGTTCTCCAGGCGATGGCGGTCTGCGAACAGCCGGTCATCGCTGTCGACGTCCCGTCCGGCGTGGATGCCGACACGGGAGTCCTGCTTGGTCCGGTGCCCCGT
>JAOAFY010000021.1 GCA_026416035.1 Coriobacteriia bacterium | reverse complement strand
GGAGTGGCCCGCACGACCGTGGAGGCCGGAGACGTGACCGCCGGCCTCACGGCGGCGCGCGACGCGCTCGAGGCCCAGACCGGGCCGCTGGAACCCGGCATCGTGCTCGCCACCTCCTCCGCTGCGGGCGGTCTGCGCATGACTGTGCACGGCCTGACTGAGCGCATGACGGCGCGCGCCGCCCACGAGGCCGCGCTCGGCGCGGGAGCGGTGGTCAAGCTCGTGACGGCCGGTCGGCTGAGCGAGCGGGACCTGGCCCGCGTCGAGCAGGCGGATCCAGCGATCGTGTTCCTCGCAGGCGGCGTCGAGGGCGGCGACACGGATACGGTCCTCGCGAACGCCCGGATGCTCGCGTCGCTCGCCATCCGGCCGGCCGTGATCTACGGCGGAAACTCGGCGGTGGCAGACGACGCGCGCGGGATTTTGGAGGCGGCGGGCTTTCGCGTCTACGTCACTCCCAACGTCTACCCGGCCATAGACGAGTTGGCCGTGGAGCCCGCTCGGCGCGTCATCCACGACGCGTTCGAGGCGCACATCACGCGCGCCCCAGGGATGGAGCGCGTCGCCGAGTTCGTCGACGGGCGGGTGCTGCCGACGCCGGGCGCCGTGCTGCTGGCAGCCGAGGCCCTGGCGGAGGCCGTCGGCGACCTCGTCGTGGTCGACGTGGGCGGCGCAACTACCGACGTGCATTCAGTGACGGACGGCAGCCCCGAGCTCGCCCAGATGGCGACCGAGCCGCAGCCGCGGGCCAAGCGGACGGTGGAGGGCGACCTCGGGACCTTCCGGAGCGCGGCTTCGACGGCTGCGCTGCTGCCCGCTGAGGAGCGTCCGGACCCCTTGCCCTCTGCGCTCCCGGCTGACGAGCGCGAGACGACGGCTGCTGCTTCGCTCGCGCGCGTGGCAGCGCGGGTGGCGCTCGAGCGGCACGCGGGCCGGCTCGCCCACCTGTACACGCCACGAGGGCGCAAGACGGTGGTCCGCGGGCGCGACCTCACGGCCTGCAGGCTCGTCGTCGGGACCGGCGGCGGGCTCGTCAGGCTTCCCGGCGGCGAGGAGGCGCTGCGTGCAGCGCTCGCGCGCCCGGGCGACGAGCGGTTGCTCCCGCCTGCGGATGCCTCTGTCGTGCTCGACCGGGCATACCTCTTTGCGTGCGCCGGGGCGCTGCTAGGGGCGTTCGAACGCGACGCGGTCGTCGCGCTCGTGCTTGCCAGCCTGGGGCTTGCAGGGCGACCCTGAGGGCCCTTGCCGTCTCAGGCGGGTGCGGTCATCCGCCGATGCCGAACGCGCGTCCGATCGAGATGATGGCCGGACCGAGGATGATGATCAGCGTCACCGGAAGGATGCACAACACCAGCGGGAAGACCATCTTCACGGGCGCCTTCTGCGCCTGCTCCTCGGCCTTCTGACGCCTGCGGGTCCGCAGTTCGCGCGCCTGGGTGCGGAGCACTCCAGCGATGCTCACGCCGAAGACGTCGGCCTGCACGATCGAGCTCGCGAAGGCGGCGACCTCCGGCACGCCCGCCCGCTCGCTCAGCCGCCTGAACGCCTCCGGTCGCGGCAGCCCGGCCTGGATCTCCGCGAGCATGCGCGCGAACTCCTCGGCCAGCGGCCCCGAGGAGTTCTGCACCAGCTTGGCCAGCGCGGCGTCGAACCCGAGGCCCGCCTCGACGCTGATGGTGAGCATGTCGAGCAGGTCCGGCAATGCGAGCCGGATCGCCTTCTGCCGCGCCGCCCGGCGCTGGCGGAGGACGAGGTCGGGTGCGAAGAAGGCGAGCGCTGCCAAGAGCGAGGCCCCCGCGATGGCGCGGCCGGCCCCGCGGCCCGTCACGGCCGTCGATGCGACGACGACGGCTGCTGCGGCGATCGCAGGAAGCACCTTTAGGGCGAGGACCGCTTCTGGATCGACATCGCTCATGCCAGCGAGATCGAGGCGGCGTTTGAGCCGCTGCAGGTATGCACGGGGCGCGAGCGCGGACACGGCCGTGCTGAGGCGGCGCGCAGCGGGCCTGAGCACCCGCTCGCTGAACGGCCCGAGCACGGGTTCCGCCTCCACCGCAGACCGGGCCTCGAACTCGCTCAGCTGCTCCAGGCGGCGCTGCACGCGCCGCTGCTCGCCGAAGAACACGTCGAGGAACGCGTACCCGGCGAGCGCGGCCGCTGCGCCTGCGAGCACGGAGGCAAGGAGCGGTGACACCTCACACCTCCACGGTCATGACGCGGTTGAGCCAGACCACCCCGATGCCCATCAGCGCGAGCCCGAGCGCCGACATCACCCATCCGGCGGGCGTCGTGACGAGCAGGGACATGTACCCCGGGCTGATGACGAGCAGCGCCACGAGCTCGACGAACGGAAGCGCGATGAGCACGATCGCGGAAAGGCGGCCTTCGGCGGTGAGCGCCTTGACCTGCCGTCTGACCTGGGCCCGTTCGCGCATCGTGGCGGAGACGATGTCGAGCACCTCGGCGAGGTTCCCGCCCACGTCGCGCTGCACGGCGATCGCTGCAACCGTCCACCGGAAGTCCTCGCTTCCCAGGCGCTCGGCCATCTTCTCGAGCGCCTGCTCGACCGGCAGCCCGAGCCGCGACTCCGCCTGCACGCGGCCGAACTCCACGGAGGCGGGCGGTGCGGATTGCTCCACCACCAATCCAATCGCCTGCTGAAGCCCCCAGCCGGCCCGGAGCGAGCCGGCGATCAGGTCCAGCACGTCCGGGAGCTGCTCCTCGAAGGCCTCCCGCCGCTTGCGGGTGCGGGAGTCGAGCCACGCGAGCGGCACGAAGGCCGAAACGACGGCGAGCGCAACCCCGAGGAGGAGCGATCGGGTCGCCAAAGCGAAGGCCGCCCCGACGACGATCACCGAGAGAAGGTGAAGCGCCATGAACTCGGCCGGCCTGATGGCGAGCCCCGCTTGCTGGAGGCGCTCGGCGAACAGCCGCGTGAAGCCGCGCTTGCCGGCGACCTGCCCCACCGCGTCTACCAGTTTCGACTGGAAGTCCCCGCTCCCCTGAGCGCTTCGTCTGCGCGCCTCCTCGCCCGCCTGGTCGTAGAACGCGAGACGGTCGAGGCGGGCGCGCCGCGGGACGATGAGCCCGGCCAATGCTGCCGCCGCCAGTGCGACGCTTCCGAACACGGCGAAGACCGAGGCGGCGAGCAGGAGCGGCTCGGGCCTGCCCGGCCTGACGCCTGGATCTGTGGGCGGCGGACCCGCGTACAGCGGGTTGGGCGCCACGGCCGAGCCGACGGCGGTCCGGCCGCCTGCCGTGGCCGTCACGCGCAGGTCGAGGTCCTTCGTGGCGGGCGAGCCGCTTTCGAAGGTGACGCTCCAGGTGTTCGCGATCTCCTCCGCGATGCCCGTGTACGCCTCGAGGAGCTTGCCGGAATCGCTCACGCGCAGCAGCCGCCCGCCGCTCGCGCGGGCGACCGCTTCGAGCGGCCTAGGGTCCCACTCCCTGGTCTGGAGCGCGACCGCGTACACGGGCGCGCCGGCTGCGGTGAGCGCACGGACGGCCGCATCGAGCGAGCTCGCGCTTACCGTGTCGCCGCCGTCCGAGAGCACGACGATGACGGCGGGTCCTTCGCCGTCGCGGACCAGGCGCGCAGCGTGGCCGAGCGCGTCGTACAGCGCCGTCTCGCCTGATGCCGCAAGCCTGTCGATGCGTGCGACGAGCGCGGAGCGGTCGTCGGTGAATCCTGAGACCGTGCGTGCCTCGTCGGAGAACCCCACGAGGGCGATGCGGTCGCCTTCCCGCATCCCGCCGACGAACGCCCGGGCGGCCGACTTGGCGTCGGCAAGGGCGCGGCCAGCCATGCTTCCGCTCGTGTCGATGACGAGGACGGCGCGCAGCGCGTCCCGTTCCGCGCCTTGGCGGCTGGCCGAGAGCACCTTCACTGCCGCCCCGTTCTCGCTCACGGAGAATCGGACGTCGTCGCGCGCGAACACGGCCGGCAGGGCGACCTCAAGCGTCACTGATGGATACGCGCCGGTGTCGATTCCCGAGATCGACAGCGCGTCGGATGCCTGCTGCGCCGCGGCGAAGGGTCCCCACCCGAGGGCGAGTGCGGCTGCGAAGGCGAGGACGGCGGCCAGCGTGCGACGGCGGGACACCCCGTCACCTCCTCGCGGGCGGCTCGTAGGCGAAGACGTCGGCAGGCACGCGGATGCCGAGGTCCTCGAGCCGGGTCATGAACTTGGGTCGAAGCCCCGTGCTCTTCAGCACGCCCAAGAACCTGCCGGTCTCGTCGACGCCCATCGAGAAGTCGTAGTAGAAGATGTCTTGGAGCACGATGGTGTCGCCCTCCATCCCCTCGACCTCTGTGACCTGCACCACGCGCCGGGAGCCATCCCGCAGGCGCTGCAGGTGCACGATCAGGTCGAGCGCCGAGGCGGTCTGCTCGCGTATCGCCCGGACCGGCAGGTCGAACCCGCTCATCAGGACCATCGTCTCCAGGCGGGCAAGGGAGTCACGCGGGCTGTTCGCGTGGATCGTGGACAGAGAGCCCTCGTGTCCGGTGTTCATCGCCTGCAGCATGTCGAGGGCCTCGGCGCCGCGCACCTCGCCGACGATGATCCGGTCCGGCCGCATGCGCAGCGCGTTACGCACCAAGTCGCGGATGGTGACCTCGCCCTTTCCCTCGATGTTGGGGGGCCGCGATTCGAGCCGCAGCACGTGCTCCTGCCTCAGCCGCAGCTCGGCCGCGTCCTCGATCGTGATGATCCGCTCGTCGCCGGGCACGAAGGCCGAGACGACGTTCAGGAGCGTCGTCTTGCCCGTCCCGGTGCCACCGGAGATGAGCACGTTGAGCTTGCCTCGGACGCACGCCTCGAGGAACTGCGCCAAGCGCCGGTCGAGCGTGCCGAACGAGATAAGGTCGTCGACGGTGTACGGCTCCTTCGAGAACTTCCTGACGGTGAGCATCGGACCGCCGATCGCCAGCGGATGGATGACGGCGTTGACGCGGGAGCCGTCAGGCAGGCGCGCGTCCACCATGGGCGAGGCCTCGTCGATGCGGCGTCCGACCGCCGAGACGATCTTGTCGATGACCTGCAGCAGGTGCTCTTCGCTCAAGAAGCGCACGTCGGTGCGGAAGAGCTTGCCGTGCCGCTCGATCCACACGGTCTCGGGGTCGTTCACCATGATCTCGGTGATCTCGGGGTCCTCCAGCAGCGGCTGGAGCGGGCCGTACCCCATGACGTTGTGCACGACGTCGGCCATCACCGCGGCCCGCTCGGCGGCGGACAGCGGGACGTCTTGCCTGGCCATGAGGTCGAGCAGCTTCTGCTCAAGCGTGCGCTGCAACGCTGCGTCGTCGTCTTGGGCCGCGACGATGTCGGGACCCAGCTCCTCGATGAGCAGCAGGTGCAAATCCCGCACGATGGCGTCGCGGCCCGCCTGCTCCGTCGGCCGCGGAGGCTCGGGGGCGAGCACCACGCGTCCGTTGGCCGCTTGTTCGAGGCGTTCTCTCAGCGACATGTCAGCTCCTCGCTTTGACCCGTGAGGCGACGTGCGAAGCGAGCTCTCCGAGCGCCTTGGCGACTGCGGAGCGCGGCGCGTCCAGCACGACCGGCGCTCCGCGGTTCACCGACCGCGGGACGAGCCGGTCGCTCGGGATGCGAGCGACCACTGGCGCCGGCAGGCTCTTCTCGACTTCGCCGATGTCCAGCCAGACCTTGCTGTCCGCACGGTTGAGCACGAGCGACGCAAGCCCTTCGCCGTACCCTATCTGTGCGAGCTTCTGAAGGGACACGCGCGTGTTCTTGATGCTCGCTACGTCGAGGGTGGCGATCGCGAGGACCTCGTCGCTCCGGTCGACGGCGGCGAGCACGACGTCGTCGAACGCCGCAGCGGTGTCGATCACCACCGCCTCGGCGGACATCGCGAGCATGTCGAGCAGCGTGCCTACGCGGCTTGCGGTGACCACCTCTGCGTCTTCCGGCCGCACCGGCGCGAGCAAGACCTGAAGGCCCGAGGCTTGGTGGCAGGTCAGGTAGGCCCGAAGGAGCTCGGCGTCGAGGCGGTCGAAGCTTTGGGCCGCGTCGAACACCGTCCGCTCGGGCTTGAGGTCGAGCATGATGGCTGTGTCGCCGAACATGAGGTCGAGGTCGACGAGCACCGTCTTGAGCCCCATCGTCGCGAGCGAGACGCCGAGATTGCACGCGATCACGGACTTGCCGACGCCGCCTTTGGTGCTGAAGACCGTGAACACCGCTGCGCGTTGGGGAGCGGGCCGCCCGGGCTCCTCCGGGTGCGGAGCGGCCGCAGCGGCATCGCGCACGGCGGCGACCACCTCCGACCAAGAGCCGTCGAGCGGGACGACGTCGTGGACTCCGCGACGCATCGCCTCGCGCACCGAATCGAGGGTGACTGCGCTTTGCACGATCACGACGCGCGCCGGGCTGCCGGCCGCAGCGACCCGTTCTGCGAAGGCAAGGCAGGACGGGTACGGCAGCGACGGTCCGAGCACCACCACGTCGGGCCTCGTGGCCGCAGCGCTCGCCGCGGCGTCGTCGAGCGATCCGGTCTCGTCCAGGTCGACCGCGTCAAGCGCCGAAAGCGCGCTTCGAGCGCTCGCGCGGAACCTCGCATCCGGATCCACCAGCAGTACGAGCGGCACGGGTCCTCCTACTCGAAGATGCTCTTCAGGGTGCGTCCGCTGACCGCGGGGGCTTGCGTCGCGGTCGGAGGCAGGAGCGACAGCCACACCGAACCCTGCTCCTCGGCGAACACGAGCTTGACCACGTCGGCAGGCGAAAGCGCGAGCGTCACGGTGGGCACGGTGCCAGAACGGCCGTTGGAGGCCGTCGAGGCGAGCCCGCGGCTGGCCTGCTTCTCTTCCTGCGTCTGCACGAGCTGCCCGTTGACCGCCAGCACCTTTGCCTTCGGCAGCAGGATCCTCGTCTCGGGCTGCTTGCCGTCCGGCCCGGGATCGAACGTTGCAAGCACCATCACCGTGTCGCCGGGCTTGAGCGAGCCGCTGACGCACTTCACGTCGTCTGCGGGTATCGAGACGGCGACCAGGCCCTCAGGGATGCTGTACGCGATGCCGGCCTGCGAGGGATACGCGAACTTCGCGCGAGTGATCTGCTCGCCTGCGCTCACGTCCACCGCGAGAACCTGGCCCTCGATGGCCGCGAGCGAGGACACGGCGTTCTCCGCGACGTACTGTCTTGGGACGGCGCGGGTCTCGATCGCCTTCGACCGCACCAGCTCTTCGGCGCTCGCACCGCGTGCAGCGGCTTTCACGGCGACCAGCACCTCCACGGGTTCTGCCTCACGGGCGAGCCGGCTCGACGCGCTCCGCAGGTACTGGGCAGCAAGCAGGGCAGCGGAGATGCCGAGCACGACCGCCGCCGCCAGAATCAGCCCCCGGTGCCTCATCAGTTTCCTCCCTCATCTTTCGCGGCAGGACCGCCGTTCGCCTCACTCCGGCGTCACGAGCCGCACGGTCTCCACGTACAGCCCGTCGGGCGGCGTGTCCGAGACGGCGTCCGACGGCGACGCATACTCGATGAACCGCCCGATGATCACGTCCTTCTTCAGGTCGGATCCGGGCTCGATGAAGAACGCGGCGAAGCTCACCACGCGCATCGGAGTCTGGCCGCTGACCAGTTGCATCTTCTCGACGACCGGGACGTAGACGATCCGCCTCGTCGGCGGCCGGCCGAGCGCCTCCCACTGCGCGAAGGTGAGCGAATCGCCCGCGAAGCGCTTGTCGAGCGCCGAAGCCGTCTGCGGTCCGGAGAGATTGCCCGTCTCCGTCCAGATGGTGTCACCGATGTGGATGACGAACGGGAAGGGCTTCTCGAGGTAGCAGTAGTAGGCAGGCGTCTTGAACTGCGGGTCGGTCCGCAGGTCGTACTCGCTTGGATGCTGCGGATTCCGCCAGTTCGGAGGGTGCTTGATGGTGGCAAGGTCGAGCGCGCAGAAGTTGCCGACTTCCGCGCCGCCCCCGACCACCTTGAGCGGGTACTGGACGCCGTACTGGTAGTCGAGCAGCGTGACCGTCACCTGCACGGCTCCACCCGGATTCGTGTAGTCGTCGAGTGCGACGTCGGCGATGGGGTAGGTCGGTCGGCGCACGACGAGCGCGAGCGCGTCGGTCGCCACGGTCTTGTTGGCGACCTCGATCTTCTCAATCGCGTACACCTTGTGCGTCTTTTCGATTGCGGGGACGGGAAGGGCGGTACGCCACACGCCGGGCGAGACCTCGGTGAACTTCCAGTTGCTCTTGCCGTCGAAGCGCACGCTCGGCTCGTAGTTTTTGCCGGTGCCCGTCGTCCTCACGGTAAGCGTGACGCTGCCGCTTCCCGAGACCGCGACGCAGCGGTCGAGCGAGACGTCGGTCACCGGCGCGGTGGCGGGCAGCACGAGCACCCGCGCCGCTCCCTCCACCGTCTCAGGGACCCCGTTCGGGTACTCGCTTGTACCGTCCGGGTAGGCCGTCTGGTCGTTGTACGCGATGACATCGACGCGGTAGCCCGTCGTCTGCGGCGCGGTCGGGACCGGGATGACTCCGCGCCACACGCCACCGCCCTGGTCCGAGAGCGCGATCTCGGTGCCGCCGGCGACCTTGACTGCAACCCTGCTCGCGTGAATCACCGGCACCGACCACGGCACGACCCCGCGCAGCCCGGTGAGGTACGCGACTTTCGCTCGCGCGGTCGCCGTGACCGGGATGTCTTGCCGGCCCATGATCCGCGAGAAGAACGCGGAAGCACGCTTCTCGACGGTGACTTGCACGAAGTCGGGTCCGACCACCGTGTCAGGCGGCTGCGTGCGCATCGTGAGCCCGTCGGCGGGCTCGGTGGCGTTGCGGCTCGCGTAGTCCGCGGCAACCTCGAGCACGCGGGCGTCGCTTGCCCCCGCGATGAGCTCGCGGCAACCGGCGAGCGCAGCGGCGTCGGCGGCGCTTTGCAGCTGCCGTCGGACCGCGTACGCGTACCCGACGTCTACCGCGAATGCCGCGATGATCAACAGGAGGCTCAGGGTGATGGCGACGATGGTCGCCGAGGCTCCGGCGTCGTCACGCATGCGTGTGCGAACGGACATGGCGATCACTCGATCCTCATGACTGCGGTGCTGCTCAGCCTGAAGGCGCCGCTGGAGCCGAACAGCGCCTGCATCATGGGCGCGAACAGCGGGACCGCCCTGCGCACGGTCACCGTCGCTGGCGTGCCCACGTCGGCGATCGTCGGGTTGGGCGGGCTGACGTCGATGTCCGCGTCCGTGAGCGCCATGCCGGGAGCAGCGCGGGCGACCACGTACCGCACGGTGCCGGGGGTGCCGACGGATCCGGCTGGGTGTTCGAGCGCTGCCCACCGGGCCCCCTCACGAGCAGCGTGGGTGATCTCCACCCACTGGTAGAAGAGGTAGCCGAACTGGATGACGCCCACCAGGAGCGTCACCAGTGCGACCGAGACGAGCGCGAACTCCACAGCCGAGGCGCCCGTGTCGCGGCCAGCCATGAGCCTGAAGCGCATGGAAGACACCTCCGAGGCGCCGAGGGTCGAAGGAGTGCCGCTCAGCGGGCGGGACGAGGAAAGCCCTCGTCCCGCCCGCGGATGCGCTACCTGCCCGGCAGCGCGTCGACGACGGTCTGGAACAGCGCCTCCAGCCGGTCGCCGAGGAAGAACACGACGGTGATGATCGCCACCGCGATCCCCGCGACCATGATGCCGTACTCGACGGCGGTCGCGCCTTCCTCGCGCTTCAGCGCCGCGAGGGCCCGGTAGTACAGTGCGTGCATCATCTCGAAAACACCCCCTGCTTCCGACGGTACCGCACACGCACTGCTAGGATTCCCGGCGGGACCCGGCGGCGTTGTCCGTCGGAAGGATGATGCCGGGACGATTGCCGGTCATCCGCGCGGCTATCCGTCGAGGCGGACGAGGCCGCGTCTGACGGCTTCGAGCACCGCCTGGGCGCGGTCGGATGCTCTGAGCTTGTGCAGGATCCGGCTGACGTGGGTCTTGACCGTCGCCTCAGACACCCACAGCGAATGCGCGATCTGCAGGTTGGTCATGCCTCTGGCCATCAGGTCGAGGACCTCGTGTTCCCGCGCAGACAGACCCGCGTCGTCCAAGGGAGTCGTGTGTGGAGCTGAGATCACGCGGCGCGCGATCGCCGGATCGAGGACCGTGTTCCCCTGCGCGGCCGTGCGGATGGCCTGCAGCACCGTATCGGGGCTGGAGTCCTTCATGAGGTACCCGGCGGCTCCCGCTCCCAGCACGCCGAACACCTCTTCGTCTTCGTCGTAGCTCGTGAGGACGATGACGCGGACGCTTGGCCACCGCGCACGGATGGCCTCGCAGACCTGCACTCCTGGCGTGCCCGGCATCCGCAGGTCCAGGAGGACCACGTCCGCCTCGCACGAGGCCAGAAGCTCGAGCGCGGCGTCGCCGGTGGCGGCCTCCCCGACGACGGTCAGGTCAGGCTCCTCGTCGATGACGGTCCGCAGGGCAAGGCGTACCAGCTCGTGGTCGTCGACGATGAGCACTCTGGTCGCGCTCATGCCCCCGCCTCCGCGGATACCGGGACGAACGCCCGGACGGTGCATCCGCCGTTCGGCCTAGCGTCGATGCGGACGGTCCCGCCGAGCGCCTCGGCGCGCTCGCGCATGGTGTGGAGGCCGTGGGTCGTGCCCGGCCGTTCTGCTTGCTCTGCCTGCAACGGCGAGAAGCCGTCCCCGTCGTCAGTGACGGTGAGCGTCACCGCACCGGGTCCGTACTCCACGACGAGCGCGATCCGGTGTGCATTCGCGTGGCGCAAGGCGTTCGAGAGCGCCTCGCGGCCGATGTGGTACAGGCATGCCTCGACGTCGCCCGGAAGGCGCGCGGGCGGGCCGGCCTCGGCGATCTCGATCTCGGGCCCGAATCCCCCCACCGTCTCTCGCACCCAGTATCGGATCGCCTCGGTGAGGCCCAGGTCTCGCAGGCGTGCAGGGCGGAGGTCGTAGATGTACCGGCGCACCTCCGACATGCTCTCGTGAAGCTGCGCCTGGATCTCCTCGAGGCGGTGCGCCACCAGGTCCGGGTTCCGCGCGAGGGTCCGGCGGCACAGGTCGATACCCAGGGAGATGGAGAACAGCGACTGGGCGATCCCGTCGTGCATCTCGCGGGCGATGCGCTCGCGCTCGGACGCGAGAAGCGCGTAGCGGCTCCGCTCGGCCAGGCGGGCGTTGAGGATCGAAGCGGCTGCGAAGGTCCCGAGCACGCTCAAGAACGCCGTGTGCTCCGCGGTGAGCTTGTGGCCGACGCTGTTTATCGCAACGAGGACGCCGAGCGGCTCGTCGTGCGACCGGACGGGCACTGCGAGCAGCCATGCGCGCGCGGGTCCGAGCGTCCGTGCGACCGGGGCGCGTTGCTCGAGCGCTTCGCCTGAAAGAGACGGGATCTCCGCCGCCCACCACTCTTGAGGGTGCTCGTGTCTGCGGCCCCTGACGACGAAGTCATCTTCGTCGGGCAGCCCTTCGTCTGCGGCGGCTCCGTGGAGGCACAAGACCACCTTCTCGCTCTTCGTGAACCGCCGGGCTTGCTCTGCCACTGCGCAGAGCGCGCCCCTGACGTCGGGTGCTGCCGACACCGCAGCGGCAGCCGAATCGAGCGCTTCGATGAGCGCAGCGAGACGTGCCGACTGCTGCGGCAAGGTCACGGGCAGGCGCACGTCGTGCCGGAGCGACCGCATGAGCCATGCGAACGCGGAGCCGCTGCTCGCCATCCTGTGCACCACCCCCGTCCTGTGCACGGCGGCCAGTTGTGATTATGCTCACATCCGGGTGCTTCCGTGAAGCGGCGGCCTGACGGCGCGACGAGCGGCCCCGCATCGGCCCCGAACGGCGTACACTCGTGCCAGGCCGCTGAGAAGAAGGAGGACTCGTGCAAGGCGATCCTCTCCTGACGGTCGACCTGGGAGCGATCGAACACAACGCTCGCCGTGTGGTGGAAGCGCTGGGGGGACGGCAGGTCGTCGGCGTCACCAAGGTCACGTGCGGTGCTCCAGAGGTCGCTCGGGCGATGTTGCGAGGCGGGTGCGGCGCCATCGGCGACTCGCGGCTTGCGAACATCGCGCGCATGCGAGCCGCAGGCGTGCGCGCGCCGTTCTGGTTGCTGCGGGCCATGCCGCCCGAGGCGGCCGAGGAGGTCGTGTCGCTGGCGGACGTGTCGCTTCAGTCCGAGGTGGTCACGCTCCGTGCGCTCGACGCGGCTTCGGCCCGCGCCGGCATCCGGCACGCTGTGGTCGCCATGGTCGATCTCGGCGATCTGCGCGAGGGCATGATGCCGGATTCGTTGTCCGAGTTCGTCCGCGTTGCAGCGCGTCTGCAGCACCTCGATCTCATCGGTGTAGGGACGAGCCTCACCTGTTTCGGTGGCGTGGTTCCTGATGCAGAGAACCTGGGGCGTCTGGTGCGGCTGGCCGCGGATGCAGAGGCCGTCATCGGGCGTCGGCTCGTCGTGAGCGGGGGCATGTCGTCGTCGCTTGACGCGCTCGTCGCAGGCGAGCTTCCCGCTCGGGTCGACAACCTGCGTATCGGCGAGAGCATCCTGCTCGGGGTAAGCACCGTGTCGAGGACGCCCATCTTGGGGCTGCGGACGGACGCGATAACCCTGGAAGCGCCCGTCGTCGAGGTCGCTCGGAAGCCGAGCGTGCCGCAAGGGCGCGTCGCTCAGGACGCGTTCGGCGGCAGACCAGCGTTCGCAGACCGCGGGCAGCGCAGCCGGGCGATCTGCGCAATCGGCAGGCAAGACGTCGTCCCTGAGGGGCTGACGCCGCTCGATGTCGGCGTCGAGGTGCTCGGCGCGTCGAGCGACCACCTCGTCCTCGATGTGGAGGGTGTATCACCACCACCCGCCGTGGGCGACAAGCTGCGCTTCCGGCCCTCGTATGGAGCCACGCTCGCGCTGTTCACCTCCCCGTACGTGGAGAAGCGGTTCGTCTGAGCGCAGCCCACCAGGGCAAAGAGCGGTCCGTTCACCGCTTAGACCGCGACGGATTGGGGCACACTTGGTGTATCTGCAACCGCCATAGCCGGGGCTGCTCCGCGCATCTGCCGTGAAGACGTCGCGGTGTATGGCATCGACGTGGGAGGGCGATGCGTATGGCAGGTCATTGGCGGAAACCGATCTCCGTGCTGGCGGCCGCGGTGCTGCTCGTCGCGCTCGCGGTGCCGGGCACGGGGTTCGCGGCGAAGGCCGCGAAGCACGCGCCGGCGACGGGCTTGAAGCCAGCGGTCGCGTCGTATCCTGAAGACGCGTTCGAGCCCGACGACACGACCGCCACGGCGACTGTGTTCAACCCAGCGGTCCACGGCAACACGTGGACGTCGAATCGCACGATCCACGGCTACTACGACCAGATCGAGGACGGCGGAGACTGGGTGAAGATCACCGTCGACACCACTGGCACGCCGATCTGGGCCGAGACGGAGTACGTGAGCGGGTTCTACGACTCGTATCTGCGCATCTACGATGCCAATGGCGGCGAGGTCGCGAGTGACGACGATAGCGACGTATGGCCGGACACGTACTCGTCCAGCATCTACTACGAAGCACCGAAGCCGGGCGTCTACTACGTCGTGGCCGAGCCGTACGACTACGACAACTACCCGTTCGCCTACAAGCTCCACATCACCGTCGGCGACGCGCGGCGGATCTGGGGCGTCAACCGCTACGCGACTGCCGCGAACCTCTCGAAGACGATGTGGGACAACACCACCAACCCATGGTACGGCACCGGCTACGGTCCGGGGTGCATCGTCGTGGCGAACGGCCTGAATCCGGCCGATGCGCTTGCAGCCGGCTCGTTCGCCGCCCGGATGGACGGCGTGCTGCTCTTGACCAACCCGACGATGCTGCCGGCTGAGACGAAGGCGGAGATCGAGCGGGCGTGCGAGTCGCTGTACTGGAACGGCGACGATGCGAAGGTCTACGTCCTCGGCGGTCCGGCGTCGGTGAGCGATGCCGTCCTCAAGCAGCTGGAGGATCTGAGAAACGTCAACGAGGTCGAGCGGCTCGGTGGCCTGAACCGCTTCGAGACAGCGGTGGAGATCGCCGACGAGCTGTGCGATGAGGTCGGTCACGGCGCGGTCGCGTACCTCGTGAACGGCTACCAGTGGCCTGACGCCCTGGCGGCAGGCCCGGTCGCTTCCTACGAACACGCGCCCGTGCTCATGACGAAGGCCAGCGCGGTGCCCACCGTCACGATGCAGTGGCTGGAAGACCACGGTATCACGGACGTGCGCATCATCGGCGGGACGGCTGTCGTGTCCGACGCCGTCAAGCAGGCGCTTGTCGACGCCGGTTACGATGTGGGGCGCATCGCGGGCAACAACCGGTACGAGACGGCTGTCGCGGTCGCTCAGCTTGGCGTGGACATGTTCAGCATGGACCCGTCCATCGCCGCCCTGGCGAGCGGCGAGGACTTCGCCGATGCGATGGTTGCGGCACCCGTGTCGTGGTACACCGGCGGGCCGCTGCTGCTCACGAAGAAGGCAGCCTTGAGCCAGGAGGTCAAGGACTACTTCGACTACTACGGCGGGATCGGCTCGGGTGGCTGGTGCGGCTGCTACGTCATCGGCGGCCCTGGAGCGATCAGCCCGGCGGCGTACAATGAGTTCCGCGACTTGTGGAAGCACGTGAACGACTAGTCCGCACCACAGTACGACGATCGGCATCTGCTAGGAAGGTGACGGGGCCGGCACAGCCGGCCCCGTCTCGCGTTTGCCTCAGCGCTCGGCCTTCGCGCGGCGCAAGACCGGCTTGAAGGTGTAGCCGTGGCGGGCGCAGGCCTGCTCGATCAACGATCGCGTCTTGCCGTAGTCCCAGGAGTAGTCGAGGGCGATGCCCTGCGGCCCTGCCACGGCCTCGGTCTTCGTGCCGGAGCGCTTCCACCCCGAGATCGTGTACGACTCTGACTCGACGGCGCCGAACGACAGCCCCGAGCCGCGCTCCTTGAGCACCTCCCAGTAGAAGACGGTGCGTTCGGGATCAGACACGGTGAGCACCGCTTCGAAGTCCACCGTCTTCGTGCCCGTTCCCCAGTTCGCCGAGGCGACGGCGCTGCGGACCTCCAGGTCCGAGCGCGCGCCGCTCACGACCTCGTAGCCGGTGCGCTCGACGAGCGCTGCCCGGATGTCGGCGACGAGCGCGTCGCGGGCGCTCACAGCGGTCCCAGGTTGCGCGGGCTGCACTTCTGCCGTAGCGGTGGCCGTGGCCGCCGGTTGCGGCGCGAGCGAGCGCGCCCACGCCTGCGTCTCAGGGCTCGCCCAGGAGAGCAGGCCGGCTGCGTCCCACGCGAGGACATCTGCAAGCGCGATCTCGTACCCGTCGACGAAGAATCGTCCGGCTTCCCATACGAGCTCCTTGACGTCCCCTTCTGAGGTGGTGTAGGTGGCGACCGTCTGCATTGCGCGCTCCCTTCCCAGGCGTTTGCGTGAGTGTACCCGTCAGGCGCTGCCGACCAGCGCCCGGTAGATCTCCACCATCGCCAGCGTGTCCTGCTCGCAGTATCGGAGCAGCGCTTCGCGAAGCTCCGCTCGCCGGTCGTTCGGGGTGGCAGCATCGAGCATCTCGGTGACGGCAAGCATCGCCGCGTCGCCGTCGGGAATGGCAAGCGACGAGTATGGAGGCAGGTGCGGGGCGAGGACCGGAAGTGCCGCCTTGATGCTCCAGGTCTTGGCGAGGGCCGGGTGTGCGACGCCGCGCCGCACGGCCTCGCGGCCGAGGTCGAAGGTGGCAAGCCCCCGGGCGGGCGGCGGCTCGGGCGGAGTCGACCCCACCTCCGCCAGCTTGGCGGCGACCGTGCGGTACAGCCCGGGGACGGCAGCGAGCAGACGCTCGCGCAGCGCCGGAAGCCGAACGGCGAGGTCTGCGAGGTGCGTGAGCTCGAACGGCGAGTAGTGGACGAGCGTGCCTTCGGTGCCGAGCGCGTCGAGGAGCGTCGCGAGGAACTCTGGTTGCGGATCGCACTTCGCGTCTTCGACGAGCCACTCGGCGTGGGAGAGCGTTCCATCCGCATCGAGGCGGTGGAGCGACCACTGCACCTTGATCGGCTCAAACGGGCTCGTGCCTGGGAAAAGCGGCAGCGCCGGGTTCACGGTCTCGAAGTCGACGAACAGGAGCGGGAAGCGCAGGTCGCGCAGCCTTCGGACGGCGGACGGATCTACCACCGGCACTACCTCGCCGAAGTCCTCCGGTTCGATCCCGCGGGTGCAGTACGCGTGGAACTCGCACTCGTACGGCGTGAGGCACCTCGCGTCGATCGGCTCGACGGCCGGCGGCTGCGCAGACTCGAGCACCGCGAGCATCTCGGCGACGTGAGAGCCGACCGTGCGCGCATAGTCGAGCGCAGGGCGCGTCACGTCTGTGGAGGCAAGCACAGCGTAAGGGTCGTATGGGCCGCCTGGCCACACATAGCGCTTGTCGAGGTGCATGAGCGAAACGCGCCTCACTGCCACGCCGGCACCGAGCAGCACGTAGGCCTGGATGCCGACGTCGGGCAGGTGTTTCGTTTCGTCGAACCGGCTTGTCGACTTGACCTCGACGAGCTCCCAACCGCCGTCGTCGAGGCGGTGCAGGACGTCGACGCGGACCTTCACGCGGTCGTGCGTGAATGCGGCCTCGAAGATGTCGCGGGCGCCGTCGGCCATCAACCGCCTCGTGCGCTCCACCGCCGCCGCGTGCTCGTGCGGTCCTTCGGTCACCAAGACGCCGCCGGGGTAGCGCGCCCGAGCGAGCTCGCCGATGCGGTGCCCCACGTCGAAGCGGGCCTGCGCGCTGCTTGATGGCGGGGTGGCCAGCTCGCGGTGGTGGACGTCGAGGTAGAGACGGAGCGGGCACTGCAGCCAGCGCAGGTAGCGGCTCTTCGAAAGCGGTGCATCGCTGAGCATGCCGACAACCTCCTTCTGTGGCAGTGTACCTTGCTCCTCAGACACGCCGCGACGACGCGCGGAGCGGGTATGAACCTGGAAGACATTGCAGGGTCGAAGACCCGCCGTCGATCGAAAGGGGTGGACGATGGAGCTGCTCGCCAAGGTGTGCAAGACCGAGGAGATGAACCTCGAGCGCCTGTTCGCTCGCATCTTCGTGGCTGCTGGGGGCCTGTTCTGGGTCGCCGGGGTGTTGGGCATGGATCTCGGCTACCGGGACAAGGGCGTGTTCGAGGCCGCGCAGAGCGCCGCCATCCCGCTTGCGATCACCGTTCTAGCGCTGGCCATCGGCTGGTTCTACGAGAACTTGGCAGGCGTGCTCCTCCTCGCGGGCTCGGTCGGCGTTGTTGTGTGGGGCGTCGTCGCCGGATGGGAGTCCGGCGTGTGGTTCATCATGATGGCGGTGCTTGCGGCGCCGATGCTCATAGCAGGCGTCCTCTTCTTGTTGGCTGCCCGGATGCAACGGATCTGCGAGCTCAGGGGGTGACACGGTGACCTGGGTCTACCTGTTCTGGGCGCTTGGGCTGCTCGCGCTGGTGGGCATCGTCGCAGACGTCGTCGCCATCAGGCGCAAGCGGATGCGCGGTGCCGCCGTCGCGTCGCTCGTCTTGAAGGCGATCGTCGTGCTGGCGTACGTGAGCTGGGTGGTCTTCTTCGGGCTTATCCGGCGGGCGAGCGGGTGGGAGGACCTTGCGACCTTCGCCGGGATCCTCGTGCTGTCGGTCCCCGTGCTGCTTGCGGCCGTGGTGACGGACGCCGTCATCGCCATGCGCCTCTCGAACGAGCGAGCCTCGTGACCCCGCGGACTTCAGGAACGCAGGTGACGGGCGCGGCGAACGCCGCGCCCGTCTGATCCGACGGCCCGATCATTCGAGTTTGATGGCGTTGGCGACGCTGTTCTTCACGCCGTCCGACACGGCCCCGGTTCCGCCGAAGATGCGGGCGCCCACGATCGAGGTCTTGTTCGCGCTCAGTGCCGCTTGCGTCTCCGGGGGCAGAGACGTCGTTTCGCTCATGAGCAGCACACCTCGGTAGGCGCCAGTCCCGACGCCGCCGGAGAGCGCATCGGGGAAGTTGCGGCCCCATGCCACGCCGACGAAGTCCCACCGGCACCAGCCGCGCAAGACGGCGTTGCGTGCCACCTCGACGGCCGTGGAGAACCGTGTGAGGCCCTTCCAGCGGTCCGTGATGACGCCCAGATTCTTGATCTGGTTCTTCACGTCATCCGAGACCGCGCCCGTGTCGCCGACAACGATGCACTCCGTGATGCGGTTCGTCGTGATGGCGCTCCGCGTTGGGTCGGGCAGCGACGTCGGCTTTACGAGCAGCACTGGCATCTTCTGCGCGAACGCCACGGGGGCTGCGGCCAGCGCATCCGGGAAATCGTCGCCGCGTGCGACGAACGCGCGTCGGCAGAACGCGGGACCTTGGAGCTGTGCGACTTGGGCGCAGACCGCAGCGGCGGTCGCGTAGCGGTCGGCGCCGTATATCCGCTGGACGGCGGTGATGCCAGGCACCTGTGCGACGGCGGTCTCCACCGCGCTCGAAACGGCGCCGGTGCCGCCCACGATGTACACGCGCCTCGCCCCGAGCCGGACGATCTCGTTGCGGACTGCCGTCGGCAGCGATGTGGAATCGGTGAGCAGCAACGGCCCGTTCACCGTGCCGGCGAGCGCGGATGCGGAAAGCGCGTCGGGGAATGTCCGGCCGGTCGCGATGACGACGGTCTCTGCGCGCGCAAACGAGTTGCTGCTGATTGCGACCGCCGTTTTGAAGCGGTCGTCGCCGGACCAGCGATCGACTCGCTGTGCTCCTGGTTCGAGGTGCCGGAAGCTTTCAAGCCGGATGTCGTCGACAAGCGCCAGCACGTTGCCGGCAGCGTCGCGGTACTGCGCCGCCACCGTCTTGGTCCCGTCGCCCGAAGGCAGCGTCACGCTCGCGCTCGCGGCGTACGGCTGCCACGCGCCCCACGTCGTGCCGCCGTCAGTCGAGAAGCGCATCTGCCAGACGCCCGAAAGCGCGTCGGTGACCGTCGAGTCCACCGACACCGTCCGCGTCGTCGTCCAGGCGGCCCCGCCCGCGAGCGCCATCGTCCCCGAAGGCGGCGTGGTGTCGATGCGGACGAGCTTCGCTGCTGCGCCGCCCCAGTTGCCTGCGGCGTCCCGGGCTCGCACGCGGAAGTACCACGAGCCGTCAGGCACGTCCGCGTAGGTCGTGGCGGTGCCAGAACCCTCGCTGATCGTGTCAGGCTCGGTAACCAGGTCGGGTGCGAGCAGGTACGAGTAGCCGACGATACCGGACAGGTCCGCGGGCGGGGTCCAGCTGAACGCAGGGTCGTTGTTCGCGCTCCATGCGCTCGTCGGATGGGTAGAGGAGGAGATCGTGGGCATGCCGACCTCGGTGTCTATCCGCACCGCGAACGGAGTGCTCTCGGCAAGCCAGCCGACGGCATCGCCCGCCCGGTAGCGCACGAGGTTCTTGGTCGCGCTGTCCTGGCCGAACGGCACTGCGGGTGCGGTGAGCGTGGCGGGCGCATTCGTGTCGCCGAGCGGATCGAGCGCCGGCGCCCACGCGCTCCAGGTCAGGCCTTCGTCACGCGAGAAGGACCACATCGGCTCGCCGTGCACGTAGAGCGCGAGCCGGGATGCCTCGGCGAGCGCCACGATCCCGTGCGTGGCGTCGACAGAGGCGGCGGGAGACGGCCCGGGCACGTCGTGCTCGCTCCATGGTTCGGCGGGCGGGACGTGCTCGACGACACACAGTCCGCCATCGCCGGCGTCAGCGACGTAGGCATGGGAGTCCACGAACGCGATCGGCCCTGTGGCGGATGACGGCGCGTTCTGCGGGATGCCGAACCCGGCGTTCCAGGGCACGGCCCACAGCACGCCGTCTTCATCCGCGGCATACACGGTGCGACCGTCGGTCGCCAAGCTGACGAGATCCGCCTTCAGCTCAAGGGCATCCAAGACCTCTGGCCGCGCGGGGTCAGACAGGTTGATTGCTACCAGGTCTGATCCTGTCGCGCAAAACGCCGCCGGGACGCCGTCGGCGGCCGCGATGAGGCGCAAGGGCGCACCGAGGTCGATGGACGAAAGGCGCGCCGGGGCGGCCGGATTCGAGATGCCCCAGACGGTGAGGATCCCGCTCGTGCCGTCTGCAGTCAGTGCCAGCGGGCTTCTCGGAGCGATGCCTGCAAGGTCGACTGCGTGCACGCTCACGGCCGGCGCGTCAGCGGATGCGCCGACGGTCTTCGGCTGGGACGGGTCCGCCGCATCGAGCACGACGAGGCCGTCGTCGCCGCAGGCTGCGACCGCCTTCCGGCCAGGGGCCCGCTTCAGGTCGAAGACCCGCGCTTTCGTGATGTCGACGCTATTGACGACTTCAGGTGCGCGAGGATCTGCCGCATCCACCGCACAAACCGCGGTGCCCGCACCGACCCACACGAACCTCTGGTCGACCCAGGTTGTGGGCCCTGCCGTCTGCGGCAGGTCGCGGGTCACGCCGACGCGCACGGGAGCGCTCCTGATGCCGCTCAGGGGGTCGTGCACCGTGACGGAGCAGTCCACGGTGCGGCTTGCGACCCACCCGCTCGGCTGGAAGGAGCTCCAGCTTCCCGGGGCCGCCTTGTCGATGCCGCAGGAGTCGTCGGCGCGGGCCGGCGGGGCCTCGGCGTTCCCGTCGATGTCTCGTGCGATGGTGTAGACCTCGGAGATGCCTGGCCCGCCCAGGTCGAGCTCGGTCGTGCCTGCGGCCAAGTACCCGGTGATCGTGCGCTCTCCGATCTTGGTCCAGGGCCCGAACCCGCTGCCGGGATCGCTTCGCGCCCAGAACTCGATCTTCGAAAGGCCGGAGTTGTCTGACGCTGACCAGGATATCTGGCGTCTGGAGTACGGCGTCCAGAACTCGCCCAGGACGGATCCGGACGAGGTCGGGGCGACAGCGTCGAGCGCCCGGACGACGTCGACCTTGGACTCCGAGAACACCGCGGTCTGACCGATGACTGGCGCACGCGCTACGTCGAGGTTCCCGGTGCGGACCTGCCAACGCACGCCGACCGTGAGCGACGTCTCATCGAGGGCCGGGTCGTTCACCGGGACGACGTAGCGGCTCCACACGGCGCCGTCAGTGCCAGGCGCCGTAGCGACGCGGCTGTCTGTCACGCTGCCGGTATTGTTGACGTACAGCGGGCGGGTGACTGTGTTCGTCCCGTCTGTCAACACGGCATCGATCCGGCATTCATACCACGGGATGATGTCCGTGGGGTCGTTCTCGCCCGTCGACACGTCTTTCATGTAGAGCTCGAGGAAGCCTGCGCCCGAAAGGTCGCCCCGCCCCAGCATCTGGATGCGTGAGAAGCCGGTCAGAGGGTTCCAGACTACTGCTCCTATCCAGATCCTGCCATGCACCGCCTGCTGCCCGTCGTAGCCGTGCCCGGCCACGGCATGAGCGCTCCACGCCCAAAGGCTCGTCGGAGGGTTGTCATCCAGGTAGGGCTGTCCAGAGGCTGTCCACAGCGACGGGATCTGGCCCGGCAGCCCGACCTCGAACGAACCGTTGGGCGGCAGGCCGAGGATCGGCGCATCGATGGCGACGGTGTAGATCGCTGAAGTGCCGAGGTTGCCAGCGAGGTCCCTGACGCGGAACTGGACCTTGTTCGCCGTCGCGGAGTTGCGCTGGAACTGGACATCGTCGGCCGTGATGGTCTGCTGGGCCGTGGTGCCGTTCGTCCCGGTGCAGGCCGCAGGAGACCACGCGCTCCACGTGGTGCCGCCGTCCGTCGAGTACCGGTACTCCGCGCTGGCCACCGCAAGCCCTGAGCACACGTCTTGCACGCGCACCGTGCAATCGGGCGTGAGCGTGGTGCGCACGACCGTGGCGGGCGAGAAGCTCGTCCACCCGCCTGGCGAGGATGCGTCCTTACGAACGGTCACGATGGGGCTGGTGCCGGTCAACCCGCCCATGTCGGTGACGCGGAACTGGACGCGGTTGTTCGTCATCGAGTCGGGCAACGGGACGTCGTCGGCCCTGACGGTCTGCGTCGATTCGTTCCAGTAGGTGAGCGTGTTCGCCGCATCCGTCCACGGAGTCCAGCTCGAGCCGCCGTCTGTGGAGAAGCGGTACTGCGCGGTCCCAGGCTTGGTGCCCGCGATGTGGTCGCGGACGAGCACGGCAAGATCGGGTGTCGGCACGGTTATGGTGGCTACGAGCGGGCTTACGTCCCAGCCTCCAGGGGGTACGCCCGGCGCGACGTTGCGGAAGGCCGTCCACGAGTCCACGGAGGTGAGCCGCGGCCAGGTAGACGGCTGCGTGTCGGAAGCGGTCGAAGGCCACAGGTTCGGCGCCGTGCCGGGGCGCGCACCGATGGCCATACGCATCGTCTTGACCTGGCCCGCAGTGAGCCCCAGTTTGGCGAACGGGATAGAGAACTCGGCTTCTCTGATGTAGTAGCCGCCCGGGAAGATCCACTTCCTGGTGGCGACGGCCGACCAGCCGCTCGCGCTTGGTTGCGTGACCCAAGCGCTGCCATTCCCCCGCCGTTCGGTGAGCGCAGAGGTGGGTCCGACGGTCAGCCACAGGTCGTCGGTCCCTGGCGCTGAGGACCCGTCGCCATTCACGTCGATGAAGACATCGTACGAGCGCTCGTTGTCGCTGTTGTTGCGCAGCGCGACGTACAGCCCGAACCCGTCCTGGCACAGCCAGACTGTCAGAGGGACGCCGCCTGTGGTGGACGACCACATCCAGCTCTGCGGGTATTCGTGTTGGCTTTCAGGTTCGATGTAGCCGTCGGTGGTGTGGGAGGGGTCGAACTGTGCGTCGACGCCCGTCGTCGACGTGGCGGTGCCCACAGGGCCAGGGATGCCGTTCCGCAGGTTCCCGGTGCCAGCCGCTCCTCCCGAGACGTCGAGCGCTTCGGTGCCTGAGCGCGAGCACCACGCAGCCGCTACGCTCCCGCCGGCGCCGCCGTTCCCGCCTTCGCCGGCCGCGTGGAAGACGGCGTCGCCGCCGTCGCCGCCGGAGGCATCCACGATCGGCCCGAATGCCACGGACGCTCCGTACAGCCGGATGCTGCCGCCCGGACCGCCATTGGCTCCGGTGGTGCCCTCGAAGTTGTCTCCGCCGTCGCCGCCGGAGGCGCGGATGCGCGTGCCGCTCCCCGACATGGTGAGGTTGCGTGAGCGGACTACGATCTGGCCGCCGCCTGCTCCGGCGAGCGCGTAGTAGGTCGAAGAGTACCCTGCGCCGCCGCATGCGCTGATCGTCCCGCTCGCGAGCGTCGCGGACTCGGCCGCCCTGATGTGAATCGAGCCGCCGTTCCCGGCGTTCGACGAGGAGGTCGCGTTCGCGCCGTCGGCGACCACCGAGCCGCCGGAGGTGAGGATGGTGAACGTGTCGCACTCGAGCACGATGGTCTTGCCATTAGGAGAGCTGGCGGTGCCTGCACCGGTGATGATCCCGCCGTCGCGCAGGTAGATGGCGGGTGCCCGCAAGATGAGCGATCCGCTCGGTCCGACGCGCACGACCCCGCCGTCGTGGACGACTATCGACTCGCTGTAGCGGTGCTCGCCGTCGAGCGTTATCGTCTCGCCGGCACCGACGTCGAGGTGGGCTCCGTCGTTGACCAGGGCAGGAGCGGACGCTGGAAACAGGGCGACGAGCATTGCGAGACCTGCGGCGACGCAGGACGCGCGCCACACGACCGCGCCGCCTCGCGTCAAGCGGGCGCGGGACATGGCTCCCCCTTTCTCGGCCCCGCGGCCGCAGGGCCGGACCCCGAAGACCCTCCGCGTTGTATATACCGCCCGCCTGCAGCCCGCACAAGGTGGCCGCATCGCGCGAGGACCGCTTCCGCCCAGGACTCCCTCGACAGTTACGCCACGTTCGCCCACGATGTCGCCAAGGAGGTCATGGTGTTCTTGGCGGTGGTGGCGGTCTGCGGTGCCTGCGCGTACCTCGTCGGGTACGCGTTCATCGCGCCTCGTGAGTCGTTCCTGCGCTCGAGCGGCGGCGGGCTCGTCCTCGGCGTGTGCGTCCTTGCCGCGCTCGCGACGCCAGCGGCGGCGAGCGCACTGGCGGGAGCGGCGGGGCCGGGCGTCCAGCCGGCATGGTTCCGGCCGGCATGGATCGCCGCTGAGACGGTCGGGCTGCTCGCAGGCATGCGGGCGTGGCGGCTTGCCGCAGTCGTCCGCACAGGGCGATGGAGCTCGCTGAGCGAGACGCCTGCCGCCAGGGCCGCCACGCGCATGGGGCTGGCTGATTCGCTCGATGCAGCGCTCGACGCGCTCGCCGAGACCCGCATGAGCGCGCGCGACCTCGACCAGCTGGCGCCGGCGTTGCGGCACTTAGGAGCCCGCTTCTGGCACCAGCTGCCCGAGCGCCAGGGTGATCTGTACGCGCTCGTCGCACGCCACGTGCCGCCGGAAGCGGCCGCCGTCGTCACAGGGCTGCTGCTAGAAGGCGCGGGGAGGCGGTAGGGGACGCTACGCCCGCCGGCTAAACCACACCTGGGCGCGCAGGGGGGATGCGAGCTCCTCGTCGCTGCGCTCGCCAGCCTGGGACTCCCAGACCACGAACACGTGCCTGCCATGCGGCGTGATGCGCTCGTGCTGACTGACGTCTGGCACACAAGCGCGTCCGTCGCGGCGGTTGAGCGCCATGCGGGGCATCAGACGCTCGGTCTCCGGCGCGTCCGGGTCGGGCTTGAGCAGCAGCTCGATGCGGCTCGGCGACACACGGAGGATAGCGGACTTCTCCCATCCGGTGTCACCGAACGCAGAAAGGTCGAGCGAAAAGTCGAGCGGTCGAGCCTCC
>JAOAFY010000020.1 GCA_026416035.1 Coriobacteriia bacterium | reverse complement strand
GTCACGAGGAGAGGTCTGATCGAATGAATCGGCGCCTGGTCATCGTCATCGCCGTTCTGCTGCTGGTCTTGCTCGGGCTCGGCACCCTGTACGTGTACCTTGCGGGAGGCCGACCCGAGACGGCGGGCGAGGGCAAGGCGAAGCCCGCGTCTCAAACAGGCGTCGTCCACGTCCGGACGATCTACATGGCGAACGGGCAGAACCTGTACCGTCCGGTCGGTATCGGGGCCGACGAGCGCGGCAACTTCTTTGTGACCCTCAAAGACGCCCAGAAGGTCATAGAGTTCGACCGTGCCGGGGATTTCGTCCGGATGTGGGGGGAGCGTGGGCTCCAGGCCGGACAGCTGATGGCGCCGCTTGGCGTGGCGGTGGATCGGCTGGCAGGCCACGTCTACGTGACCGACAGGATGCGGCTGAGACTGATTGCGTACGACTCGCAGGGGCGCTACCTGTGGGAGGTGCCGGTCCTGAACGCGCTCGCGCCGGTGGTGACGAAGGACGGCGTGGCGGTGCTGAGCTTCGGACCGATCGCCCTGTTCGACACCGAGGGCCAGGTCGTCAAGGAGGTCGGCAGCCGGGGCTATCTGCCCGGGATGGTCGACTATCCTCGCGCAGCCGCTGCCCTGCCCGACGGCTCGCTCGTCGTGGCGGACTCGAACAACTGCCGCGTCCAGCGCCTCAAGCTCGAGGGTGAGGCGACGGCCACGGCGCTGTGGGTGCTCGGAACGCCGCCCAGGTTCCAGGATGACCCCACGACGATGTTCGGCGTGCCCTCCGGGGTCGCGGTCGATGAGCGCGGGCGCGCGTTCGTGCTCGATGGGTTCCGGCACACCATCACCGTGATCGACACCGGCAAGGGGACGGTCATCCACACCTTCAAGGACCTGGAGGGGCAGGCCGACGGGCTTTTCCGCCTGCCGACGGGGATCGCATACCTCGGCGACCGCACGTTCGCGATCACGGACACCTACAACGACCGTGTGCAGATCGTGCGGCTGCTGCTGCCCGAGGAGAACACCGTGGTCGCCCGGGCCCCGTGGATCCAGTGGCTGTTGCTCCCGCTGCTCTTGCTGCCATTGCTGTGGTTGGTGTTCCGACGCAGGTCGTACGCCACCACCGAGGCGCTGGACGCGGCCGCTGCGCACGAGCAGCTGCGGCTCGTCGCGGGGGCATTGAAGCGCGTAGGCGTGCTCCCCGAGGCGTACGAGCGGTTCGCAGACTTCGTGGAGCACGAGGTGCGCATCGGCGATTTCCTGGTGCGCGTCGACGCGGACACCGAAGGCGAGGATCGGCTTGCCGCTCTCGTCGAGGCGTCGAAGCCGCGCGTGCGTGCGTTGTCCACGGTCGGGCGCCGGATGCTCCTGGTCTCCGATGACGTGCAAGCAGCCGCAGCCCGCGAGAGGGGCGCGAAGCGTGTGGTAACGCTTGCCGACCTCGCGGAGCGGTACCGGATCCAGGAATAGTCTGACGAGCGGGGACGCCATGAGCCCCGCTTATGCGCCCATTAGTGAAAATAATAACGAAAACCCGTTGGCGTGGGTGACGCACACAGGTAAGATGAATCGTGATTGAGAACACGATAACGAACTTCAGGTTCCTGTGTGCTCCACGGCGTTCACCGCAACCCCGGTTTCGCGCTCGTCGGCGGAAAGGAGGTGATTCAGAGATGACGAGCATTGTACGCAAGAACACGAACAAGGAGGGTGCAATGTCACGTCGCACGATCATCGTGCTCGCGGCTGTCGCCGCGCTCGTGCTCCTGGCTGCTGCGCCCGCATTCGCCGAGGGGTACAACACCCCGACGCAGTACACGCGCGCGAACGGCTACTTCTCGGGTCCGCACGGCGGCTACACGACGACTACCAACAAGTGCCAAGACTGTCACTCGACGCACTACGCTGCTGGTAGTTTCATGCTGCTTCGTGCGAACAGCCGGGAGGCCGCGTGCGACTACTGCCACGGCGGGGGCGGGGGCTCGACGCTCAACATCATGATGGACAACGAGTACAAGACCGTCACGGCCGGCTTCAGCATCATGGACGGAGCCGCCGTCGCGACCACCACGATGGGGTTCGGCACCGGCCACACGCTCGGCTACAAGGGCAACGCCCCGGTCGACATCAAGCCGGCCTACTCGGATCCCAAGGGCTTCAGCTGCTTCGACTGCCACAGCCCGCACGGCAACTCGGCGCGCATCATGACGACCATGGCCAACCCCGGCCGTGCATTCGCGGCTCCAGGCCAGGCCGGTCGTCCGTCGAACCCGACTGCTGGCGTCTGGCCGATCAAGACGGACCCGGGCGACGCGAACGACAACGGCGTGCTCGACGACAACGAGTGGGGCGTCGATGCGACCTACGGCAACTTCGTGTGGGACCGCAACCCTGCGGCAGGGACGTTCCTGTTCACGTACCGTCCGATCTGGCCGAGCGGTCGCTGGCTGCTCATCAAGAACCCGCACTCCGACGTGGTCGAGCTTCAGCCCGACACGGCTGTGACCACCACGAGCGGTGCACTAGCCACGAACGGTCTGAACAAGTTCGCCATCAACTGGAGCGAGCCGCTCGGTCCTGCTGACAGCAACTACGGCGGCGGCCAGGACAACGACAACGACCTGAACTACCCGTTCGCCCCCAAGCAGACCTCGGACACTGACGGCAACGGCCAGCTAGACGGCGGCTTCCTCGGCCTGTCTGAGTTCTGCACCGACTGTCACGACGGTGCTGCGGGTGCTTCGACGCAGAAGGCCGAAGTCTGGGTGCCGAATCCGTCCGACAGCACTACCGGCACGTATCAGGTCGCGTACTCGCACGATGCGCAGCCGAGGCATTGAGCGCGTCAGATGGCTATCGGTACCGATAGCGACGGAACCGACGACAACGACGGTCCTCACTGCCGCAACTGCCACGTCGGCGCGAGCAACTGCGACGTGTGCCACTCGGACGATTCGAGCAACTTCTCGGCCGCGTACACGGCGACCATCACTGCTTCGGTGTCTGGCAAGACCAACTACGCATCGCAGGCCTTCCTGCGCCAAAGCGCGGTGGCTTCCACAGCGGTCGGTGCCAAGTGTCTCGATGGCGGCTTCAGCTTCCCGCACCGCACGCTGGGCGCGAACATGCTGAAGGACGAGCTGTACGGTGTCGACTTCGATGGCTCGCCGCGTGCATTCGGCACCACCCGTACGGCTGCGGGCTCGTTGACTGCGACGCAGGGCACCGGAACCTTCTCGATCGACACCGGCGAGTGGGTCTACTGGACGGGCGAGACGCGCAACGCGACCTCGATCGTCCCGTCGGTACGCAACGACTCCGGCGTGCTGCTGGGCGCCGCGGTCGAGAACCTCGACAGCGTGTGCATCGACTGCCACGGCGATGCGACCTACTGGAACGGCGACAACGCGGCGCTGTCCAAGTCGCTCATCGCGACCGGCACGTACGGCGTGTACGGCTCGACGCAGTACAACGGCACGAACCTCACTGCCTGGGAGCTGCTGTTGAAGGGTCTGCCGTAGGCGTCACGTGACGATTACGGCTTCACAGAAGCCCCCCTCCGGCGGGGGTCCGCGAAAGCGGGCCCCCGCTGCTCGTCTGCGTAGGCCGATCGCATCCGACTTGCTGTGGCAGGGAACGAGCGTCGTTCGCCGAAACCCGGCTGTGGTATCATCCGCACGGTCTTCGGCCGCACTGGGGCATGCGGCCGCATCGAGAAGGAGCGCTGTGCCACACACCGACCTCGTGCTGTTGCACGCCCCGAGCGTCTACGACTTCCGCGAGCGGTCCATCATGTTCGGACCGGTGTCCGATCTCGTGCCGTCGACGCCGATCTTCGAGATGTACCCCATCGGATTCACGACGCTCGCGGAGTACATGGAGCGCCGAGGGCTGCGCGTGCGCATCGTGAACCTTGCGATGCACATGCTTGCCAAGCCGCGCTTCGACGTAGAGGCCGCCATCCGAGCGATGCGTCCCGTCGCCTTCGGGATCGACCTGCACTGGCTCCCGCATGCGCACGGAGCCATCGAGATCGCACGGATCTGCAAGCGGCTGCACCCAGACGTCCCGGTGGTCATGGGCGGCCTGTCGGCCTCGTACTTCCACGAGGAGCTCGTCCGCTACGATTGCGTGGACTACGTGGTGCGCGGCGACTCGACGGAAGAGCCGTTCACGCAGCTCTTGTTCGCACTCAGGCGCGGAGGGAGCGTCGCGGGGATTCCGAACCTGACCTACAAGACGCGCGACGGCTCGGTGGTCGTGAACGAGTTGTCGTGGGTGCCCGACACCTTCGACCACGTGAAGCTCGACTACAGCTTCAGCATGCGCTCCGTCATCCGCGACCGAGACTTCACGAGCGCGCTGCCGTTCCGCGGCTGGCTCGGCTACCCCGTGACCGCGTCGCTCGTGTGCCGCGGCTGCACCAAGCAGTGCCCCACCTGCGGCGGCTCGGCGTACGCGTTCGCTCGTCACTTCGGGAGGACGCGCCCGGCGTTCCGGGACCCCGAGCGGCTCGTCGCGGACATCAAGCACGTCGCCAAGCACATCCCGGGCCCGGTGTTCGTCTTGAACGACTTCCAGCAGGCAGGACCCGACTACGTGGAGGCGTTCATCAGAGGTCTGCAGCGGATCGATTTCAAGAATCCCATCGGGTTCGAGTTCTTCACGCCGCCGTCCGAGGAGTTCTGCGCGTTCCTGGGCGAGAACCTCAACGATTGGTCGATGGAGGTCTCGTGCGAGAGCCACGACGATGGCGTTCGCGCCGCGTTCGGCAAGCATTACTCGTTCGACGACGTGGCGGCCTCGATCCGGCACGCGTTCAAGCACGGATGCTCGCGGTTCGACCTGTACTTCATGACGGGGATCCCTACGCAGACGGCGCAGTCAGTCTTGGATACGGTCCCCGCCGTGCGCGAACTGTACCGGAGCGTCGGAGATGACCGACGGCTCTTGGCCTTCATCTCCCCGATGGCGCCGTTTCTGGATCCCGGCTCGATGGTGTTCGACAACCCCGAGGCGTACGGGTACCGCCTGCGCGCCCGGACCTTGGAAGAGCACCGCCAGCTCTTGCTCCAACCTTCCTGGAAACACATCCTGAACTACGAGCCCGACAAGATGACGCGCGACGAGCTCGTCGACACCACGTACGAAGCCGCTCTGGGCCTGAACCGGATCAAGGGGGCCATCGGCATCCTCGATGAAGCCACGGCGACGGCGACGGAGATGCGGATCGAAGAGGCGCGTGCCGCGATGCGGCGGATCGACGCGATCATCGAGGATTCCGACGGCGACGAACGCGAGCGGCGGCTCGCAGCGTTCAAGCGCGAGATCGACCAGCTCAACGAGAACACCGTCTGCGTGAAGTCCGAGCTCCAGTGGCCGCGCAGCGTGCGGCCGACGCACGTGGTGGCCAACGTGCACCTGTGGCTCAAGGTGAACGCAGAGATCCTCTTCCCCGCGATCCGGCGATGGCGGCTCGCGCGCGAGGAGGGCGCTGCGTGAGCGCTGAGCAGGTGCGCTTGGACGGTTCGCCGACCGCGGAGCGGGTCAGGGGCATCTTCTCGCGTCTTGCCCCACGCTACGACGCGTTCAACCTCGTGTCGAGCTTCGGCCTCGACCGTCTGTGGCGTCGCGTCGCGGTGCGGATGGCGCGGCTCGACCCGGGCTCCGAGGTGCTCGACCTCGCGGCGGGGACGGGCGACCTGACGCTCGCGCTCGCTCGTCACGGACGGCCCAAGTCGGTGCTGTCGACCGACTTCGTGGACGAGATGCTGGAGGTCGGCCGGCGCAAAGCCGAGCGCTACCAGGGGCCGTGCCAGATCTCGTTCGCGCACGCGGATGCGCAGTCGTTGCCGTTCGCCGACGCCTCGTTCGACGTCGTGACGATCGCCTTCGGCGTGCGGAACCTGCCTGACCGCGCGTCGAACTTCCGTGAGGTCCGCAGAGTGCTCAAGCCGGGCGGACGCTACGTAATCCTCGAGTTCAGCCGGCCCCCGTTCGGACCGTTCAGGGCGCTGTACCATGCGTACCTTCGGTGGGTGATCCCGGCGCTCGGTGCGCTCATCGCGGGCGATCGGGCGTCGTTCGAGTACCTGAACGCATCCATACGGGCCTTCCCTCGCCAGGAGGAGCTCGCACAGGAGCTTCGCGAAGCAGGATTCCGGACGGTCGTATGGCGCAACCTCTCAGGAGGGATCGTCGCGGTGCACGTCGCGGAAGCGTGAGACCGAGAGGCATCGTCGGTCGCACGAGCTCTCCGTGCTAGCATGTACCGTGCACCCGAAGCATTGCCGGAGGTCGTCGATGCTGCTGTCAGCACGCTACGTCTTGCCCGTGAGCGCGCCGTTCATCGAGAACGGGGCCGTGCTGGTGCGTGACGGCGCGATCGTCGAGGTCGGAAGCCGCGACGATCTGGCCGCCCGTCATCCGCAGGAAGAAGAACGCGATTTCGGCCAAGCCGCGCTGCTGCCGGGGTTCGTCGACCTGCACACGCACCTGGAATACGCGGTGTTCCGGGGGATGGTCGATGACGCGCCGTACTCGCAGTGGAAGCTGCAGGTGATGCGCAAGGAGGCTGCGCTTTCGCCACAGGACTGGGCGGTGTCCGCGGAGCTGGGCGCCACCGAGGCAGTGCGGTCTGGCATCACCGCCATCGCGGACATCACCGATACCGGCGCATCGCTTGCAGCAGCGTCGGCCGCCGGACTTCGGGGCGTGGTGTACCGCGAGGTGTCGACGATGGACCGGGGCGAGGTGGACGGCGTCGTCGCCTCGGCGCTCGACGACATCGAGCGATGGCAAGAAGAAGCGTCTCCGCGCATCGAGGTCGGGCTGGCTCCCCACTCGCCATACTCGTGCCACCCGCGGCTGTTCGAGGCGGTGGCATCAGTCGCCTTGGAGCGGCGTCTTCCGGTTGCGATGCACCTGGCTGGGTCGAAGGACGAGCACGACTTCATCAAGTACGGCTCGTCGCTGCTGGGGCGTGAATACCGCGAGGAGTCCGGTTGGTCCAGCATCGGCTGGCTGCCCACCGGCGTCAGCCCGGTGCGGTACGTCTACCAGTGGGGCATCCTCGAGGTGCCGCGCATGCTGGCCGTGCACTGCGTGCACTTGGACGAGGGGGACGTCGAAGTGCTGGCGAGGACCTCCGTGGCAGTGGCGTACTGCCCGCGGTGCAACCTCAAGCTCGGCATGGGGATCGCCCCGCTCCAGGAGCTCGTCGACGCGGGCGTCCTGGTAGGCATCGGGACCGACTCGCCGGCGTCGAACAGCACGATGGACTTCTTCGACGAGATGCGTATCGGCCTGCTCGTGCAGCGTGGTCTTGCAGGCGAAGCGCGTTTCTACCCCGCCGAGCGGTTCGTGCGGATGGCCACTTTGGACGGTGCGCGAGCGCTCGGCATCGACCACCTGGTCGGCAGCCTCGAAGCGGGCAAGCGTGCCGACGTCGTGGCCGTCGACCTGTCCCGCAGCCACCAGGTGCCGACCCGCGATCCGTACGGCGCCATCGTGCACACCGCGAACCAGGACGACGTGTTGATGACCATGATCGACGGATCGATCGTCTTCGACCGGCGCGCTGCCGACGCAGCGGAACTCGCCGACCTGGCAGGCCGTGCGGAGCAGGTGCAGGCCAAGATCAGGGACGTCGTGGTCGCGTGAAGGAGCGGGGGACGGTCGTGGCGGTGCGGCCCGGGCGCGTCGACGTGTCGCTCGGCCGCTCCGCCGCGTGCGACGGGTGCAGCGTGTGCTCGTCGCTTTCCGGCACGGGCGGCGAGATGCTGCTCACCGACGTGCTCGACCCCCTGGGCGCTTCGGTCGGCGACGAGGTCGAGATCGAGATTCCGGAGCGTTTGCGGATCCAGGCCGCGCTGGCCATCTACGTCGCTCCGCTCCTCGCGCTGTTCGGCGGCTACTTGGCCGGATTCTTGCTTGCTTCCCGTGGTGACGGGAATCCCGACACGGCCGGTGCCCTGGCAGGCATCGGGTGTGCCACGCTGACGCTCGCGGCGGTGTTCTTCCGGGAGCGGGAGCTCGCACGCAAGGAAGGATTCGCCCCGTTCGTGCGTGCTATAATCGCGCACGTTCGCACGAGCACGGGCGCCCGTCACGATGGCGACGCCGCTGACAGGAGGTATGCGTGAGCGACCAGGACTTCTTCTTCGACGAAGAAGAGAACGAGACAACGAAGAAGCCAGAGAAGAAGGCCGCCGCCGGACGTCCGGCACAAAGAACTGCAGCTCCGGCTGCCAAGCCGCAGGTCTTCCAGCAAAGCGTGAGCACGACGGTGGCTGCGCTCGTCGCCGTCATCGCGCTGCTGTTCGGCGTCATCATCGGCTTCTTGATCCCGAAGGGAGCGGCTACCCCGACGACGACCGGCACAGGTGCGGTGGCTCCTCAGCTGACTCCCGAGCAGCTCCAGTCCGGGCAGCTTCCTCCGGGCCATCCCGACATCAGCGGCATGACGGGCGGTCAGACCATGACGACCGGTACGCCGACCACTGGTGCCGCCGAGTCGACCGGTTCCGGCAACTGATGATGACCGCGTGACCGGCCGGTGTCGCCGGCCGGTCGCCTGAACGTCGGAAGAGAGGGTGGCTCATGGCCATCGACAAGACCTCTTCGCCTGCATGGGTGAAGTTCGTCGTCATCTTCGTCGCGCTGTCGTTCGTGGCATCGGTCGCCGGCATCGCTGCTGTCGCAGCACGCGGGTCGCGCAGCTCTGGCGGCTCTGGCGGCTCACAGGCTTCCCAGGCGTCTATCGCAGCGAAGCACCAGCAGACCATCGACGCTCTGCTCGCGGCGCAGAAGGCGGATCCGGAGAACGTCGACATCCTCACCCAGCTCGGTCACGCGTACTACGACTACGCCGCCGAGCTGACCAACGCAGGCATGGGCCAGGCGGCCCAGCCGTTGTGGTCGGTGGCCATCAAGTACTACGACCAGGTGCTCGCGAAGCGCCCTGATGACGCGCAGGTGCTGGGCGACCGGGCGTTTGCGGCGTACTACTCCGGTGCTCCGGACGCAAAGGAGTACCTGTCGCGCTTCATCGCGACGAACGACAAGACGCTTGCGCAGCAGATAGAGGCCGCCAAGCAGTACCTCGCTCAGCTCGGCGGCGGCGCTCCCGCCACGTCCTCTGTCGGAGCGACATCCGGGCCGTAGAGGAGTCACATCCTCGCCGTGTCGGCGAGCATGTGCTTGGCTTCGTCGAGGTCGGGCGCGGTGGAGAAGATGCCTGACAGGCGCGTCAGGTCCAAGATGTTGTCCACCACGTCGTTGGTGACCAGCACCAGACGTCCGCCGCTGGCGCCGAACTCCTTCGACAGCGACAGCAGCAACCCGAGCCCTGAGCTGTCCATGTAGTCGATGCGCGACAGGTCGACGATCGCGCCCTGCGGCGCGTCTTTGAGCACGCGATCGACCGTCATCCGGAAGCTCGCGCACTCGCTGTAGTCAAGGTCTCCGGCGAGCGTAAGCACCCAGTGGTCGTCGCCGGGATCGATGTGGATGGAGAGCGGCACAGTCTGACCTCCTGCTCCCTGGCGTCTGAGAATTGATACCCGAACGCGGGCCGCTTCTCACGGAGGTACGCTCCGGCTACAATCGTGGAGCCGGTCGACATCGGACGGAAGGAAGGCCGTGCAGCTGGACATCGACGTGAAGAAGGACGGCCAGACCTGCATGCTGTCGGTCCGTGGCGAGATCGACGTGTACACCTCGCCGGTGCTGAAATCCGAGCTCGGCAGCGCCATCGACGACGGCTGCGTGGACCTGGTCGTGGACATGCAAGGCGTGACGTTCATCGACAGCTCCGGGCTCGGCGCTCTCGTGAGCGGCCTTCGCCGCGTGAAAGAACGCTCCGGCAGCCTTCGTATTGTGTGCACGCGAGACAACATCCTGAAGGTGTTCCGCATCACCGGGCTGGACAAGGTGTTCCCCATCGTGTCGAGCGCCGAGGAAGCGACCGGCTTCTAGCGCTTGTGCCTCCGCGTGCACACCCGTAGACTCGTCCGAGCACACCATCCTTAGCCGTAGGAGCGTCGTTTCGTTGTTCGGCATCGGTGGCACAGAGTTCCTCGTCATCGCGGCTGTCGCGCTGCTGCTGTTCGGCCCCGACAAGCTGCCGCAGATCGCGCGCGCGATCGGGCGCTTCGCTGCCGATTTCAAGCGGTATCAGGCGATGATGGAGTCCGTCATCAGGGCCGAGGTGTACGCTGCCGAGTCCGCTGCGGCAGCGAAGGACCGCGAGAAGTCCGATCCGTTCCAGGCCGCGCGGGAGTACCGCGAGAAGGCAGGGACCACGATCCCGGGGCAGCAGCCCATCGCCGAGGACGGCGGCGCGGCCGCGGCCGAGGGGTCGGCGGCGGGTCCTGCCGAGCAGCCCGCGGAGGCGGGCGCCGAACAAGACGAGACGATCGATCCGGACTTCATCGCGCCTGAGCTTGCCGGCACCGTGTGGACGCCGGGCGCCCCGGGCGCTCCGGGCGTCGGAGAGCCGTCGGATGGGAAGGAGGACGAGGCTAGCGCGTAAGCGCCGCGCCGCGCACCATGCCGATCTCTCCGAAGCGGATGCCGTTCATGGGACACCTGGCCGAGCTGCGCTCGCGGCTGACCGTGGTCGTCGCGGTGGTGGGGCTCACTGCGCTCGCCGGGTACTTCTTCGCGACGCCCATCTACAGGTTCCTCGTTGCTCCGCTGCAGCCCGTGCTCAAAGGCCAACCGGCCCTGACGCTCAAGCTGCTCGAGGCGATGAGCGTGCGTTTCAAGCTCGGCGTGTGGGCCGGGTTGGTCGTGTCGAGCCCGGTCATCATCTACGAGGCGCTCGCGTTCTTCCTGCCTGCGCTCAAGCCGAAGGAGCGGGCGTGGTTCTTGTGGACCTTCGCCGCAGCCGTCGTGCTGTTCCTCGCAGGCGCCGCGTTCTGCTACGGGGTCGTCCTGGAGCCGAGCGCGAAGTGGCTTGCTGCGCAGAATGGCGAGATCTTCGAGTACAAGGCGACCGGGGCGGACCTCGTGACGCTTGCGATGTACTTCATCTTGGGGTTCGGCATCGCCTTCGAAGTCCCGGTGCTGGTGTTCTACCTCGTGTACTTCGGCGTCATCCCGTACGACAAGCTGCGCGCGAACTGGCGCGTCGTGTGGGTGGTGCTCGCGATCGTCGCTGCGATGATCACGCCCGACTGGTCGCCGGTGACGATGGGGTTGCTCGCCGCAGCGATGATCGGTCTGTTCGAGGGCACGATGCTGCTCTTGCGCGTGTTGCTGGCGCGCAGGATCAGGACCCAGCGCGCGGCGCTCGCGTTCGACGAGGAGTAGCCGCCTGTGCACGAGATGGGCATCTGCGATGGAATCCTCAGCTCGGCGCTTCGCGCAGCCGAAGATGCAGGCGCCCGCCGCATCACCCGCATCGAGGTGAGCATCGGAGAGCTTACCGAGGTGGTGGATGAAGCGCTCAGGTTCGCCTTCGAGACCTTGAGGCGTGGCACGATGGCCGACCAGGCCGAACTCGTCGTGAACCTCGTCCAGGCGCGCTCGGAGTGTGCAGACTGCGGCGCGGCCTTCCGGCACGACCGGTTCGACCCGAAGTGCCCGGAGTGCGGTTCGTACGTCGTCCGGTTGACCCAGGGCAAGGAGCTCCGCATCGACGCGATCGACGCGGAGTAGGGAGGCGCAGTGCGGATCGACATCGCCAAGGACGTGCTCGAGCACAACGACGCGCTCGCAGAGGAGAACCGCCGCGTCTTCGCGGACGCGGGGGTCTTCGTCGTCGACCTCATGGCGAGCCCCGGAGCCGGCAAGACGACGACCATCCTTGCGACCATCGCGGCGCTGCGCGACCGGTATCGGATCGCGGTCATCGAGGGAGACGTCGCCTCGCGCGTCGACGCGGAGAAGATCGCGGCGCACGGCATCCCGGCGGTGCAGATCAACACCGGCGGCGCCTGCCACCTTGAATCGGCCATGATCCGCCGTGCGGTCGAACAGCTCGACTTGGGCTCGCTTGACCTCGTCATCGTCGAGAACGTCGGCAACCTCGTGTGCCCGACCGAGTTCGACTTGGGCGAGCACGCGAAGGTGATGATCCTCTCCGTGCCCGAGGGCCACGACAAGCCGTACAAGTACCCGGGGATCTTCGAGATCTCCGAAGCGGTGATCTTGAACAAGTACGACACGCTTCCCGTCTTCGACTTCGACGAGGCGGAGTTCCGTTCCGTGGTAGGCCGCCTGAACCCGCGTGCGCCGATCTTCCCGATGTCGGCCAAGACTGGTGAGGGCGTCGCCGCCTGGGCGGATTGGCTGAGCGCGCGCATCGATGCGGTCAAAGGAGGCGCGCATGACGCGTGACGAGGCCGTTGCGCTGCTCAAGCGGCATGTTCCAGCGCCGAACCTCCAGAACCATTGCCTTGCTGTGGGATGGATCATGCGAGCCCTCGCCGAATGTCTTGGCCTGGACGCCGAAGACGTCGGCCGCTGGGAGGTAGCCGGCATCCTTCACGACCTCGACTACGCCACCACCGCCGAGGACTTCGAGGCCCACGGCCGCGTGACCGTCGAGATGCTCGGCGACCGCATCGACGACGAGCAGGCGCGCGCGATTCTGGCGCACGCAGAGAAGGCTCCTCGGGACACGCTGATGGATCGCGCGCTGTACGCGGCCGATCCCGTCACGGGCTTCATCGTCGCAGCAGCGCTCGTGCGCCCGGACAGGTCGCTTGCTGCAGTCGAGGTGGGAAGCCTGAAGAAGCGCTGGAAGGAGAAGGCGTTCGCACGCGGTGCGAGCCGCGAGCAGATGGCTGCGTGCGCCGAATTGGGCATCGAGCGAGATGAGTTCCTCGCGCTGTCTCTCGCCGCGATGCAGGAGCATGCCGCCGAGCTGGGGCTGTGAGTGCGCCGTCGTGCTTGACGCGGCGTTTATACTCGCATGAGCCGTCGCCGACACGAGAAGGACGCGACAATGCGCCTCGTCGTCTCCGAGAAGAACATCGCCGCCCGGCGCATCGCCGAGATCCTCGCGACCGGCAAGCCGAAGACTGAAGCCGTCCATGGCGTGCCCGTCTACCGCTTCCGTCGCAACGGCGAGGACTGGACGAGCATCGGGCTCAAGGGCCACATCCTCGGGGTCGACTTCCCGCGTGCGCTCAGGTGGCGGGATGGCGCGTGGGCGGCGGAGTGGCCTGACGGCTCGCTGACGCCCGCGAAGGTGCCGGACGCTCTCCCGTCGCCTCCGTGGTCGAGCCGCTCGAAGCCCTACCTGTCCGACGGCGTCGACCTCACGGTGTGGAAGCTGCAGTCGCTCCCATACCTCGTGTGGTCTCCGGTCGGGAAGCACGTCGCCGAGCGCGAGATCGTCCAGGCGCTCAAGGAGCTCGCGAAGCAGGCAGACTCGGTTGTCATCGCGACCGACTACGATCGTGAGGGAGAGCTGATCGGAGCCGATGCCCGCTCGATCGTGCGGTCGGCCAACCCGAGCGTGCCTGTCTCGCGCGTCCGCTTCTCTGCCATCACCACCGATGAGATCGAGCGGGCGTTCGCATCGCCTGGCGAGATATCTGAGCCGCTCGCCGCGGCGGGCGAGACCAGGCAAGACATCGACCTGATCTGGGGCGCGGTGCTGACGCGCTACCTCACGAAGGTGAAGTTCTCAGGCGTCGGGAGGCCGCGCAGCGTCGGCCGCGTGCAGACTCCGACGCTTCGGCTCGTGGTCGAGCGCGAGATGGAGCGCGAGGCGTTCGTCCCGGAGACCTACTGGGTCGTGAAGGCCTTGTTCGAGGCGAAGGGGCAGGAGTTCTCCGCCGTGCACGAGGCCGAACGGTTCCGAAGCGAGGAAGACGCTGCGCGCGTGATCGCCGCCGTCAGCGGACTCGGATCCGGCACGGTCGCAGAGGTGGAGAAGGTGCGCCGGACCGTCAAGCCCCCGACGCCGTTCAACACCACTGCGCTGCAGATGGCGGCGGCCGCCGAGGGGCTCTCGCCCGCGAGGACGATGCGCATCGCCGAGACGCTGTACATGAACGGCTACATCTCCTACCCGCGCGTCGACAACACGGTATACCCGGCGAGCCTGGACCTCGAAGCGACGCTCCGGATGCTTGCGGCGGTGCCGAACTACCGTCCGCACGCGCAGCAGCTGCTCTCGAAGCGAACGCTTTCCGCTACGCGCGGCGCCAAGGAGACGACGGACCATCCGCCCATACATCCCACAGGTCCGGCAGATCCCGATTCGCTTTCTGCGGAAGAGTGGAAGCTGTACAACCTCGTGGCTCGCAGGTTCATGGCGACGCTGTCCGACCCGGCGGTGATGGAAGCGACGAAGCTCGTCGTGGACGTGGGCGGCGAGCGGTTCGTCGCACGCGGGGATGCCGTGATCGAGCCGGGATTCCGTGCGGTCTACCCGTACGGGTCGAAGAAGGACGAGGTGCTCCCGGCGGTCGAGCGCGGCGAGCAGGTCGCCTTCAAGGGGGCCGAGTCCGAGAGCAAGCAGACGCAGCCGCCGAAACGGTACACGCAAGGCGCTCTCATCCAGGAGATGGAGAAGCGCGGGCTGGGGACGAAAGCGACGCGTCACGAGATCATCCAGACGCTGTTCGACCGAGGGTACATCTCGGGGGATCCGGTGGAGCCGACCGCGCTTGGGCGCGCCGTGGTCAGGGCGCTCGATGCCTTCGCGCAGCGCATCACCACGCCCGAGATGACCGCAGAGCTCGAGCGGGAGATGGACGCCATCGCCAACGGCCAGGGCGCCAAAGACGAGGTCGTCGCGCACTCGCGCCGGATGCTCGATGAGGCCCTGGGAGACCTCCTTGCCCACGCAGCCGAGGTGGGCGAGATGCTGAAGGAAGCATCGTTGGCGGACGCGAGGGTGGGCGCCTGCCCGAAGTGCGGCAGGGACCTGGTGGCGAGGTCGTCACCGAAGACAAGAGGGCAGTTCGCGGGCTGCGTCGGCTATCCCGAGTGCGACGCGACTTATCCGCTGCCCGCAGGCAAGATCGAGCCCCAAGACGGGCCGTGCGAAAGCTGCGGGGCGCCGAGGATCCGTGTGATCCAGGCCAGGCGCAAGCCGGAGGTCCGCTGCATCGACCCTGCGTGCGCGACCAACGCGGAGCAGCCGCTCGACATCGGCGCCTGTCCCGTATGCGCCCAGGCCGGCAAGGACGGGAGGATCGTCGCCCAGCGCTCCTCGCGTACGCTCAAGCGCTTCGCGCGCTGCACTCGATACGACGAGTGCCAGACGAGCTACCCGCTGCCGCAAAGCGGCGAGCTTGCGCCGACCGGGGAGACGTGCGAGTGCGGCGCTCCTATCGTGACCGTGCAGACGAGGCGCGGCCCGTGGCGGGTCTGCGTCGATCCGAGCTGCCCGACCAAGCAGGAGCGTCCTGCGCGCGGAGGGCGGCCGCGCCGGTCGGCGCGTCGGAAGTGAGCTGCGGCCGCGTGTGATGCGGCGGCATTGTGGGCATCCTCTGACGTGACGCACGCGCACGATCACGAGGAGGACGTCATGCGCATCGCCGTGCTGCAGTCAGCCATGAGGTCCGACAAGGAGTCGCAGGCCCGAGCGCTCGCGGAGCTCCGTGCCCGTGCCGTGGCGCAGGGAGCGGAAGTCCTCATCGCTGGACCGCTCGGCGACGACGGTCCCATTCTCGACGGGACCGACCTCCTCGGCGATGTCGCGGTGCTTGAAGGCGACGCTGCCATCGACCCCGTGGAGCTTGCGCGGGTGCGCCGCGAGCGGCCCAGCGCCCTCGTGCTGATGCCGGGTGCGGAATCTGAACTGCAAGCCGAAGGAGTGCTCGAGCTCGCGCTCGCCGCGTCCGTCTCAGTGGCGAGCATCGTGATCGTCGCCGAGCACGGTGGAGGCGACATCGGCTCGCCGGGTCACGGAGGCAGCGCCATCGTGGTGGCGGGCGAGGTCGCCGCCGAGGCGTTCGGCGTCGAGGACCTCGTGATCGGCGACGTGCCGCTCCCTGCACCGCCCGTGGACCCAGACGCGCCCGACCCCGAGCCGCCGCTGATCCTCAAGCAGCGCCTGGCGCGCCATCGCGGCGAGAAGCCAGCGGTCGACTACCTCGCCGACCTGTCGTAGCGGCACCTGGCGCGGACGGCGCAGCGGCACGGGAGTGTTAGAATTCACCCGAGCCGATGCCTCGGCTCCGTCCACGTACCGTCGCCTGGAAGGGAGCGTCCGTGCCGTCTCGCAAGGTCACCATCGTCGGGGCAGGGCAGGTAGGGGCGACGGCGGCGTACTCGCTCGCCCTCAGGGGCCTCGCGGACGTGGTGCTCGTCGACGTGGCTGAGGGAATCCCGCAGGGCAAGGCGCTGGACCTGATGCACGCACGCCGTGTCGCGGGTTACGACGTGAAGGTGATCGGCTCGAACGGCTACGCCGAGGCCGCCGCATCCGACGTCGTCGTCATCACTGCCGGCCTTCCGCGGAAACCGGGCATGACCCGCGAGGACTTGCTGCGCGTGAACGGCGACATCGTGCGCTCGGTCATCGGAGAGGTCGTTCGGGTGGCCCCGGACGCAGTGATCGTCTGCGTGACCAATCCGCTGGACGTGATGACCTACCTCGCATGGAAGGTCTCAGGCATGCGGCGCGAGCGCGTCTTCGGCATGGGCGGGGTGCTCGACTCCGCGCGCTTTGCGCACGCGATCGCCGAGATGGCCGGGGTGCCGGTGTCGCAGGTGGACGCGATGGTGATCGGAGCGCACGGCGACACGATGGTCCCGCTCGTGCGGACGGCGACCATCGCGGGCAGGCCGCTCGCGGAGGTGCTCTCCGCCAAGGAGATCGACCAGGTCGTCCGCGCGACGGTGCACGGAGGCGCAGAGGTCGTCTCCCTTCTGAAGTCGGGCAGCGCGTTCTACGCGCCAGGTGCGTCGGTCGCTGCCATGGTCGAGGCGGTTCTGACGGACGCGCGTCGCGTCATGCCGGCCTGCGTCGTGCTCGACGGCGAGTTCGGGTTGTCGGGCGTGAGCATCGGCGTGCCCGCGGTCATCGGTGCTGGGGGAGTGGTGGCGATAGAGCAGCGCGGGCTCGCTGATGAGGAGATCGCAGCGCTCGCTGCGTCGGCCGAGGGCGTGAGAGCCGGCATCGCCGCGCTCGACCTCGGGGAGTGACGTGATCTCCGCACGCAGCATCGGCAATGCCGTGAGGGACGTCCTCCCGCGTCTCGCGTGCACCCTCAGGCCCGACGTCGAAGCGGCGCTCAAGAACGCGCTGGCATCCGAGCCGTCTGCGCGTGGGCGTCGCGTCATCGAGATGCTGCTCGAGAACGCTGCGACCGCCAGCTCCGCCCGCGTGCCCGTCTGCCAGGACACCGGGACGGTCTGGGTGTGGGTCGAGCTCGGGGCGGACGAACCAGCTCCTCCGGGCATCGCCGCGGAGGTCGACGAAGCCGTGAGAGAGGCGTGCCGCGCAGGCCTCCTGCGCGCGAGCGTGGCCAAAGATGCGCTCCTCGACCGCAGCAACACCCAAGACGACACTCCGGCGCTGGTCGACGTCACGTGGCGTGAAGGCGCAGGGGCGACGGTGCACGTGATGCTCAAGGGAGGCGGCTCAGACAACGCGTCTGCCCTGGAGATGCTGCCGCCGAGTGCGGGTGAGGCCGGCGTGGTCGATGCGGTGCTGCGCGCGGTCGAGGCGAAAGGCGCCAGCGCGTGCCCGCCGCTGGTCATCGGCGTGGGCGTCGGTGGGACGTTCGACACCGTGGCCAAGCTCTCCAAGCGTGCGCTGCTCACGCCGCTTGATGCCCCGACCCCTGACCCCAGCGTTCGCGGCCTTCAAGAGCGCCTCCTTGGAGCGGTCAATGCGAGCGGCATCGGACCGGCCGGTCTCGGCGGGCGGACCACGGCGCTCGGCATCCGGGTGCTCACCGCGCCTTGCCACATCGCCGCGTTGCCGGTGGCAGTCAACCTCGGCTGCTGTGCGATGCGGACGGCGTCGATCGAGGTGAGCGGCGCGTGACGGCGGCGGTCGTGGACCTGTCGCAGGCGCGCTATGCTCCGCTGCTGCGCAACAAGCGCTTCCGGCGCTTGTGGTCGAGCCAGTTCGTGAGCGGAGTCGGGGACTGGCTGGTCATCGGTCTGCTCATCCCTCTCGTCACCACGCTCTCTGGCGGATCGGCGTCCGCCGTCGCCGGTCTCATGGTCGTCAAGATCCTCCCTTCGCTGCTTCTGAGCTCGTTCGTCGGGGTGTTCGTCGATTGGTTCGACCGTCGTCGCGTGATGATCGCTTGCGACCTGGCCCGCGCGGTCCTCACGCTCGGGCTGCTGGTCACGAACTCGCTCGCCGTCATCTACGCGGTCGTCTTCTTCATGGAGATCGCCTCGCTGTTCTTCAACCCGGCCAAGAACGCGCTCATCCCGCACCTCGTCGACGAGGAGGACGTCGCGGCTGCGAACGGGTTGTCGTACACCACCCAGCAGGCGAGCATGCTGATCGGGCTCGCCGCCTCCGGCGCCATCATCGCCGCGTTCGAGGCGGTCGTGCGCGCGGTGCTTCGGGCACGCTTGCCGATCGTCGATGCGTTGGCTGGACCGCTCGCACCCGCGCTGCTCGGCCCTCGGGCCGGCGTCGTGCTCAACTCGCTCAGCTTCTTCGTGTCGGCTGCGTTCGTGCTGAGCATCCGGGTGCAGGCGCGGGCCGGCGAGGCGCGGGGATTCGACCTGTCGCTGATCGGGCGCGACCTTCGCGAGTCGTTCCAGTTCCTCAAGGAGCGGGTCGAGCTCCGCGGACTGCTCGTCACCGTCGCGCTGGCGCTCCTCGGAGGTGGCTCGCTCATCTCGGTGGGGTTGGTGCACGTGCAACGCAACCTTGCAGGCGGCGTCCCGTTCCTCGACCGCATCGAGCTGTTCCGTCGGCTGATTGCCGCGCCCCAGACCTTCATGCTCGTGTTCATCGCCGTAGGCATGGTGGTCGGCGCGCTCATGGTGCCGCGGCTGAGCGGGCGGCTGCCGCTGCAGGCGCTGTTTCTGGGCGGCGTGGTGGTCTTCGGGGTCGGCATGGCCGTCTTCGCGCTGTCGAGCGCGTACTGGGTCGGAGCCGCGTTCGCCTTCATTGCGGGGCTGTGCATCGCGACGCTGAGCGTCAGCGGCAACACCTACGTGGTCATGNCGGTCGTCGACGAGCTGAGGGGTCGCGTGTTCACGGCGATGGATGCGGTGATACGGGTGTCGCTCCTGGTGTCGATGGCGGTCGTGGCGCCCTTCGGGGACCTCGCGAATGCGCTGATAGCGCGCCTGGCGGCGGCCGGGGGCATCGACCCCGCGCGGGTGTGGCTCTCAGGGACCCGGCTCACGCTCCTGCTGGCTTCCGGTCTCGTGCTGGGGGCCGCGTGGTACGGGTATCGTCGTCTCGAATGGAGGCGGACTGTCGGTGCCGTGGAGGTGGCCGATGCCTGAGGCGACGCGGATCGTGCTACCCGAAGAGGCGTCCGTCCTTCGCACGCTCAAGGCTGGAGACGAGGTGGCGCTCTTCGGCGTGCTTTTCACGGCGCGCGATGCGACGCACGTGCGGCTTGCCGATGAGCTCGAGCGGCTCGGCGAGCTGCCCTATGGGTTGGCGGGCAACGCGTTGCTCTACGCCGGCCCGACGCCTCCTCGTCCAGGATGGCCGGCCGGAGCGGTAGGGCCGACGACTGCCCGCCGCATGGATGCGTGGACCCCGGCGCTGCTCAGGGCCGGCATCGTCGCCACGATCGGCAAGGGACCGCGTTCGGAAGAGGTGCGGCTCGCGTGCGCGGAGACCGGCGCGGTCTACCTGGCGGCAGTGGGCGGTGCCGCAGCGCTTCTCGGCGGGCGGGTCGTCAGCGCCACCACCGTCGCGTACCCGGAGCTCGGCACAGAAGCGCTCGTCCGGCTCGAGGTGGACGGCCTCCCGGCGTTCGTCGCGATCGATGCCGAGGGCGGCGACCTGTACGCGCAAGCAGCTCGCGAGTGGCGGGTGCCGTCGGGATGAGAGGCGTGTTCATCACCTTCGAAGGCGGCGACGGTGCGGGCAAGACGACGCAGATGCGCTTGCTTGCTGAAGCGGTAAAGCGCGCCGGAGGCGATGCGGTAGTGGTGCGGGAGCCCGGGGGAACCCCCGTGGGTGAGGCGATCCGTGCCGTGCTGCTCGGGCCAGAGCATGGGCGGATCGCGCCGGTGGCCGAGCTGTTCCTGTTCCCCGCGAGCAGGGCGCACCTCACCGAGGAAGTGATCCGCCCCGCGCTGGATGCGGGGCGCGTGGTGCTGTGCGACCGGTATGCGGATTCGACGACCGCGTATCAGGGGTACGGGCGAGGACTCGACTTGGAGTTCGTACGGCGGGTGAACGAGGCGGCGACGGGAGGCCTGGTCCCCGACCTGACGATCGTGCTTGATGTCGAGCCGCGCGAAGGAGTCGCGGCGGCCAGTGCCGGAGGGCCGGACCGTCTCGAGCGCGAATCGGCCGAATTCCACGAGCGGGTCCGCGCGGGGTACGCGGCGATTGCAGCGGCCGACCCCGCGCGTGTGCGCGTCGTCCCGCGCGGCGAGGTCGACGAAGTCTGGCGCGAGATCGTCCGACTCGCTGCGCCCGTGCTCGAGCGGGCAGGCCTGAGGATCGACGGGGCTGTAAGATGATGCGCGGTTGTGCTTGGGACCGCGTGGCGCTCCAGCGACAGGTCGCCGAGCGGCTGGGGGCCGCGGTGGCATCGGGGCGCGTCGCGCACGCCTACCTGTTCGTCGGGCCTGCCGGGTCCGGCACGCTGGCGATGGCCCAAGCGTTCGCGTGCGCGCTTGTCTGCGACGACCAGGGCTGCGGGGCATGCCCCGCCTGCGCTCAGGTCTGGAGCTGGAGCCACCCCGACGTCTTCCGGCTCAAGCCTGAAGGAGCAGCCGGGTACACGGTGGATCAGGCGCGCGAACTCGTGCGCGAGGTGGGGCTGAGGCCTGTCTGGGGCGCGAGGAAGGTATACGTCCTCGAGGACGCCGACCGGCTTGGGCACGCCGCAGCGAACGCGCTGCTCAAGACGCTCGAAGAGCCGCCGGCGAGCGCGGTGCTCGTGCTGCTCGCGCGCTCGTACGAGGCGGTGGTGCCGACCGTCGCCTCGCGCTGCCAGGTCGTGCGGTTCGCGCCGGTTCCCGAGCAGGACGCTGTGGCGGTGCTCGTAGAGCGGACAGGAGCGTCTCCTCAAGAGGCGCGTGCCTCGCTTGCGGCGGCTGGAGGAGTGCTTGCTCGGGCAGAAGCGCTGCTGCGCTCTCCCTCGTCTCTGGCGGCACGGTCGTTGGCGTTCGATCTCCTGAAGCGGTTGCCGTATCTCGACGCATACGACGTGCTGCTCGCTGCGAAGGACCTGCTCGAAGCGGTCCGTGCACCGCTCGAGGACCTCAAGGCCGCCCACGCCGCGGAGCTCGCCGAACGGCAGGAGTTCTTGGGCAAGGAGGCCTCCACGAGCGACATCGAGAAGCGCCACAAGCGTGAGCTCACGGCCCGTGAGCGCGAGAGCATCGCGGTCCTGCTCGGTGCGGTGTCGAGCTGGATCCGAGACGCCCTCGTCGTGGGGGCGGGCCGCGAAGACCTCGTGGCGAACGCGGACGCGGCCGACGCGATCGAGGAGGTCGCCTACGCGATGACGCCGGCTGCAGCCGTGCGGGCGCTGAAGGCTGTGGAAGCAGCCAGGCGGCGCGTCTCGTATAATGTGAGCCCCCAGCTGGCCATCGAGGCCATGCTGTTCGATCTCCAGGAGGTCCTCAAGTGCCCACGGTAGTGGGAGTCAAGCTCGGATATGCCGGGAAGGTGCTGTACTTCGACCCGGCCGGCACCGACCCGCAGCCGGGCGACCGTGTGATCGTCTCGACCGAACGCGGCGAGGAGTTCGGCGAGGTCGTGTTCGGCTGCCGTGACGTGCCCGAGGAATCGCTCGTCGCTCCGCTCAAGCCGGTGCTGCGCATCGCGGACGAGGCCGACGTGGCGCGCGCCGAGGAGCTCGCGGAAGGGGATGCTCGGGCGCTCGAGACGTTCCGGCAGATGGTGGACCAGCACGGGCTGGACATGAAGCCGGTGGCGGTCGAGACGCTGTTCGACGGCTCGAAGAAGGTGTTCTACTTCGTGGCGGATGAGCGGGTGGACTTCCGAGCGCTCGTCCGCGACCTGGCGTCCGCGTTCAAGACGCGCGTGGACATGCGGCAGATCGGCGTGCGGGACGAGGCGCGGATCGTGGGCGGCGTAGGGCACTGCGGCCAGCAGCTGTGCTGCGCGCGGCTGTCGGGCGACTTCGAGCCGGTCTCGATCCGCATGGCCAAGGAGCAGGACCTGCCGCTGAATCCGTTGAAAATCAGCGGTCTGTGTGGCAGACTGATGTGCTGTCTGCGCTACGAGTACGATGCATACAAGGACTTCAAGCAGCGTGCTCCGAAGTGCGGATCGCTCGTTGAAACCCCGAAAGGCCCGGGCAAGGTCGCGGCGCTCAACACTCCCAAGGAGATCGTCTCGATCAAGCTGGAGGACGGCTCCGAGCTGCGGGTCCCCCTCGCAGCGATGGAGTGCGAGCCTGGCGGCGGAAGGCCGTGCAGGGTGCGCGCCGAGGCGTTGGCGGGTCCGGCGCCCTCCGAGGTGCTGGTACCGGAGGCGCCGCTTGCGGCAAGCGTCTTGGAGGCGTCGCCGGAGTCGGAGCCTCCCGCGGGCGACGAGCGCCCGTCTGCCAGGCGAAAGCGCCGGCGCAGGAGCTCGGCGGCACCGCCGCCGGCACAGCCTGAGCAACCGCAGGAGCAACAGCCGGCGCCTGCGGAGGTGGCACAGCGGCCCGCGCCGCGCAAGCGGCGGCGGCGCAGACCGAAGGCCCAGGGCAGCGGGGATGCGGGAAACGCGCCGACGTAGCTCAGTTGGTAGAGCAGCGCACTCGTAATGCGCAGGTCAAGGGTTCGAGTCCCTTCGTCGGCTCCATAGGGTCGCCGGGCCCGCTCGTGATGAGCGGGCCCTTTCCATGCCAGGAGCGATACGGTGCGCTTCCCTGACGTCTCTACGCCGAGGATGCCCGCTGACCGGCGCGACTCTGGCAGTCTCGACCTCATCGCGCTCGAGCGGCTCTTGCGCCAGGCTTGTAACCCGTGTTACAGTGCGGCAACCTCGCCCCCGGACGGGTCTCCCCCGGTGCCCGCCGCGCGGGCGTTGTCGTACCATGGGTCTGCCGTGGACGGCAGCTGGCTTGGTCCGGGGAGGAGGTGCGGGGTGCCGTGCACACTGCCGCTCTTGACCACCTGACGCTGGCGGCGTTCGTCGTCGTCGGGGCGTTGTTCGTGCCTGTGACGGTGTTCGTCTCGAACCTGCTGGCTCCCTCCAAGCCGGACGCTCGCAAGGGGGCGACCTACGAGTGCGGGGTGGAGCCTGTCGGCCCTCCGTGGGTGCAGTTCAGGATCGGCTACTACGTGTACGCCCTGCTCTTCGTCGTCTTCGACATCGAGACCGTCTTCCTCTATCCCTGGGCGGTCGCCTTCAACGCGCTCGGCGCGTTCGTGCTCGTCGAGATGGCCGTCTTCATCGCGATCCTCGCCTTCGGGCTGTGGTATGCGTGGAAGGAAGGAGCGCTCGCGTGGCGCTAGACCGGTTCACGGGCGAGAACTCCATCCTGTTCGCGCGAAGCGAACAGCTCTTCGACTTCGCACGGCGCAAGTCGCTGTGGTACCTCGCGTTCGGCATCGCGTGCTGCGCCATCGAGGGTCTGATGAGCGCGAGCGGGCCGCGCTTCGACTTCGACCGCATGGGAGTGTTCTTCCGTGCGAGCCCGCGCCAGGCCGACGTCATGATCGTCGCCGGCACGGTCAATCGCAAGATGGCTGAGACCGTGCGGCGGCTGTACGACCAGATGCCTGAGCCGAAGTGGGTCGTCGCGATGGGTGCGTGCGCATCCACGGGAGGCCCCTTCCGGGAATACCCGAACGTGGTGCTGGGTGTGGATCAGGTCGTGCCGGTAGACGTCTACGTGCCGGGGTGTCCGCCCCGGCCGGAGTCCGTGCAGTACGCCTTCATCCAGCTGCAGAAGAAGATCGCGGAGCGAGCGAAGGAGCGCGTCGATGCTGCGCGCGGCTGACGTGGAGCGCCTGCTCGCGGGAGTGGACTCCGCGGAGGTCGCCGAGGAGCGTTTGGGCGTGGTCGCGCGCGTAGGCCGCGATGCGGTCGAGGATGCGCTCATCCGGCTGCGCGATGCGGGCTTCGAGTCGCTCGTGGACCTGCTCGGCATCGACATGCAAGACCACGTCGAGGTCGTGTATCACCTGCGTTCGTATCAGTCAGGCCAAGACGTCTTCGTGAAGACAGCGTTGCCGCACGACGGCGAGCTCAGAAGCGTATGGCAGGTCTTCCCCTCGGCGCTCATGCCGGAGCGTGAGACGGCCGAGCTGTTCGGGCTGCGCCTCGCGGGGCACCCCAACCCCAAGCGGCTGCTCACCACCGACGGCGTGGCTCCGCTTCTGCGCAAGGACGTGCCGGTCCGCACGCCGGAGGAGTTCACGAGATGAGCGACCCCCGCTACGAAGTGTACGAGGCCGGCCTGATCGGCGAAGGCATGCACACGCCCCCGGTGCTTCCAGCCGGTCTGCGCCGATCGCCTGGCGGTGTGGATGGGCTGCGCACCGAGCACCTCGTCGTGAACATGGGTCCGCAGCATCCGTCGACCCACGGCGTGCTTCGCATGATCGTGGAGGTGGACGGCGAGGAGGTCGTCACCGCCGAGTCGTCGATCGGCTACTTGCACCGAGGCATCGAGAAGCTCGCCGAGCACCGCCGCTACGACGCCCTCGGTACGCTGATGGACCGGGGAGACTACGTCGCGGGCATCATGGGAGAGCTCGCCGCGGCGCTTGCCACCGAGCAACTCCTCGAGGTCGAAGTCCCGCGCAAGGCCCACTGGCTGCGCACCCTCACCAGCGAGCTGAACCGCATCGCGAGCCACCTCGTGTGGTACGGCACCTTCGGGCTGGACACGGGCGCGATGGGTCAGTTCCTGTACGCGATGCGCGACCGCGAGGCGATCCTCGACATCCTCGAGGCGATATCGGGCCAGCGTATGATGTTCAACTACGTGCGGCCCGGCGGCGTGGTGGCTGATCTGCCTCCCGGCATCGATGCGAAGATCCGTGCATTCGTCGACGGGTTCGAGCACACCTACCTCCCGGAGCACGACGCCTTGCTCGGTGGCAACGAGATCTTCC
>JAOAFY010000001.1 GCA_026416035.1 Coriobacteriia bacterium | reverse complement strand
CGTGGACGAAACACCCCAGGACCGCTCCATCGCCGATGGTGGCCCCGGCATCGACCACCGAGCCATGGCCGATTCTGACCGCATCCCCGATGCGCGCCTCTGGATGGACCACGGGCTTCATGGATCGGTCACACCTCCACGCGGGTGGACACTGGAGCGCCGTTCGCAGCCATAGACTCATCGACGGCCTCCAGCACCCGTACCACGCGGAGACCATCGCGTCCGTCGCTCGTCGGCGTCTCGCCGGTCTGGCAGCACTTCACGAAGTGCTCCACCTCCACGAGAAGCGGCTCTTTCAGAGGCACCCACGGCACGTGGATGTCGCCGAAGCGAAGCTGCACGTCAGCACCGTACGGCAGCGCCTCTGGGGGCTCCACGCCCCGATCGTAGACCCATATCTTCTCCGTCGCCTGCATATCGTCGAACACGAGCATCTGCTTGCTGCCGACGATCGTCAGCCGCCTGACCTTGTGAGGGTCGAGCCACGACACGTGGATGTTCGCCATCTTCCCGCTGGAGAACCGCAGGTTCGCGAACACCGTGTCATGCACGCCTGGCGTCACGAACGAGGCCCCGCTAGCGCTCACCGACTCAGGCGCCTCGTCAAGCAGGTACAGCGCGATGGAGACGTCGTGCGGCGCCAGCGACCAGAACGCGTTCTCCTCCGTGCGGACCTTGCCCAGGTTCAGGCGCTGCATGTACAGGTACAGCACATCTCCCAGCGCGCCGGAGGCGATGTACTCCTTCATCCAGACGATCGCTGAGTGGTACTTCATGAGGTGCCCCACCATAAGCACAACTCCCGCGGCATCAGCTGCCCGCACGAGGTCCTCGGCATCGGCGGAGGTCAGCGCAAGCGGCTTCTCCACGAAGCAGTGCTTGCCCGCGTCGATAGCCGCGCGAGCGATCGCGTGATGGGTCGGTGCCGATGTGGCCACCACGACCGCGTCGACCTCGTGCTCGGCGAGCATGCGCTCGATGCTGTCGACCGTCGGCACATCTGGGTACGCCGCCGCGAAGCGTGCCCGGTTTCGCTCGGATGCATCGCACAGCACCGCCAGCTCAGCCGACGGGACGCGCACAAGGTTGCGGACGATGTTCGGACCCCAGTACCCGTACCCGACCATCCCCACGCGCACAGGAGCGCTCACAGCAGCACCACCCGCCCATTGCGGTGGGCGCGCATGGCGTTGCGCGTATCCAGCACGAGCCGCGCGTGCTCGGCGATCAGACCGTAGTCGACGTTCGAGTGGTTGGTGACCACCACCACCGCATCGGCAGAGGCGACCGTCCCCGCATCGAGCGCGATGCACGGGACGTCGATGCCGTCGACGCGCAGCTCAGGCACGTACGGGTCGTGGTAGACGACGTCGGCCCCCTTCGCCCTCAGCAGCTCGATGACCTTGATGGCCGGCGATTCGCGCACGTCGTCGATGTCGGCTTTGTAGGCCACCCCGACGACGAGCACGCGGCTGCCCTTGAGCGCGCGACCGAGCCGCTCGTTCATCGCATCCATCAGGCGCCGTACGACGTAGTACGGCATCGACTCGTTGACCTTGCCCGACAGCTCGATGAACTCCGTGTGGAAGTCGTACTGACGAGCCTTCCACGACAAGTAGAACGGGTCGATCGGTATGCAGTGCCCGCCCAGGCCCGGACCCGGGTAGAACGGCATGAAGCCGAACGGCTTCGTGGCAGCCGCGTCGACGACCTCCCAGATGTCGATCTCCATCCGGTCGCAGAGCTGCGCCAGCTCGTTGACGAGGGCGATGTTCACGCTGCGGAAGATGTTCTCCAGCAGCTTGGTCATCTCGGCGGCGCGCGTGGTGGAGACCGGCACCACGGTGTCGATGAAGCGCGAATAGAGCGCGACCGCATGCTTCGTGCACTCGGGCGTCACACCGCCGACGACCTTCGGCGTGTTCTTCGTCTGGTAGACCGGGTTGCCTGGATCCACGCGCTCGGGCGAGAAGGCGAGGTAGAGCGTCTCGCCGACCTTCAGGCCGCCAGACTCCAGTATCGGCTGGATGACTTCTTCAGTCGTACCCGGGTAGGTGGTGGATTCGAGCGTCACGAGCGTCCCCGGTCGCAGGTGCGGTGCGACCGACCGCGCCGCCGCCTCCATGTACGAGGTGTCGGGCTCCTTCATCTCATCGAGAGGCGTGGGCACGCAGATCGCGACCGCATCGCACCGCGACACCTCGAAGAAGTCGGTCGTCGCCTCGATGAGGCCGTCTTCTACGAGCGACGCGAGCCGCTCAGTCGGCACGTCTGGGATGTAGCTCACGCCAGAGTTGACCGAGCCCGCCTTCTCGGCGGCGACGTCGAATCCGATGACCTTGTGCCCGGCGCTCGCCATCTCTACAGCGAGCGGAAGGCCGACGTAGCCGAGGCCGACCACGCCGAGAACGGCCGAGCCGTCTTGGAGACGCTCAAGAAGCCCCATCTTCGTTCCTTCCATCGACAGAAGGGAAGCGGCACGAACCCTAGGATTTTATCGCAAACATGAGCGTGCCGCTGCACGCAAGCTCGTCGCCGACGTACGCGGCGCCCTCCCCAAACCCCAACGGGCCGCGCGACTTGGTGATGCGCACCTCCATGCGCAGCGTATCTCCCGGACGGACCTGCCGCTTGAACCGCACGCCGTCGATACCGGCGAACAAAGCAATCCGCCCCCGATTCTCCGGGAGCGACAGAAGGGCGATAGCGCCCACCTGGGCCATCGCTTCCACGATGAGCACTCCGGGCATCACCGGGTAGTCGGGGAAGTGACCGGGGACCCAGAAGGCGTCCTCGCGCACATCGAGGTAGCCGGTGGCGCCTTGTCCCGGCACGACGTCTTCCGCCCGATCCACGAGCAAGAACGGATCCCGATGCGGCAGGACCTCCTCTATCTCCTCACGCGTCAACACCCGAACCTCCTTCGGCCAGGTCAACCCACTCGACGGCCGCCCCCACGCTCCGAAGCTTGCCGACGAGGTCTTCGTATCCACGCTCGATGTGGTAGGTGCCTGCGACAAGGGTCTCCCCCTCCGCCGCGAGGCCAGCGAGCACGAGCGCCGCCCCTCCCCGCAAGTCCGGAGCCATGACCGGCGCTCCAGAGAGACGTTCGACCCCGCGCACGATCGCGCGGTGCCCCTCGATGGTGATGTCGGCACCCATGCGCCTGAGCTCGTCTGCGAACATGAACCGGCTCTCGAACACGTTCTCTGTGATCACGCTGTCTCCGTCAGCCAACGAGAGCATCGCCATGAACTGCGGCTGCATGTCCGTCGGGAATCCGGGATACGGAAGGGTCGCGACGTCCACCGGCCTGAACCGGCCTGGGCTTGCGACGACCATCCGCCGCCCATCCACCTGAACCTCCACCCCGGCCTCAGCGAGCTTGTTCAGCACGAGTTCGAGGTGTGTGGGGTCTGCGCCCTCTACGGCGAGCCGCTTTGCTGCAAGGGCCCCGGCCACAAGCATCGTGCCCGCCTCGATGCGGTCCCCGATCACCGTGTGCTCGGCAGGACGGAGCTCCTCCACCCCTTCGATGACCAGCGTGGAGGTCCCGGCCCCTTCGATGGCGGCCCCCATCGCACGCAGGAACGCCACGAGGTCTTGGATCTCCGGCTCTCGCGCGGCGTTCTCTATCGTGGTGGTCCCGTGTGCCTGGACCGCAGCCATCAGCAGATTCTCGGTCGCGCCGACGCTCGGGAAGTCGAGGAATATGTGTGCTCCAGAAAGCCCGCGCGGTGCCGACGCCTGGATGTAGCCATGTTCGCTCGTGATCTCTGCACCGAGCTGCTGGAGGCCCTTGAGGTGCAAGTCGATCTTCCGCGACCCGATGTTGCAGCCTCCGGGCATCGCGACGCGGGCCTTCCCGAAGCGAGCGACCAACGGGCCGAGTACCAGGATCGAGGCCCGCATGGCCGAGACGAGGTCGTACGGGGCCTCGAACGAATCCAGCGTCGCGCTGTCGACGCGCATCACATCGCCTTCGAACCGCACGCGCGCCCCGAGGCGGCGCAGGACCTCGGCCATCACGTCCACGTCCGCGATCCGGGGGACGCGCCTGATCACCGACTCGCCATCCGCGAGTATGGCGGCAGCCATGTGCTTGAGGACCGCGTTCTTCGCGCCGCCGACCACGACGGTTCCTGCAAGGGGGTGCCCCCCGGTGATTCGGATCGCGCGAGACATGCCGTGCATGGTACTCCTCAAGCCGTCGAGACAGCCCGGACGCATGCCGTCTGGCCGCCATTGAGCGTACAGGGAACGAAAGGGTGCGTGCAATGAACAGAAGGCCGAGGCAGGGCGCAATCACCCTGCCTCGGCTCTTCACTTCGGATCAGCCGCGGCGCTCTCCGACGCGGATCTGAACTTCGCACCACTCGAGGTCGGCGATGCAGGACTCGACCGTGTCTGCCTCCCCAGACGGCTGCTCCTTGAGCTCAGCCATGCGCTGCTCGATCAACGTCTTGGCCTGCCTCGCACGCTCGACGTCGATCTGCGACGAAGGCACTGCGTCGTCAGCGAGGACGATGACCTTGTCCTCGTGCACCTGGAGGTAGCCGCCAGCCACGGCGAACCACTCCACGTCCTTGCCTTCGTTATAGCGCACGCGTAGCTCGCCGGGCGCCAGCAGGGTCACCAGCGGCGCGTGCAGGGGAAGGATGCCGATCTCCCCGTCGGGCGTCGGCGCCACGACCATCTCGACCTCGTTGCGGTACACGATCCGCTCAGGCGTGACGATCTCGCACAGGAGGGTCTTGGCCATCTGCCGACTACACCGCCGCTTTCATCTGCTCGGCTGCCTCGAAGACCTCCTCGATCGCGCCCTTGTAGCGGAACGCCTGCTCGGGGATGTCGTCACACTCGCCTTTCACGATCATGTCGAAGCCGCGAATCGTGTCCTCGAGCTTCACGTACTTGCCCTTCATGCCGGTGAACTGCTCGGCGACATGGAACGGCTGCGAGAGGAACTGCTGGATCTTCCGCGCGCGGGCGACGATGAGCTTGTCTTCTTCAGAGAGCTCGTCCATGCCCAGGATGGCGATGATGTCCTGCAGGTCCTTGTAGCGCTGCAGGACAGCCTGCACGGCGCGCGCCACACGGTAGTGCTCCTCGCCGACGATCTCGGGATCGAGTGCGCGAGACGTGGACGCGAGCGGGTCGACGGCCGGGTAGATGCCGAGCTCCGCGATCGACCGCGACAAGACCGTCGTGGCGTCCAGGTGCGTGAACGCCGTGGCAGGGGCTGGGTCGGTCAGGTCGTCGGCAGGGACGTAGATCGCCTGCACCGACGTGATCGATCCCTTCTTGGTCGAGGTGATCCGCTCCTGAAGCTCGCCCATCTCCGTGGCAAGCGTCGGCTGGTAGCCCACGGCGCTCGGCATGCGGCCCAGCAACGCGGACACCTCGGAGCCGGCCTGCGTGAAGCGGAAGATGTTGTCGATGAACAGGAGCACGTCTTGGCCCTGGTCGCGGAAGTACTCAGCGGCGGTCAGCCCCGCCAGACCGACGCGCAGACGGGCTCCCGGCGGCTCGTTCATCTGCCCGTACACGAGGCAGGCCTTGTTGATGACGCCGGACTCGGTCATCTCGACCCACAGGTCCGTGCCCTCGCGCGTGCGCTCGCCGACGCCCGTGAACACCGACGTGCCGCCGTGCTCCTGAGCGAGGTTGTTGATCAGCTCCATGATGATGACGGTCTTGCCGACGCCCGCGCCGCCGAACAGGCCGGTTTTGCCCCCCTTGATGTAGGGTTCGAGCAGGTCGACGACCTTGATGCCGGTCTCGAAGATCTCCGTCTTCGGTTCGAGCTCCTCGTACTCGGGCGCTTCCCGGTGGATCGGGTAGTAGTCCTCCACCTCTGGCATGGGAAGCCCGTCGACGGGCTCGCCCACCACGTTCCAGATGCGACCCAGCGTCGACGGACCCACGGGCATCATCATGGGCTTGCCCGTGTCGACCACCTCAGTACCCCGCGTCAACCCGTCGGTCGACGACATCGCCACGGCACGCACGATGTTGCCTTCGAGGTGCTGCTGCACCTCTGCCACCAGGCGGATGCGCCCGATCGGGCTCTCGGCGTCGATCTTCAGCGCGTTGTAGATGGCGGGGATCGACTCCGGCGCGAACTCCACGTCGATGACCGGGCCGATGACGCGAACGACTCGTCCGACGTTCATAGGCGCTTCTTTCTCCTTCGAAGTTGCCATCACGATTCCTCCAAGGCTGCCGCGCCGCCGACGATCTCGGCGATCTCGTTCGTGATCGACGCCTGACGAGCACGGTTGTAGCTGCGCGTGAGCGTCGTGATGATCTCGCCGGCGTTGTCGGTCGCCGACTTCATCGCCACACGCCTGGCACCCTGTTCGGACGCGGCGCTCTCGAGCAGCGCACGGTAGATCAGGGTCTCGACGTACATCGGCAAGAGCTTCTCGAGCACGGCTGCGGGCGACGGCTCGAACAGGTACTCCGGCTTGGGTCCTGGCGTCTCTTCTTCTTGCACGACGCGGCGCTCGATCGGCAGGAGCTGGTGCACCTCGGCCTTCTGCTCCGCGACGTTCTTGAAACGGTTGAAGACGACGTACGCCGCGTCGAGACGCCCTTCCGCGTACGCGGGTATGACGTGCGCCGCGATAGCGCGAGCGTGCGCAAACGTCGGCTTGTCCGAGATGTCCCGGTACTCGGCAACCGGCGTGACGCCCCGATACTTCAGGTAGCTCGTCGCCTTCTTGCCGACTGCGATGATCTCGGCTTCAGCTCCGTCCTGTGCCGCCTGCTTCACCAAGCCCTCTGTGAGCCGCAGGATGTTCGCGTTGAACGCCCCGCACAGACCGCGATCCGAGGTGAGCGTGATGATCGCGATCCGTCTGCGTTCCGCGTGCTCCTCGAGCAGCGGGTGGGTCGCGCCTTGGACGTAGCGCGCGACGTTGCCCAGCACTTCCATCATGGACAACGCGTACGGTCGCGCTGACTCGATCCGCTCCTGCGCCTTCTTGATCTTTGCGGTCGCGACCATCTCCATGGTGCGCGTGATCTGCCTCGTGCTCTGCACCGAGGAGATGCGCCGCTTGATGTCGCGAAGGTTCGGCATCTAGCTCTCCTGGGAGCCGGTGAACTGTGCGACGAACTGGTCCAGCGCAACAGAGAGCTTCTGGGCGGTTTCGTCAGACAGCACCTTCTCGGTCGCAATCGCTTCCGGAATCTCCGGGTACGCGCTGTGGATGAACTGCAAGAACTCCTCGCGGAAGCGCTGCACCTCGCCGACCTCGACGCCGTCGAGGTAGCCCTTGGTGCCGGCGAAGATCGCCATGACCTGATCCTCGACCGCCATCGGCACGTAGCGTCCCTGCTTGAGGAGCTCCACGAGCCGCGCGCCGCGGGCGAGCGTGGCCTGCGTCGCCTTGTCGAGGTCCGAGCCGAACTGGGCGAAGGCCTGCAGCTCTCTGTACTGCGCCAAGTCGAGGCGCAGCGACCCGGCGACCTGCTTCATCGCCTTGATCTGGGCATTGCCGCCGACGCGGGACACCGAGATGCCCACGTTGATCGCCGGACGCACGCCCTGATAGAAGAGGTCGGTCTGGAGGAAGATCTGGCCGTCCGTGATGGAGATGACGTTCGTCGGGATGTACGCCGACACGTCGCCGGCCTGCGTCTCGATGATTGGAAGCGCCGTGAGCGAACCCGCGCCGTTCGCGTCGTTGAGCTTCACTGCTCGCTCGAGCAGACGGCTGTGCAGGTAGAAGATGTCGCCCGGATACGCTTCGCGTCCCGGCGGGCGGCGCAGCGTGAGCGACATCTGGCGGTACGCGACCGCCTGCTTCGAGAGGTCGTCGTAGATGCACAGCACGTGACGACCGGGGTTCTCCGCGCTTGCGGGCTGACCGTTCTCGCCCGTGTACATGAAGTACTCACCCATCGCGCAGCCGGCGAGCGGGGCGATGTACTGCAGCGGTGCGGGGTCCGAGGCGTTTGCGGCGACGACGATCGTGTAGTCGAGCGCGCCGTACGCTTCAAGCGTCTGCACCACGCCCGCGACGGTGGATGCCTTCTGGCCGACCGCCACGTACACGCAGATGACGCCCTTGCCCTTCTGGTTGATGATCGTGTCGATCGCCACGGCGGTCTTGCCGGTCTGGCGGTCGCCGATGATGAGCTCGCGCTGGCCGCGTCCAATAGGGATCATGGCGTCGATCGCCATGATGCCCGTCTGGAGCGGCTCGTGGACGCCCTTGCGCTCAACGACGCCCGGTGCCTTGAACTCGACCGGTCTGAAGCCCTCGGCCTCGATCGGGCCCTTGCCGTCGAGCGGCTCGCCGAGCGGGTTCACGATCCGCCCGAGGAACCCGCGTCCGGACGGGACTTCGATGATCCTGCCGGTCGTGCGGACCGTGTCGTTCTCCTTGATGAGCGAGGTCTCGCCCATCAGCACCGCGCCGATCTCGTCGCGGTCGAGGTTGAGCGCCATACCCATGACGGTCTCTCCGCTGCTCGAGACGAACTCCAGCAGCTCTCCGGCCATCGCGCCCTTCAAGCCCTCGACGCGCGCGATGCCGTCACCGACCTGGATGACCGTGCCTACCTCGCGGACATCGACCGATGGCTTGAAGGAGGCGAGCTGCGCCTTCAAGACCTCGTCGATGCGTGATGCGGTGATCTCGACCACGCTATGCGTCACCTCCTTGGCGTGCGGTAGCGAGCGCCTGCCTGAGCTCGCGCAGCTGAGAGTTCACGCTGCCGTCAAGCACACGGCCGGCGACCTTGACGACGATGCCGCCGAGGATGGACGGGTCGACGGCCTCGCGCAGCGAGACGGCCTTCCCAGTGGCGGCTTGAAGCTTGTCGATGAGCTTGGCGCGCAGCGCCTCTGACAGCGGCACGGCGGTAGTGACCTCTGCGATAACGACGCCGCGGCGCTCCTCCAGCAGACGCGCGTATTCGGTCGAGACCGCGCCCAGCAGGTCGGCGTGGCCGCGCTCGACCATCAGCGCAGCCAGCGCCACGACCTCCGGCACGACAGCATCGCCGAATATGGCGCGCATGATCTCGCGCCGCTTGTCTGCAGGAACGGTCGTGTCGACGAGCGCCTCGCGCAGATCGACGTTGCCGCGCACCGCATTGACGACGGCCCGCATGCCTTCGTCGACAGCGTCGAACGCGTCGGACACCGCCGCCAGGTCGTACAGCGCCTGCGCGTAGGTGCTGACCGTCTGGCTACCGCTCATCCAGGCTGCCCACCTCTGCGAGGTACCGCTCGATGAGCGCTTCGTGCTCGGCAGGCGTCAGCTGCTCGCCGAGGATCTTGCCGGCGACGGCCACCGACAGCTCGGCCACCTTCGCCTGCAGCTCAGCGACCGCCGCAGCACGCTCGGCCTTGATGGCCTCGAGCGCCTTGGCCTTCTCGGCCTCCGCCTCCTCGCGCGCCTTCGCGAGGATCTCGGACTTCATGTTCTCAGCCACGGTGCGGCCCTGTTCGATGATCTTCGCGGCCTCGGCCCGGGCCTCCGCCATCTGCTGGCGATACTCCTCGAGCAGACGCTCCGCCTCGATGCGCGTGTCTTCGGCCTTCTCGAGCGATTCGCGGATCTTCTCGGCTCGCTCGTCGAGCATCTTCGTGATGGGCGGGAACGCGAACTTGGCCAGCAGCACGAACAGCACGACGAACGCGGCGAGGTTGACGTAGAGCTCTACGCCGAGCGGGATGATCTTCTCCACGCTTCCTACCTCCCGAAGTCGGTGTGTCGGCTACTTGACGCCCTGCAGGACGAACGCGAGAACGAAGCCGAGCAGGCCGATGGCCTCGGTCATGCCCAGGGCGATGAACATCGTGGTCTGCAGGCGGCCGGCCATCTCTGGCTGACGGGCCATGGACTCGATCGTCTTGGACCCGATCATGCCGATGCCGAGCGCAGCACCGATGCCGCCCAGGCCGAAGGCGAGACCTGCACCCAGAACTGACAACGAACCGATCACGACTTCCTCCTCCTGATCGTGCACCGGGCGGTCCCTCCGTCCGGTGTCTGTTCCAACCGGCTTCACGCCGCACAGACGCGGCGGTCGTCCCTTCCTAGTGCTCCGACGCGTGCAGCGCTCCGTTGATGTACACCGCCGTCAGGATCGCGAAGATGTACGCCTGCAGGACCGCGACGAACAGCTCGAACCCACGCAAGACGATCTGCATGACGAACGACAGAGGCAATACGACGAAGCTCGTCGCCGACACGTGCTCGATCGCGATACCCATGAAGATCGCGAAGACGCCGAGCATGATGTGGCCAGCGTACATGTTCGCGTACAGACGAATGCCCAGCGTGATCGGGCGCAAGAAGTGCGAGATGAGCTCCAGCACGAAGATGAACGGCGCCAGCCACAGCGGGGTCCCGGAGGGAATGAAGCTCTTGATGTATCGCCCAAGCCCGTTCTTCTTGATGCCGATCCCGTTGTACACGGTGAACACGATCAGGCCCCACATGAAGGTGGTCCCGAGCGTGCCGGTACCCGGAAGCGCCGGAGGGATGTTCCCGAGCAGATTGTTGAAGAGCACGAAGAAGAACACCGTCCCGATGAACGGGAAGTACTTGCGACCCTCAGGCCCCATGACCTCTGCGCACAGGCTGTCGCGCACGAAGGCCACCCCGGCTTCAGCCAGGTTGTAGATGCCGCTCGGTACGAGCTTCGGCTTGCGGGAGGCGACGACGAAGAACAGGACGGTCAGCGCGAACGCGATGAGCATCCAGAAGGTGTAGTTCGTCAGCGTGAAGTGGCCCGGGCTGTAGCTCTCGGCGATGCCGAGGTGCTCGCCTTTGAGCGGCAGCACCGACAGCTCGTGCACGAGCTTCTCGATGCCGTGAGTCAACGGGTCGGCCGCTGCTTGCTCGGCCACGGTGACGGTTGGGGCTGACACCTGCAGCACTCCCTCCTACGCGGACATGCCCGACGAAACCGAACGAACCTCACGGATCCCTTCTGCCACGGTCGACACAAGGAATGCCGCGACAACGCTGATGCCGAATGCAGGCACCGCCTCGGGCGCCACGACCGAGCACGCGTACAGCGCGGCGGCGCACACGACGAGCCTGAGGAAAGTGAGCGACGAGACGACCGCGAGCCCGAGGAATGCCTGCCCCGGCCGCACGAACGAGACCCCCAACCGGGACAGCACGGCGAAACCGAAGCCGAAGGCCAGGCCGCCGGCGCACGCGGCGACCGCACGGACCACGGCCGAGACGCTATCGAGCACGTCCGCTCCCAGCTTGCTGTCCCTCTCACGCGAGTGCTTGCGCGAACGCACCCCCGGAGATGCGCGCTTGAGCATGAAGCGACCTGCTGCATGCGTCGCAGCGCATCGGAAGACGCTCCCGGCCGGGGGGACCCGGAAGCGTGCTCACTATACACCAACGTTCACAAGCGCAACAAGGATTAGCGTTCGCCCTCGTCCTCGTGATGCACGACCTCGAAAAGACCGAGCCAATACGCCATGTAGGCAGACAGCGCAGCCAGCACGACGAGCGTGGCCAACCGCAGCGAGGATGGCGCCCACCGCACCGCATAGCCTCCGACCGCAAGCGCTGCCGACCAGACGTAGATGATCGTCACGGTCTGGCGATGGCTGAACCCTCTGTGCAGCAACCGGTGATGGATGTGGCCCTTGTCTGCCGCCTGTATCGGCTTGCCGCTGATCTTCCGTCGCACGATTGCGGAGAAGGTGTCGAAGACCGGGACGCCGACGATGACGATCGGTACCACCAAAGCGATCGCGGCGAGCGACTTCATGACGCCGAGCAGCGAGATGCACGCGAGGAGGAAGCCGAGGGTGAGCGCGCCGGAATCGCCCATGAACACACTCGCAGGATGGAAGTTGTAGCGCAAGAACCCGAGGCACGCGCCTACCAGAACGGCAGACAGCACGGCTGCAGCCAGCGTGTTCCCCTGCACCGCCAGCGCGAACAATGACAGCCCCGCGATAGCTGAAACGCCTGCAGCAAGCCCGTCGAGCCCATCTATGAGGTTGATGACGTTCGCGAAGCTGACGATCCACAGGACGGTCAGCGGCAGCGACAGCGCGCCGAGCACGATCACGCCGCCGAACGGGTTGCCGATGTAGCCGATCCGTACTCCGCCCAAGGCCACAGCGGCGGCTGCGGCGATCTGTCCGAGGAACTTGGCCCCCGGCTTCATCTCGACCACGTCATCCACCACGCCGACCGCGAACATGATCAAGGCGCCTGCGGCGACGGCCACCACCTGGCGGGGGGAGACAGCGATGACCTTCTGCCACCCGAAGAACCGCTCCCCGCTCAGCTGCACGAGCAGGCCGGCGACGACCCCTGCGAACATGGCGACTCCGCCGATGCGTGGGACGACGCCCGAGTGCACGTGCCTGCCACCTGGATGCGCCACGATGCCGAGGCGGATGCCGGCCGTGCGCACGAGCGGGGTCGTCGCCAGGGTCACCGCCGCGGCAGCGAGTGCGTCCGCCGCAGCCTGCCAGAGCACGCCGCTCACAGGCCGACCTCCGCTGCCTGGCGCACGAGCACGCCCGCCTCGTCGAGCATCTCCTCGGCGAGCCGGTCGGGGTACGGCGAAGCGTACACCACCTCCGCGACGCCCGCGTTGATCAGGATCTTCGCACAGAGCACGCACGGTTGGTGCGTGCAGTACGCCACCGAGCCATCGATGCAGATGCCGTGCCGTGCGGCCTGGATGACCGCGTTCTGCTCGGCGTGGATGCCGCGGCACAGCTCGTGGTTCGCGCCCGACGGGATAGCCAGCCGTTCGCGCAGGCAGCCTACGTCAGCGCAGTGCGCGAGCCCTGACGGCACGCCGTTGTATCCCGTCGCAAGGATCCGCTTGTCCTTGACGAGCACAGCACCCGTCTGGCGCCTCACGCACGTCGACCTCCCCGCGACGTGCTGCGCGATCGACATGAAGTACTCGTCCCACGACGGGCGCGTCACGGCGTCTCCGTCACTTCGTCCCGAACAACCGGTCGCCTGCGTCTCCCAGGCCGGGCACGATGTAGCCGTGGTCGTTCAGGTGGCTGTCCACGGCGCACGTGTAGATCATGACGTCCTCGCAGGCCGACAGCACGGCTTCGATCCCCTCCGGCGCCGCGATGATGCACAGCAGGTTGATCGCCTTCGCGCCGCGCCGTCGCAGGAACTGCACCGCTGCCGCGGCAGAGCCGCCGGTCGCGAGCATCGGATCGACCAGGATGATGTCCCGCTCTCCGATGTCCTCTGGAAGCTTGCAGTAGTACTCCACGGGCTGGAGCGACTCGGGATCCCGGTACAGGCCGATGTGCCCCACCTTGGCCGCAGGGATGAGCTCCAGGATTCCGTCGACCATGCCCAGCCCGGCTCTCAGTATCGGGATGACGGCGACCTTCTTGCCTGCCAGCACGTAGGTGGTCGTCTCCGCGATAGGCGTCGTCACGACCGTCTCTGAGAGCTGGAACGAGCGGGTCGCCTCGTACGCCATCAGCATCGCAAGCTCCTTCACGAGCTCGCGGAACTCCTTGGCGCCCGTCCCGACGTCGCGAAGGATCGACAGCTTGTGCTGGATGAGCGGGTGGTCCATCACGAACACGTTGTCCCAGCGGCGCACGTTCATCGTGGTCTCCTCCTCCTGCGGCGCCTCAGAGCTCGGGGTACAGCGGGTGTGCTGCGAGCAGGTCTTCGACCTGACCTGCGATGCGCGCAAGCGTCTGCGGTTCGTCGCGATGGTACAGCGTCTCGGCGATCAGCTCGCCGACGAGCCGGGCTTCGTCTTCAGAGAACCCCCGCGTCGTGATGGCCGGCGTGCCCACACGGATGCCGCTCGTGACGAACGGGCTTTCCGGATCGTTCGGTATCGCGTTCTTGTTGACGGTGATGCCGACCGTCTCGAGCAGGTTCTGCGCCTCCTTGCCAGTGATGCCGGCCGGGCGCAGGTCCACGAGCATCAGGTGATTGTCGGTGCCGCCCGACACGAGGCGCAGGCCGGCATCCACCATCGCTTGGCCCATCGCGCGCGCATTCGCGACCACGCGGTCGATGTAGTCGCGGAACTGGGGCTGCATCGCCTCTTTGAAAGCGACCGCCTTCGCCGCGATGATGTGCTCCAGCGGACCTCCCTGCAGGCCAGGGAATACCGCCTTGTCAAGCGCCGTGGCGTGCTCCGCCTTGCAGAGCACGAAGCCGGACCTCGGGCCGCGGAGCGTCTTGTGGCTCGTCGATGTCACGAAGTCGGCGTAAGGGACCGGCGAGGGGTGCGCTCCTGTGGCGACGAGCCCCGCGATGTGGGCCATGTCGACCATCAAGTACGCGCCCACCTCCCGCGCGATCGCGCCGAAGCGCTCGAAGTCGATGATGCGGGGATACGCGCTCGCGCCGGCGATGATGAGCTTCGGACGGTGTTCCTTCGCGAGCCGCTCGACCTCGTCGTAGTCGATCGTCTCCGTCTGGGGATCCAGCCCGTACGGCACCACGTTGAACCACTTGCCGGAGAAGTTCACCGGGGAGCCATGGGTGAGGTGGCCGCCCATGGCGAGGCTCATCCCGAGCACCGTATCGCCGGGCGAGAGCGCGGCGAAGAACACCGCCATGTTCGCTTGCGCTCCTGCATGCGGCTGCACGTTGGCGTGGTCGGCGCCGAACAACTCTTTGGCGCGCTCCCGTGCAAGGTCCTCCACGATGTCGACCTTCTCGCATCCGCCGTAGTACCGCTTTCCTGGCAGCCCTTCGGCGTACTTGTTCGTGAGGACCGTGCCTGCGGCCTCCAGCACCGCCATCGACACGAAGTTCTCGCTCGCGATCAGCTCGATTGTGTTGCGCTGGCGGTCAAGCTCGGCGTCGATGGCCGCAGCGACCTCGGGGTCGACCTGCCGGAGGTGCTCCAAGGACATGTCATGCTTCCTTTCTGTCGATGGTGCCTGGGCGCTCCTCGCCCTCGATCGCACCGATCTTGCCCACCCTCCGCTCGTGCCGTCCGCCTTCGAACGGCGTCGCCAGGAAGGCGTCGACGATCCGCTCGGCGGTGGCGGGGTCCGTGTACCTGCCGGCGAGCGTGAGCACGTTCGCGTCGTTGTGCCTGCGCGCCATCTCGGCAAGCTCGGGATCCATCACCTGCACGGCGCGCACGCCGCGTACCTTGTTCGCCGCAATCGCCATCCCGAGCCCGGTACCGCACACGAGCACCCCGAAGTCCGCGTCTTTTGACGCGACCATCCTCGCGGCTTCAAGCGCATAGTCCGGATAGTCGGCAGACTCCTCAGAATCCGTGCCGACGTCGTAGACGTGATGGCCTGAGCGTTGCAGATAGGACTTCACGTGTTCTTTGAGAGCGAACCCGGCGTGGTCGCTCCCAACTACGATGCGCATGCGGATGCCCCTTCTGAACGAGTACGGGAGGCGCACAAGGCGCCTCCCGCATTGTACCAGCAGCGGCTGCTCCAGTGCCGGCCTATGCGTCTTGGCCGGAGGCGACCGCTAGCACCTGCTCGGCCGGGATGGCTCCTTCGCGAACGATGACCGGTTCAGGCCCGCTGCAGTCCACGACCGTGGACGCGACGCCATGCTCGGTCTCACCGCCGTCGAGGGTGAGGTCCGCCGATGCGATGATGCGCTCCTCGAGCTCCTCGAACGACGCCGGGGCAGGGTGGCCCGAGGTGTTTGCGGAGGTCGCGATGAGCGCACCTCCCGTCGCACGGATCAGCTCCTGCACGAGTTCGTGGTCGGGGCAGCGAAGCGCCACCGTCCCTCGCTCGTCGCAGAACTCCGGCTTGACCATGGCGGCGGCCTTCACCACGATCGTCAGCGCGCCTGGCCAGAACGCCCGGGCGAGCCGGCGGGCGTACTCAGGGACATCGACTCCGTAGGTGTCAAGCGCGCTCGCGTCTTCCACCAGCCAGGGCAGGGGCTTGTTCTTCGGTCTCCGCTTGATGTCGATGATCTCCTGCGGGCCGATCGGTGACGAAGCGGAAGCGCCGATCCCGTAGACGGTCTCCGTCGGGAACACGACGATGCCGCCGTCCCGCAAGACCGTAGCAGCGAGATTCACCGCTTCCGCTGACGGATTGTCGGGATCGATCCTGATCACCTTGCTCATGTCAGCTCGCCTCCTGTGTCTTCCCGACGACGATCCTGTCCCGCCCGGCCAGGTCCTTCACGACCTGGACCGCGCGCAGCACACCTGACAACTCCTCAGCGTACGCCTCCGCCCTGTCCTCGGCGAGCTCGAGCGCGACCACGCCGCCAGGCTTGAGCAGCTCGAGGGACTGGGCGACGATACGCCTGGCGACCTCGCATCCGTCCTCTCCGCCGTCAAGCGCAGCAACGGGCTCGTGATCCAGCACTTCCCGAGGCAGGCCAGCAAGCTGGCCACGGGGGACGTACGGAGGATTCGAGACAACGGCATCGAACGCGCCACGCAGCTCTGTTCGGGCGAGAAGCGGTCCGAGAAGGTCTCCATGCATCACTTGTACCCTCTCGCCCACCTTGGCGTACAGAGCGTTCTGACGAGCGGTCAAGACCGCTTCCTCGCTCGCGTCCGTCGCCATCACGCGCGCGGTGGGCAGTTCGTACGCGAGCGAGACCGCCACACATCCCGAACCCGTGCACGGCTCGGCGATGAGCGGCTCCTGCACGCCGCGAAGCTCGCGCATCGCCACCTCCACGAGCACCTCGGTTTCCGGACGCGGGATGAACACGCCAGGCCTGACGTGGATGACGAGGTGCCGGAACGGCATCTCTCCCGTGACCAGCTGCAGCGGTTGGCCTGCTGCACGTCTCGCGACAGCCTCGCGCAGACGCGACCGTTCGTCGGTGCTCAACGGGCGATCGTGGCAGGCGTACACCTCGACGCGTGACAACCCCGTCGCCGCGCTCAAGAGCCACTCGGCAGAACGCCGAGGGTGCGGATCGCCCTTGCCCTCGAGGTAGCCGACGATCCAGCCGAGCGCGTCGCGTACGGTCCAGACGCGCTCAGGCATATCAGTCGACCGCCGCCGCAAGCTTCTCCGCGCGATCCGCCGCCGCGAGCGCCTCGATGATCTCGTCGATCTCGCCCATCATGATCGCGGGCAGGTTGTGGACGGTCAGCCCGATGCGATGGTCGGTCACCCGGTCTTGCGGAAAGTTGTAGGTGCGGATCTTCTCAGAGCGGTCACCGGACCCGATCTGGCTTCGCCGCTGCTGCCCCAGCTCGGCGCGCTGCTTCTCCAGCTCCATCTCGTAGAGGCGAGCGCGCAGCACGCGGAGCGCCTCTTCTTTGTTCTGGAGCTGCGACTTCTGGTTCTGCGACTGGACGACGAGGCCCGTGGGCAGGTGCGTGATGCGGACCGCGGAGTCGGTGGTGTTGACCGACTGGCCGCCTGGGCCGCTCGACCGGAACACGTCGATCCGCAAGTCGTTGGGGTCGATCTCGACCTCTATCTCGTCGGCCTCGGGAAGCACGGCGACGGTGGCGGTCGAGGTGTGGATGCGGCCTTGCGACTCGGTGACGGGGACGCGTTGCACGCGGTGCACGCCCGACTCGAACTTCATCTTGGAGTAGACCCTGTCGCCGCGTATGCGGAAGGAGACTTCCTTGAACCCCCCAGCATCGCTCGGGCTCGCGTCGATCTCCTCCACCTTCCATCCTTGCGATTCCGCATACCGGGTGTACATGCGGTACAGGTCGCCGGCGAAGATCGCCGCCTCATCGCCACCGGCGCCCGCGCGGATCTCCACGATGATGTCCTTCTCGTCGTTCGGGTCTCCCGGAAGCAGCATGACCTTGAGCTCGTCTTCGAGCGCAGGCAAGAGGGCCTCGATGCGACGCACCTCATCGGCGGCCAGGTCCTTGAGGTCCGGGTCGCTCTCGGTGCGCAGGATCTCCTTCGCACCATCCAGCTCGTCCAGGGCGGCGAGATACTCGCGCGCCTTGACGGCGAGCGGCTCCTGCGAGCGATGCTCCTTGGCAAGCCGCGCGTACGCCTTCTGGTCTGCAAGCACCTCGGGATCCCCGAGCCGCGCAGTCAGCTCGTCGAAGGCGGCGACGATCTGTTCGAGCTTCTCTCTCATGCGATGACGGTTCTTTCGGCCGAAGTCCAGCGTAGCACTATAGCACGCGGGCCTCAGGCGGCGGGTCAGTCGATGGCAGGAGCCGGCTCCGAGGGTTCCGGACGCAGATCGACGGTCGGCGTTTCGGCCCGCTCGCGCTCCAGCACCGCCTTCATCGCCGCGATGGCGACCTCGACCATCCCTTCTTCGGGTTCTGCGGTCGTGAGCCGCTGCAGCTGCATCCCGGGCCAGGTCACGACGCGAACCAGCGGGTTCCCTGAGCGCGACCCTGCCCACTTCACAGACACCTCGTACGCCAGCCCGGCGATGAGCGGCAGGAGCAGCAGCCTGATCCCTATGTTGAACGCGAGCGTCCAGCCACGGCCCGATACGCCAGCGGCTGCGAGGATGGCCTTCCCGGGAACGAGCGAGAACACCAGGATCGCGATCACCATCACCATGAGCAGGAACGAGGTGCCGCACCGCACGTGCAAGGTCCCGAAGCGCTGGACGGAGGAGGGCTCGAGCGGGACGCCGTGCTCGTAGGCATGGATGGTCTTGTGCTCCGCCCCGTGGTACGCGAAGACGCGCTTGATGTCCGGGATGCGGCTGACGACCACGATGTAGGCGAAGAACGCGGCCAGGCGCAGCACCCCGTCCACGGAGTTCCACAAGAACGGGCGCGTAGTCTGCGGTCCGACCAGCCAATCGGTCGCTACCGCTGGAAGCACGACGAACAGCCCCACGGCGAGCGCGACGCCTGCCACCATGGTGAAACCGACCTCTTTGCTCGACAGGCGGTCCTCCTCGGTCTCGCCTGCGTGCGAGGCCGCGATCGAGAAGGCCTGCATCGCGAGCTTCATCGTCTCGACGAAGGCGAACACGCCGCGCACGACGGGACGCTTCGACCACGCAGGACGCGTCGACGGGTCGGGCAGGTCGTGNGACTCGACGTAGATGGCGCCTGACGGCTCACGCACCGCCACCGCCCAGTTCCTCGTGCCGCGCATCATCACGCCTTCGATGACGGCCTGGCCGCCGATGTGCGTGTGCTGCACGCGCTCGCGCTCAGTCACGGCGCTCTGCCCTCGGATACGGGTCGCCGCACGACATGGCCCCTTCGCGGCACGGGCCGCGGCGACAGGACGCGCCCGCGTCGCAGAAGATGTACGGTGCCGTGGGCGTCACGAGGTCGAGCATCGCGAGAGCGAGCGCGCGGATCTCCCACTGCGCGCGCTTGCAGCAACGGAGCTCGAAGAAGTGGAGCAGTTCGCGCACGTTCATCGTCACGACGATCTTCGTCTCCATGGCGTTCGGCAAGACGTACCTGGCGTCCTCGGCAGGCACGCCGAGCTCAAGAAGCTTGCGGTATGCCTCGAAGGCGGCATCCGTGGCCAGAACAAACACCTCGTGTGCGCGCCGATCCGCCTCAACCGCGGGCGGCTCGATGAACTCGGGAGGGAGGTCGTATCGCACGTACCGCTGCGACTGCTGGTTGTACGAGGCGAGCCGGTGCCTCACGAGCTGATGCGTGAGTGCACGAGAGACGCCCTCGACGGCGAACGTGTACGACGCATGCTCAAGTGCCGAGAGATGGCCCGAGGACAGGATCGTCTTCAACACGCGATGGGCAGCGCTCTCGCTCAGGTCCTGCATCAGCTCTGCCGCTCCGACCGGCGAGTAGCACAGGCGCGCTGCAGCGGCGATCGCGCGTTCCGGGTCGGGCGTGTGGTACAGAAGCCTGACGTCCACGGACGGTCCTTCCGTCAAAGCAAAGAGGCGAGCGCGAGGCTCGCCTCCCGATGATACCAGCAGCACGGGCTACTCGTTGGCGTAGTCTTCCGAGCCGTCCGCCGAAGCCTCACCGCTGTCCACCGCCTGCTCCACCTCGAAGCGGGCAGCCCGGTTCGCCTTCTCGGCGGCCTTCGCCTCCCGCTCGGCCTTGAGCTTGGCAGCGGCCTCCTCGGCTGCCTTGCGGCGCGCCTCGCGCTCAGCGGCCTCCCGCTCCATGACGGCAGCAGCGGCGTTGCCGAACTTGTCGGCGAACCGCTGGACCCGGCCGCCGCTGTCGACGAACTTCTGCTGACCGGTGTAGAACGGATGGCACTTGTTGCAGAGCTCGACATGGAGCTCAGGCTTGGTGGAACGCGTCACGAACGTGTTGCCGCAGGAGCACACCACGCGGCACTCGACGTAGTCGGGATGGATGCCCTTCCGCACCTCGGTTCACCTCCATGAAGCGCCTGGTTTCCAAGCAGGCGCACGGACAGCCGGCACAGGATAGCACCTCGACCACCGGGAGGCAACGCCGAACAGCCACAGGCTCACTCCGCTTCCACCGCACCAATGCAGGCGAGCGGAGCAGCTCGCAGCTTCGCGGTTCGCTGTCCTCCCCGCTGACCTACCGGCCCGCTCAACGAGCCGGCTCGGGAGCGACGGTCTCCTCGCGCGCGTCGACGACAACCCAGCGGCCGCCGTCATTGGACACGGTGAAGACCGTCACCGCTGGCCACCCTTCGAAGGCGGCATCCTCGAACCACACCACGGCGACCTCGGCGGTATCAGAAGCGATCGTCGAAGCATACACCCGCTTCCACCGAGGGACCCGAGGCGTCCCTGTCGGATGAGCGTCCGGCGACACGAGCGCGCTTGCAATGCCCGACTCGCGGAAGAAGCCGCTATACCTCTGGGGATCACGCACGTCCGCTCGTCGCAGTTCGAGCAGTTCGGTTACAACCCGCTCTGCTGGATGCGTCTGAGCTGCGCGACACCCGCAGCCAGCAAGGCTCGATAGCCACAGCACGCAGATCGCAAGGACGAGAACCGGTGAGCAAAGCGCCGTGCGGCTCATCGAATCCCCCAAACGCGCGGCACATCGATCGCCGCCACGCGGCCGGATCCGGCATCAGCAACGAACAACCGACCGCGCTGGCCGTCCCACGCAAGCGCTCGAATCGACCGGAACGGGGCTCCTGGCACGGAACCCGCGTCAAGCGCTCCAGTCTGCCGAGTACCGGAGAACACAGCTACGCGGCCTCCGAACGCGTCGGCTACCGCAATCCGGCCACCGGTCAATACCGCCACACCACGCGGCAGCGTGAATCGGGTCTCCAGTGCAGCCCTGAACGTGCCGGTATCGACGTCCATCTCGATGACGCGCCCTGCGTTGGAGTCCACGACGTAGAGAGAACCATCGGACGCCGACATGCTCGTGACGAATGTGAGCTTGGGATTCAGGTCTTGCGCAAGCACCGACACCGGACGATCGCCATCGTCGAAGACCTTGATGGTGCCGTCAGAAGCGTCGGCGACGTACAGACGACCTCCGACACTCGCGACAGCCGTAGGCTGCCCGACCCCTGCGGAACCGCCGATCTCCCGAACGACCCGGGCTTCTCCCATCGTATCAGCGTTGATGACGAGCACTCGCTGTGCCGCAGCGTCGACGACCGCGATCGTTCGATTCTCAGATGTGCAGATGGCAGCAGGGTACGCAGTGGCTGCTCCGCTCGCGACAGGTACCCGAATCGTGCCGGTTCGACGGCCTGCTGCGTCGAACACTGCGATGCGTCCGGCGTCCGATTCGCACACGTACAGGCGCGACCCATCCCATGCGAGTCCGACGGGGTTGGCGAGCGTCTCAGCCCCTCCGGGAAGCACCCCAGCCAAGACCGGCCTGGTCGCACGCGGATCCGGCTCGCGAAGTGTGGCTGTTCCGCTGCACCGTGACTGCAGCACCCCCACTCCCACCACCAGCGCCCCTAGCACGATGATGACCGCCCCCGCTCGAATCACCGCGACAGGGCGCACTCCGCGTGCACGGATACCGTTGCGATCTGCCATACCCGCCTTCATCCTCGGATGCTCAGCTTCATCATAGCAGCGCAGCGGCAGCATCTGCTCTGTGAAGCGCAGAGGCCCCCGTGCGGGGGCCTCGTGTCTTCATGGGGTGGGCAACGGGACTCGAACCCGCGACCTTCGGAGCCACAGTCCGACGCTCTGACCAACTGAGCTACGCCCACCGTGTTCGCGTTGGCACGCCCGGAGGGACTCGAACCCCCGACCAAGAGATTAGAAGTCTCTTGCTCTATCCATCTGAGCTACGGGCGCGTATCGAACCGGCCCGGGCGCCGAGGCGATACGGTACCCGCGCCGGCATAGGTTGTCAATGGAGCGGCCGACGGGACTCGAACCCGCAACAACCAGCTTGGAAGGCTGGGGCTCTACCAATTGAACTACGGCCGCCTATCTGGTCGGGCCGGCCGGATTCGAACCGGCGGCCCCCTGCTCCCAAAGCAGGTGCGCTACCAAGCTGCGCTACGGCCCGACCGTGCGCCGGGGAGGCGCCTGCGGGCCACCTGCCCCGATGGCACGTCACAGTATATGCGGCATGCGGCCGGGACGCTAGCCGTCAGACGCAAGGCCCGTTTGCTCGAGCGCTCCCCTCAGCGCTCGCAGAGCAGAGCCGCGATGGCTGATCGCGCTCTTCTCGTCGGGCGAGAGCTGTGCCATCGTCCGGCCTGCCGCCGCGGCGGGCAGGAACAGCGGGTCGTAACCGAAGCCGTTCGTCCCACGCGGTTCGAACCCGATCGAGCCCTCGCACACGCCGTCTGCCGCAAGCACACGACCGTCCGGCCACGCCAGAGCAAGGACGCACCTGAAGCGAGCCGTTCGTTCGGGAGCAGGGACGTCTGAGAGCTCGGCGAGCAGCTTCGCGTTGTTGGCAGCGTCGTCCGTCGGCTCGCCCGCATACCGAGCAGAACGCACGCCGGGCGCGCCGCCGAGCGCATCGACCTCCAGACCGCTGTCGTCGGCCAGTGCAGGACAGCCGAACGCTGCCGCGTACGCACGTGCCTTGATGAGCGCGTTCTCCAAGAAGGTCTCGCCGGTCTCCTCCACGTCGATCAGTCGGCCGCCCACATCGACGGCCCGGACGACCTCCCACCCCAGCGGCTCCAGGACGTGTCGGATCTCTCGGACCTTGCCCTCGTTGGAGCTCGCGACGACGACGCGCATCACGACCAGTCCTCCACGACCTCGTCGAGACCGTGGTCGATCATCGCTCGCTGGACCGTTACCAGACGTCCTGCTCCCTCTAGCGCGAGGTCGAGCAGCTCGTCGAACCTCGCACGTTCCAGGGGGACCTGCTCGGCCGTCCCCTGGACTTCCACGATACGACCCCTGCCATCGACGACCACGTTCATGTCGACCTCAGCCACGCTGTCCTCAGCGTAGTCCAGGTCGAGCACAGCGACACCGTCCACGACACCCACCGAGACCGCTGCGAGGAGGTCACGGATGGGCAGATCGGGGATGCGACCCGCGTCCTTCCACGTCGTGAGAGCGTCGTGCGCTGCAAGGAACGCGCCAGTGATGGCGGCCGTACGGGTGCCGCCGTCCGCCTGGATCACGTCGCAGTCTACGGTCAGCGTGACTTCACCGCCGAGCCCGCCCAGGTCGACGACAGAACGAAGGGCGCGGCCGATCAGCCGCTGGATCTCGTGCGTCCGACCGCTCGGGCTCCCCGGCCCCACCTCGCGCTTCGAGCGCGTGTGCGTCGAGGCCGGCAAGAGCGAGTACTCGGCAGTCACCCACCCCAGACCCGAACCGCGCCTCCACTGCGCCACGGCGTCAGCCATGGTCGCAGCACACAGCACGCGCGTGTCACCCAGCTCGATGAGACACGAGCCGTGGGCGTGCTTCAGGTACCTGCGAACCACGTGGAGCGGTCTCAGGTCGCGCTGCCCGCGTCCGCCAGAACGGTCCATTCAGACCTCCTCGACTAAGTCGATGGCCATCATCTCTTCAGCCACGATGATACGCCCGCCGAACTCGCACCCTGCATCTCGCGCCGCCTGGCTCCTGTCGACGCTCGGCCACAGGTGGGTGAGGACCAGCACCTCAACGCCTGCTGCCCGTGCGAGTGCTCCGGCTTCACGCGCGGTCATGTGCGGTGCCTTCCCAGCGTACTCCTCCGGCAGCGTCGCATCCGCAAGCAGCAGGTCGGCGCCACGTGCAGCATCCGCCAGAGCAGGGCTCGCGACGCTGTCCGAGGTGTAGACGATCCGGCGCCCAGCGCAATCGCGGATGTCCAGAGCGAGCGTCTCGCCAGCGTGCGTAGTCCGTATCGGCTCGACCGCCAGACCGCCTACGAAGACTGGGACACCATGGCGGAGCTCGCGCGCAGCGAAGGCCTCCGACATGTCGCGGCGGCCACGCTCGGACAGCGGAGCGAGCAACGCCTCGAGCACTCCCGGGGCGGCGAACATGTCGACAGGGCCTGCCGGCCCGTCGGGAGCGTATCGCAGGGCCGCCTGCAGGACGTACACGTCGGCGAAGTGGTCGACGTGGGCGTGCGTGATGAACACCGCACCGAGCGCTTCCGGCCGCAGGACTCTGGCGAGGTTCGACGCGGCCCCGTTCCCACAGTCGAGCAGCACGGCGGCTCCGTCGTCCTCGACGAGGTACCCGGCGCACGCACGGCCGGGGCCTGGGTACGAGGCCCCTGAGCCGAGCACCGTCAGGCGCATCATGCCTCCTCGGAAGGATCGGACAGCACTTTCTCGAGATCCGGCGACAACAGCGCTTCGAGCGTCTCGACACGGACCGTGTCGACCGGACCGGTGTCCCAGCCCAAGATTCGCGATCCGAGCCGGCGGAACTCGTCGGCGTCGCCCGTCGTCACGAAAGCATATCGAGCATCCGCATTCTCTGGCGCAGCGTGGCCACGGGCCTCCAGCGCGTCGCGGACTTCTCGCGCGGTCTCCTCTGCCGACGAGATCAGGCGCACGTTGGGGCCGACGACTTGCTGGATGGCTGCTGACAGCAGCGGGAAGTGCGTGCATCCCAGCACCAGGGTGTCGATGCCTGCACGCTTCAGCGGATCGAGGTAGTCCCGGGCGAGCTCGTAGAAGCTGGGCCGCACGAAGACGTCCGCCGTCTGCGACATCAGCGACTCGAGCGGGCTGTCGTCCATGCGCAGTCCCGCCTCCACGATGTCCACGAACTTCGGCGCGGGTGCAGAGAACACCGTCACGCCCGCGTCGAGAGCGCGCACCGCGTGGCTGTACGCTCCCGAGCGGACCGTCCCTACCGTCCCGATGACCCCGACACGACGGTTCCTGGTGGCCTGGACGGCCGCTCGCGCGCCCGGCTCCACGACACCGACGACGGGCACGTCGAAGGTACGCTGTGCGAGGGCAAGGCCGGAAGCCGTTGCGGTATTGCAGGCGATGACCATGAGTTTGATGTCGCGCTCGGACAGCCAGGAGCCGATCTGCAAGACGAAGCGGCGCACTTCCGCCGGCTCTCTGGGACCGTACGGACAGCGAGCGGTGTCTCCGAGGTACACGATCGACTCATGTGGCAGGGCTCTGGTGAGTTCTCGGACGACGGTCAGGCCGCCGAGCCCTGAGTCGAAGACCCCGATGGGGCGGTGACGGACGTCGCACATGGGGGCCAGTATACCGGAGCGGACGCTGGGATTCTCAGCAACGGGCCGCGGCCTTCAGCGCGTCGGCGATGTGCTGGACGGGCAGCACCTTGCGTGCCGCTCCAAGCTCGATCGCCGCCTTCGGCATGCCGAAGACCGTCGAGGTCGTCTCGTCCTGCGCGATGGTCAGGGCACCGGCGTCTCGGAGGGACTTGAGCCCCCGCGCTCCGTCGTCGCCCATGCCCGTCAGAAGGACGCCGATTGCGCTCGCGCCGTGCGTCTTGGCCACCGACTCGAAAAGCGTGTCTGCGGAAGGGATGTACAGCTGCCTTTCCCCAGGCGCCGCATACCGCACGGTGAGACCCTCGACGACGAGGTTGCGCCCCGTCGGAGCCAGGTATGCACACCCCGGCCGGACCGCCTCGCCATCCCCAGCGGCGCGCACCGTGAGCTTGCACGCCGCATCGAGCCAGCTCACCAGGCCGGGTATGAACCCGTCGGCGATGTGCTGAGCGATGACGATCGGGGCCGGATAGTCCGCAGGCAGCGGCGCCAGCACGTTGAGCAGCGCCGATGGACCGCCGGTGGAAGAGCCGATCGCCACCATCGAGACGGCACCAGGTTCACGCGAGGGCACAGCGACGGGTTCTGCTCCCCTCGCCGACCCCTTCCGACCGCGGATGTGCGTGATGACCTTCACGCGCGAGAGCAGCTTGACCTTCCTGATCAACTCCGAAGCGATGCGCTCGAGCTCCGCCCAGTCACGCGGCTCCGGCTTCTTCATCACCTCAAGAGCACCCGCAGACAGCGCGTCGAACGCCCGCCCCACGCCCTCGCCATGCACCGATGAGGACACGACTAGGATCGGAGTCGGAGTGTACGCCATGATGTGCTCGACGGCGGCTATGCCGTCCATCTTCGGCATGTGGATGTCCATCGTCACAAGGTCGGGCCTAAGCCGGGCCACCGCATCCACAGCCTCCTGGCCGTTCGAAGCGACGCCGACGACCTCGATGCTCGGGTCGCTCGACAGGATCTGCGTCAGCATCTCCCGAGCGACGATCGAGTCGTCGACGACCAGCACCCTGATGGGCTTGTCTGCCACGCGCCCCCCTCTGAAGGTCTACCGGATCAGACGCTCGACCGTGTCGAGCAGCGTGTCTTGGTTGAACACCGACTTCGTGATGTAGGCGTCGGCACCCGCCTCGATGCCTTCTGCTTTCTCCTCTTCGCGCTCCAGCGAGGTCACGATGATGACTGGGATCTCCTTGAGGAGCTCATCGCTCTTGATCGCCCGAGTAAGCTCGAAGCCGGTCATGTTCGGCATCTGGACGTCGGTCACGACGGCGTCAACCTTCAGGCCTTCTCGCAGCTTCGTCAGCCCTGCCGCTCCGTCGGTCGCCGTCTCGACCACGTAGCCGGCGGCTTCGAAGATCGACCGCTCCAGCTCACGGGTGGTGAAAGAGTCCTCGCAGATCAGGACGCGCCGCGGACCTTGCTCCTTCTCCGGTTTGACACGCGTCCGGCCGCTGGACCGACCCGTCATGCGACGTGCATTCGCCATGAGGTCGGGCACGTTCAGGATGGGCACGACCTCGCCGGCACCCAGGATGGTCACCCCCGCGACGTTGTCGACGTGCCTGAGGTGGGAGCCCAGAGTCTTGATGACGATCTGCTGCTCGCCGACGAATGCGTCGACCAGGAATCCCATCCGGTGGCCCGAGAACCCGATGGTGACCACCGGGAGCTTCCCATGCTCGACGTCCTCCAGCGCCTCGAGGCCGAGCACGTCGCGCAGGTGCACGAGCGGGATCGTGCGCCGCTGCCGCCTGATGACCTCCCTGCCCTCCGCCTTGATGACTTCCGCGGGATCGATGCGCAAAGTCTCCTCGATCGAGGAGGTCGGCACCGCGAAGACCTGTCCGCTCACGCGCACGAGCAGCGCACGGATGATCGCGAGCGTCAGCGGTATAGTCAATCGGAACGTCGTCCCGACACCGGGCTCGCTCTCGACGTCCAGCGACCCTTTGAGCTTGTCCACGATGAACTCGCGCACGACGTCCATGCCGACGCCGCGGCCGGAGATCTCCGTGATGATCGGACTCGTGGAGAAGCCGGCCTCGAAGATGAGGTAGGTCGCCTCTCGGTCAGACATCGACCTCGCTTCGCTCTCGGTGATGTAGCCCTTGCGGACCGCCGCGGCCTTGACCGCCGCGGGATCGATGCCGGCGCCGTCGTCCGAGATCTCGATGACGATGTGATCGCCCTCTTGGCGTGCTGCAAGCCGGATGGTGCCCTTGTCTGGCTTGCCGAGCTCGCGCCGTCGTTCGACGGGCTCGATGCCGTGATCCACCGCATTGCGCATGATGTGGATCAGCGGATCGTTGATCTCCTCGAGCACCTTCTTGTCGAGCTCGGTGTCGCCACCCTGCACCACCAGCTCGACTTCCTTCTTGAACTGCCTGGCGAGGTCGCGCACGGCGCGTGGGAAGGCGTTGAACACGGTCGAGACCGGCAGCATGCGGATCGCCATGCTGTGCTCCTGCAGGTCGGACACGACCGTGGACGCCCGCGAGACGTCGTCGCTGTACTCCTTGAGCATGTGCGTCAGACGCGACCTCACTTCGTTGACGAGTTCGTCGACGATCGCAAGGTCGTCGGACAGCGCGCCGACGGCTCCGCTGGCATCCACCGACAGGGACGCCTGAACTCGGCGCCAGAGCCCGTGCAGCTCGCTCGCGACGGCTTGTGCGGCCCGCAGGTCACGCGCGTGCTGCTCCGCCTTGATCTGCGAGATGACCACCTCGCTCACGAGGTTCAAGAGCCGATCGACCTGCTCGGTGCGGATGCGGACGGTGTGCTGCGTCCTGGCCTGCAGCTTCTCCTCAGCGTGTGGAGCTGCGACCGTCTGCTCGGCCGTCTGCTCCGCCGGTCGCGGCTCGGGAGCTGGCTCAGGCCGTGGCTGCTCAGTGTGCTCAGGAGGCGAAGCGGGAGCTTCAGGCGCAGCGGCGGTTTCCGGCTTCTTCGTGGAGGTTGCCGTGCCCGCCCCTCCTGCCGCGATTGCCGACAGACGGTCGAGCAGCGCAGGGACGTCGAGCTGGCCAGTGACGTCCTTGCCGGCGTTGTCCTTGAGGAACACGATGGCGTCCAGCGCCTCGAAGAACGCGTCTGACATGCTGGGCTCGAAGGCCATCTCCCCGTCGCGGATCTTCACCATGATGTCTTCGAGGCGGTGGGCGACATCGGAGATGTCCAGCAGGCCGACCATCCGCGACGATCCCTTGAGCGTGTGGGCGTCGCGCAGCATCTGCTCGATGAGCTCGCGGTTCGTCGGATCGCCCTCCAGGGTGATGACGCCCTCGTTCAGGCGCTGGAGGTACTCGGTCGCTTCCTCCTGGAACTTCTGTATGAACGCGGATCGGTCGAACTCGACCATGTGTGCAGCCCTTCCGTGTGCGACCGGATCGCCCTACCTGACCAGCCGGAACGCCGCGCCGACTTGGCTTGACTCCCGTGCGATCTGCGACAGCTGCTCTGCGGCCGCCGCGACCTGCTTGCTGCCCGCCGCGGTCTGCTGCGCCACGGCCGCCACCTCCCGCATCGCCTTCACCACTTGGTCGGTCGCGCTCCGTTGCTGCTGCGTGGCAGCAGAGATCTCCTTGGCTGCAACGGCGGTCTGCTCGATCGCCTGCAGGATCTGGTCGAAGCTCTCCCCGGTCACCTGGGCGAGGTCGACGCCCGCGCTGACCTGCTTGAGCTCCTGCTCGGTCGACATGACGAGGTCGTTGGCCGCAGACTGGATCTCGGTCATGATCGCCTCGATCTCTCGGGTGGAATCCACCACCGACATCGCCAGCTTGCGGATCTCCACGGCGACCACCGAGAACCCCTTGCCCGCCTCGCCGGCCCGCGCGGCTTCGATCGCGGCGTTCAAGGCGAGGATCTTCGTCTGATCGGCGATGTTGTTGATGATCGTAAGCACCTGCCCGATGTGCTGGCTGCGCTCACCCAGCTGCATGATCTTGTTCGCGGAGGCTTGCGCGCGCGCCTTGATCTGCTCCATCGCGGCAAGGGTGTTCGCCACCGCCTGCTGTCCTGACTCTGCGCTTCCCAACGACGCTTCAGCCAGGTGCACCACCTGGTCGGCGTTCTCGGCGATCTGCCGGTAGGTGGCTGCCAGTTCCTCCATCGTCGCCGTCGTCTGGGCAATCGACGCGGCCTGCTCGGCTGCACCAGACGCCTGCTGTTCCGTGGCCGACATGATGTCGGACGCCGCTCCAGCAAGGCGGTTCGACGATTCCTGCGTCTGCGTGACCAGGTACATGATCAGGTCGAGCATCTGGTTGTACGAGCGCGCGAGCACGCCGAACTCGTCTTCGGAGTCCACCTCGACCTTGTGGCCGATCTCGCCTTCGCACGCAGCCTTCACGCTCGAAGCCACGAGCCCGAGCGGGGCCATAAACCGCTTGCCGATCTGGATGTACAGGTAGATGAAGACCGCCAGCATGACCATGAAGGTGCCGACGACTATCGCCGCCTGCGTCACGAGGTTCTCGCTCTGAGCAAGAACGTCCTTGAAGACCGCCCAGGCGACGACGAGCTGCACGGTGTTGACGACCGCGATCAGAGCGAAGTTCACGAGCGAGTACTTGAGCAGGAACGTCGTGCGAACTTTCTCGATCAGTCCCTTCACCATCCCGGTCCTCCCGTCTTGCCCGGGCCGCTACGCCCGCTCTCCAATCGGTTGCAGTATGCGTGCGAGGTTCACGACGGCGACAAGCCTGCCCTCCCAGTAGACCGTGCCAGAGACCGTCTCGGCGTGAGCGCGGTCGAGCGACGAAAGCGGAGGCTCCACGGATGCCGCCGGCACCTCGATGATGTCGCCGATCTCGTCGACGACCAGCATGGCCGTCACGTCTTCGGAGCGCACGATGATGCCGCTGCCGTCCTCAGAGTCGACGCCCTGTCCTGCGGCCCCTGGATTCAAGACCGCGGCGAGGTCGATCACCGAGACGATCTCACCGCGCACGTTGATCACTCCTAGCACGTGAGCGGGGACGCACGGTATCCGCGTCACGGAGAAACCGCTCACGATCTCGCGGACGTCTTCGACCCCGACCGCGTACGTCTCGTCGCCCAGCCGGAACAGCATCAGGCGACGCGTCTCCGCAACCTCTTCCTCCCAATCAGCCTGCGCGAGCGACTCGGCGCGCTCACGCAGGATCTGCCGCACTCGCTCGTCGGCCTCGAAGCTGCTTGCGCTGTCTATGGTCACTGCCTCCTCCACGGCATTCCCTCGCATCAGATGCCGGTAGGCACGAGCCTGTCGGGGTCGAGCACGATCACGAGGTCATCGCCAATCTTGCACACGCCGATCATCCGGTCCTTGAGCGAGTACAGGTCCGACGGCGCCTGCATAGATGCCGGCAGGATCTCGAAGACGTCGTCGACTTCGTCGACGATGCCTGCCACGAGGCGTCCTGCGCTCAAGAACAGCAGCATGGGCGTCTCTAGGTCGATCACACGAGGCGCCATGCCGAGCAGCACGCCGAGATCCACTGCCGGCGTCACCACTCCGCGCACGTCCACCATCCCGAGAACGGCCGGGTGCGCGTTCGGGACCGGCGTGAACTCCACCACTTGCTGGATCTCCTGCACGCTCTCGATGGGCAAGGCATACCGCTGTCGGTCGAGGGAGAACACTACGACCCGACCGACCTGTCGGTCCACGGCCGCCCACGGCACCGTGCACGCGTCGCCGTGAGCGCCGCTGGGGTCGGCGGGCGGAACGTCCGCCTCGCTCGGCAGCGCTTCAGCGGCTCTCGTCTCCGTGAGCTCCGCTTCGACTGAGGGCTTCTTCTTCCGAGGCACCGATACGACCTCCGCTAGAGACGCAACACACGGGCCAGCTCGTCCGCGCTCACCTGTCCTGCACGGACCCTCGCCAGGCCGGATTCTGCGAGCGACCGCATCCCGGCAGCGACCGCCGTCGCAGCCAGCTCGGCCGCGCTGGCAGATGCGGCGACCTTGGCCCGTATGGGCTCGGTGAACGGCAGCACTTCGAAGATGCCCACCGCACCGCGGAAGCCGGACTTGCCGCAGTTCGGGCACCCAAGTCCAGACTTGTTGACGATGTCTGCCGTGACGCCCGGCAACGACGCCAGCACCTCGCTCGGAACCTCCTGCGTGCAGTTCGGGCAGTTCAGACGCACCAGGCGTTGGCCGACTCCGAGCGTCAACGCCTGCGCCAGGCTGTGCGGCTCCGCTCCCAAGTCGAGCAGACGCCGCACCCCTGAGGCGATGTCCGCAGCAGGGAAGGTCGCGATGACGAGTTTCCCGATTCCTGCGGCCTCCACCGCCAGGTGCACGTCCTCGACGGTCCTGAGGCCGTCCATCGCCACCACGTCCGTGTCCTGCCTCAGACCAGCGGCGAAGTAATTGGACGCGGGCACCGGCGATGATGCGTCGACCATGACCTGCGCCACGGCAGGGATCTCGTATTCGACTGAGTGCTCCACCGAGTAGACGGTCTTGCCTGACGCGGCGGCATGAGCAAGCAGCGCGTAGTACGTCGAACTGGCCCCACTGGCGACCGGAGCGCACACGAGCAGCATGCCGCGGCCGCGCTCCACCATGGCGTGAAGCGCGCGCACCTCGGCCTCTGACATCCCCAGGACGTCGAGCCCCTTGGGTTCCCGCCTTCGCGGTTCGAGCGCGCGCCGAGCCGCTGGCCCGCGATCGTCGGGACGGACGACAGCGTTACCGCGACGTCGTGCTCACCGATGTGCGCAGCAGACCGTACCAGGACCGGACCAGCGTAGGTGGACCCCGCGGCCTTCACGAAGGCGCGGAAGCCGTCTGCCAGCGCACCTTGCAAAGACAGCGGCGCGCTTGCGATCTTCTCCAGCGCGCCTCCGACGCGGAACACCAAGAAGAAATCGTCCTTGTACGGCAAGAGGTGGATCTGCGTCGCCTTCTGGGCGACGGCAAGCTCGAAGATCTGCGTGACCAGCACGGCCACCTTGCGAGCGTCCGCGACGGCCAGGACGTCCAGGTCCACGGGAGACTCCTTTGCGGGAGCCTCCGCCATGCGCTCGATAGCCTCGCGGCCTGGCTCGACCGCTTCTGCCGCCTCGGCTTCCGGTGCCGAGGCCACGACGGGAGCAGCCGGTCCGGCCTGTTCTTCGAAGAAGTCGGAGGCTTCGACGGTGAGCTCAGCCTCCGCGGCGGGTGCAGGCGGAGCGGCTGGGGGCGGTGCTGCAGGACCGCTGCCAACGGCGCCGTAATGCTGCTCGAGCGCGGCAGCGATGGCCTCCGGCTCCGCGAGGACGGGTTCGACCTCGACGCCGAGCTCGCGAGCCAGGTCGTCGAGCAAGAAGACGTCGAACGGCTCACCGATCGCGACGGTGAGCATCCCTTCGATCTCGAACAGCGGCAGGATGCGCCGTGCCATGGCGATCGGTCCCGGGACCATGCGAAGGGCGGACTCCTCTGGAGCGTAGCTCGATAGGTCCACGCGAGGGACGCCCATCTCGTGCTCCAACACCGACGCGACGTCGCTCGAGCGCACGAACCCGCTCTCGCTCAGCACAGTCGCGATCGTCTCGCCGCGAGCCTGAGCCGTCTGGTCGAGGGCAGCGATCTGCTCCACGGTGAGCAGGCCCGCGGAAGCCAGACTGTCCAGTACGCGCCCCGCGATGCTTGCCGGGTCGATCATCGGCGTCACTGACCCTTCGCCTTGCCCAGCTCCTCGGCAACCGCCGCGAGCAAGGTGTCCGGCTCGACGGGCTTGGTCAGGTACTGGTCGGCTCCGGTGCGGATGCCCGTCGCCATCGCCTGCTCTTCGGTCTTGGCGGTGAGCATGATGATGGGGATGTGCTTGTAGTTCTGGTCGAACTTGAGCAGACGGCACACGCGGTAGCCATCCAGCTTCGGCAGCATCACATCCAGCAGGATGAGGTCCGGGTTCTCGCCGCGGGCCTTCTCGAGCGCTTCGTTCCCATCGGATGCAGTGATGACCTCGTACCCTCCAGATTCGAGGATCGCCTTGATCATCTCGAGGATGGTCGGGCTGTCATCCACCGCCAGAATCCGTGCCGCCATCAGCATCTCCCTCCGTGCCTGCCGCTTGCGCCGGTTATCGGCGCGCATGCGGCCGCTCTTCAGCGTCGAGCATCACGCAACGCCCATGGCCTTCCGACACTCTAGCAGACTCCGCTCGCAGGTCTTCGCGAGCAGGTCGATCTTGAAACCGCCGAGGAACTCGGTCCATGACCCCTCCGGGTTCCTGTACAACGCACGCAACGCGTTCTCGTACTCCTTGCACGCGGCATCCCACTTCCTCTGGCTCTTGTAGACGTTCGCGAGGTTCAGGTGAGCCAACGCGAAGGAGTCGTCGATGTACACCGTCTTCTTGAACTCGCTCACTGCCCGCACGAGGTCTCCCTGCCGCTGGTAGATGATGCCGAGGATGTACCGCGCAGACGGCAGCAGCGGGTTGATCGACAGGGCCTTGTGGCACGATTCGAGCGCCGCGTCGTAATCCCCGGCGTCTGCGTGCACGTAGGCGACGATCAGGTGCGCGTCCGCGCTGTTCGGGTCGGAGGCGATGATGTCCTGCGCCCGTTCCAGCGCCTCAGCCACGCGGCCCTCTTCGAGCGCGCGCCGAGCGGCGCGCACGGGGTCGGGGACCGGCTCTGCCGCCGGGTTCGAACGCGCCGGACGCTTCTCGGTGCGGCTCCGCGGCGTGGCTGCGGTACCGCCCGCCGAAGCAGCCACAGAACGCCGGCTCGACGCTGGCCGCTCGGTCGGTAGGATCACCGGGACCTGCACGCGCTTCGCCGCCAAGCCCAGGCCGCGCCGAGCCCTGGGCTTGCGATACAAGAAGACGCCACCCACCTCGACCGCCTCGAACTGGTCGTTGATCTGCGAGAGCGTCTCCGAGTGTCCGATGAAGAGGTACCCGCCCTCGTTCAGGCTGTTGTAGAAGTTCGAGACCACCCGCTTGGTCGACTCCAGCTTGAAGTAGATGGTGACGTTGCGACAGAAGATGATGTCCCAGTTCCCCATCAACGCGAGCGGGTATGGCTCCTTGATCAGGTTGTGGTAGCCGAACTCGACCAGCGAGCGGACGTGGGGAGCGACGACGTATGCACCGCCCTTGGGCTCGAAGTGGCGGGCGACCACCTCGCNCGGGACGTTCACCAACGAGCGCTTCGGATACTCTCCCTTTTTCGCGATGTTGAGCGCCCTCGTCGACACATCCGTGCCGAGGATCTGGACCCTCCACCCGAGGGACAAGACGCCCGCGTCGATGAGCGTCATGGCGATCGAGTACGGCTCCTCGCCGGTCGAGCAGCCGGCCGACCACACGCGGATCGTCCTGTTGGATTCCGGCTTCCCGGCCATTATCTCGGGCAACACGCGGGTCTTGAGCGCATCGAACTGCTGTGGGAAGCGGAAGAAGCTGGTCTCGTTGATCGTCACCAGATTCAGCAGCTCGTTGAGTTCGCGTTCGTCGCGCTCGAGCACCGAGTAGTACTCGGCGAACCCGGACAGCCCGAGGCGAGTAGCCCTCGTCACCAGCGAGATGCGCAGGGAATCCTGCTTGGTGTCCTCCATGTAGATGCCGGAGGCAGCGTGAATGAAGTCCCTGAAGCGGACGAAGTCCTCGTACGTCAGGTCTTTCGAACCGGACCACTCGCCCATCGGGATCCGCTCCTACGCGCCCGAGGGCTGCACGGCGTCGACCCGCTCGATGAGGCCGGCAGCGTACATGCCGTAGAGGATCTTCGCCACCTCGAAGTCGTCGTATCCCGTGAGCTCGACGAGCTCCTTCACCGAGCGCCCCCCGTGCATGTAGCACAGAAGCATCCACTCTTTGGGCTTCAGATGGATCTCCATGGACTTGTCACCTGGAGCTGCCGCCATCACGAACTCCGTGTCCATGCTGGGGATCTTCTCTCGTATCCGGCTCCACAGCTCAAGACGTCGAGACGCCTCCATGATGATGTTCTCGACCGACACGGAGATGCCGATGTCCTCGTCGTCGCAGGTCTCGTCCGGCTCGAACCTGAGCTGCCCTTCCTCCCACCGGAACAGGTCGAACAAAGTGTCGTTGATCTGGTCCTGGATGAAGGTCTCGAGCACCTTACCATCCAGGTAGCCCTCGTCGACGAGGATCTGGCCGAGCCTGCGGTCGGCCTTCTCCTTCTTCTGGATCTTCTGGAGCCCGAGCGCCTGCCTGAGCTGCTTCTCGGAGATCACGCCCGCCTTCACCAGGCGGCGACCGAGGGATTCGCGGTGCCAGTTAGAAGAAGCGAAGAACACGCGGCCCTTCTTGAAACACACCTTGCCCTGCGCGTCCGGACGCTCGAGGTACAGCGTGCCCGTCTTCCTACCCGCGCCGAGCAGGCGGAACATGTCGGCAAGCGAGAAGTCCTTGAGGTTGCCCTCTAAGGCCACGGTTCCCTCCCGGATCGCATCAGTGCCTGGTGAGCACGCGGCGCATGAGCAGGCCGCAACGCGCCGCAAGAATCGTACCACGCTGGCCGCAGTGGCTGGAACCACAGATGGCGCCGGTGCGGCCACGGCAGCACGGGACACGCTTGTGAAACCGCTTGACAAGCCGATTACGCCTCATTAAGATGAGTGTGCGAACATTCGCGTATGCGAATATGTAAGGAGCAAGCTGTGAAGGACGAGCAGTTCTTCTGCCTCCACTCGGATCTGTGCAAGACGCTGGCGAACGCCAAGCGCCAAGCGATCCTGAGTGCGTTGCGTGGCGGCGAGGTCTCGGTGTCTGAGATCGTCGAGCAGACCGGCATCCCGCAGCCGACCGTCTCTCAGCACCTCGGCATCCTGCGAGCCAAGGGCGTGGTGCTCGCAAGGCGCGCCGGCTCCCGCGTGCTCTACAGCGTCTCGAACCCGAAGATCATCCAGGCGTTCGACCTGATAACGGACGTCATGCGCGAGACCCTCGCGCATCAGTCGCGCACCGCGGAAGCGACAGCCGACGGCATGACGGAGTGAGCCGACCGACGAAGGAGGAACCGATGCCAGAAGAGAACGGACAGAAGAAGCTCGCAATGGTCGTGATGAGCGGCGACATGGACAAGCTGTTCGGGGCGTTCATCATCGCCAACGGCGCGGCAGCAATGGGTATGGAGGTGACTATGTTCTTCACCTTCTGGGGTCTGCGCGCGATCAAGAAGGACGTCGGGACCGGCAAGACGCTGTTCGGACGGATGCTGGGGATGATGTACGGCGGCGACATCTCGAAGGCGAACCCGTCGAAGTTCTCGTTCGGCGGGCTCGGCAGGTGGATGTTCAACAAGATGATGGGTGCACACAACGTCGCCAAGCTGACCGAGCTCCGCGACATGGCCGTGCAGCTCGGCGTGAACATGTACGGCTGCCAGATGTCCATGGACGTGATGGAGATCCCGCAGGAAGCCTTCATCGACGGCGTCAAGGAGCCGGTGGGGGTCGGATTCTTCCTGCTCAAGGCGCAGGATGCCGACATCACGCTGTTCATCTAGCTCGGGAACGACGGCGCAGTGCGCCGATAGGACGCCGCGCGATGCCGGGCGCGGCACGAGAGAAAGGATCGACGATGTCTGAGGAGATCAAGGTGGACCTGGAGCTCGACCTGAAGGGGCTGCTGTGCCCGCTGCCGATGGTGAAGGTCAGCCAGAACATCACCAACGTCCCGGTGGGCGGCGTCATCCGGGCGGTCGCGACCGACCCCGGCTCGATGGCCGACATCCCCGCGTGGGCGAAGTCGACCGGCAACGAGGTCCTGTCCGCCGAGAAGCAGGGCAACGAGTTCGTGTTCCTGGTCAAGCGGGTGAAGTAGCAGCATGGAGACCTACCTCCAGATCACCTCAATCTGGGGCGTGTACCTGACGGCGTTCGTCTTCTTCGCGGGCATGGGGGTGCGGATCTACCAGTGGGCGACCACGCCGCGCTCCCCCGTTCCGTTCGGGATGTTCCCGAAGCCCGCGACGCGCGGCGGACGCATCGCAGCCATGCTCCGCGACACCTTCGTCGCACCACACTCCGCGCAGATCGAGCCGAGGATGTGGACGTTCGCGATGCTCTTCCACCTCGCCGCGCTCGCAGCATTCGTCGGACACCTCCGGCTCGTCCAGGAGTACCCGGTGCTGCCCAAGCTGCTTGGGACTGAGGGGATGAACTCGTTCGCCGCCTGGGCTGGCGGCATCGCAGGCACGCTCATGATGGTGGCGGTGCTGTACTGGATCGGGCGCAGGACGTTCGGCGCCTTCAAGAATCTCTCGGTGCCCGAGGACTACCTGCTGCTCGGCCTGCTGCTGGGCGTGATCGTCATGGGCAACCACATGCGCTTCTTCGGCGACGTGCACGCCGCCGAGTACCGTGCGTGGTTCCAGAGCCTGCTGCTGTTCCGCCCGCACATCCCCGAGGAGATCATGACCAGCAACGTCGGCTGGTCGCTTGGGACCCACATGCTGTTCGTCGATCTGTTCTTGATGTACTTCCCGTTCAGCAAGCTCGTGCACGCCGTCGGCGCGTTCGCGACCAACCTGACGAGGAGTGAGTAGCGTGGACGCGCAGGCACTTCAGACCATCGTCGGCGTCATCGACAAGAGGATGACGCGGCAAGTCAAGCAGTACCTCGACATCTGTGCGCGCTGCGCGATCTGCAAGGATGCGTGCCACCAGTACGTGGGCACCGACGATCTGACATACCTCCCCGCTCGGCGAGCAGAGCTCATCAGACAGGTCTACAAGAAGTACTTCGACAGCGCCGGCCGCCTCGTGCCAGCGCTGTACGAGGCGCGAGACCCGGACGATGCGCTGCTCGACGAGCTGTACACGTCCTGCTATGCGTGCACGGGATGCCGTCGGTGCATGTACTACTGCCCGTTCTCCATCGACACGCAACAGATCGTCGCGATCGGCAAGGCGATGCTGATCGCCGTCGGACGGGGCCAGGAGATGCTCGGGCAGCTTGCGGACGCCGCGCTGTTCAAGGGCGAGAACGTGGAGATGTTTCGCGACGTGCTCGTCTCCGGCTTCAAGGACATCGAAGCCGAGGTGCGCGAGATCACCGGAGATCCAGAGGCGACCATCCCTGTCGACAAGCAGGGTGCGGACATCCTGTACGTCGCGCTCGCCGGGGCGCACTCCATCCGCCCTGCGGCCGTCATCTTCCACGAGGCCGGAGTCGACTGGACGATCTCACTGTTCGAAGCCGCCAACTACGGCTACTTCTTCGGAGACCCCGAGAAGGCGAGACTCATCGCCAAGCGGTTCATGGACGAAGCCAAGCGGCTCGGCGTCAAGGAGGTCGTCGTCCCCGAGTGCGGCCATGCGTACCGTGTGGCCGAGATCTTCTACGAGGCGTGGGCCAAGGAAGCGCTCCCCTTCAAGGTGAGCCACATCCTCGAAGTGGTCGATCGGCTCATCAAGCAGGGCCGCATCACGGTGGAGAAGGGTCGCATCGAGGGGCGCGTCACCTACCACGACCCGTGCCAGATAGCCCGCAACGGCGGCATCTACGAGCAGCCGCGGGACGTGGTCCGGGCCCTCACCGACGACTTCGTCGACCTGATCCCCAACCGTGCTGAGCAGTGGTGCTGCGGCGGCGGAGGCGGCATCGTCGCCATCGACGAGCTGCGGGACGTGCGCCTGAAGAGCGGCTCGAAGAAGGTCGAGCAGCTCAAGGCGAGCGGGGCTTCGGTGCTTGCCTGCCCGTGCGAGAACTGCCGGCTCCAGATCGAGGACTTGAACGAGATGCACGGCCTGGGGCTTCAGGTGCGGCAGGTGATCGACCTGGTGGTGGAGGCGATGCCGCTGCCACGGAGCGCGTCTGCCAGCTGACGGCTCAAGGCCACGCTGCCTGACCGAGGCGCTCGGGATGCCGGGCGCCTCGTCCTATCCCGGTACCTACGCGCTGTCCGCGGCCCCCGCCGCCTCGCGCGCCGCGGCGACGGCCCGAACGAGGGCCTGCGCCTCCCGTGCAGTCGCAATGCCGCCGTCGTCTGCCACGAGCAGCTTCCCGGCCCGCGCAAGCAGCCCAGCGCGGCTGCCCACAGACTCAGCCCTTGCAAGACCCTTGGCGACCTCGCGCGTGGGAAGCCCGCCGATCGTCATCAGCCCAGCCGACCGCGCGGCCCAGAACAGGCGCTCGAATCCCTCGAACTCAAGACCGCCGCCGAGGTGCACGGCCGAGAATCCGGCGCGGGCCGCAGCGGCCAGCAGGCTCCTGACGTCGCCATCCGAGTGCCACACCGCCGGGACCGCGGCCGCTGTCGCCGCCTCGACGAGCCCGCCGAGCAGCGGCATGAGCACGTCGATCGCGAAGTCGGGGGCGACGAGCGGACCGTCGCTTCCCGCCAGATCCTCCGCAACGACCAGCGCTCGCGCACCCGTCTCAAGCGCCTCACGGGCGTCAGCGACCCGACGCTCCACCGCTGCTTCCAGGGCAGCGCGTATGCGCTCCGGCTCCAGAAGCGTGGCCTTGAGGCCCTGCTCTATGCCCTCCTGCTCGAGGATCTCCCACAGCACGCCGTCGATCGCTACGAACGGCGCCACACCGGCATCAAGGAGCCCCTCTACCGCACGGGGCGCCCATGGCTCCCGCCACGGCACGAACGCGAAGGCGGCGTCCAGGGTCGCGCACGCCGCGACGAGCGCATGGTCAGGGCGCTCGACGCCAAGCGCAAGCGCACGCAGTGCTCCTGGCGCCACGAAGGTCAGCCCGACCGTGATGCTCGGGCGGCTCGGCAGACCTGCACGCTCCACGGACGACCCCCTACAGCAGCCGCACGCCCGCTGCGACGAGCTCGCTGGATGCCCATACCACCGCGAAGGCGATGACGACGCCGAGGGAGACCGCGAGGAACGCGCGCTTCGGCTCGAGGTCGAGCAGCCATGCCGCGGCGGTGCCTGAGTACGCCCCCGTGCCTGGCAGCGGGACTGCCACGAACAGTGCGAGCCCCACGAATCCGTACCGCTCCACGAGCGGACGGGCCTTCGCCCGGACGCCCTCGAGGCGTCGGTGCACCCACCCGCCTTCCGGAAGGTGCTCGTAGACGGACTCCAAGAAGTAGTAGCCCGGCCAGAAGATCGCGAGGTTCGCGAGGAGCACCAGCGGCAGGAACGCCCGCTCGCCGTTTGCGATGGCCATGGGGACGGCGCCTCGCAGCTCAATCCACGGGATGAGCGTGACGACCGCGTACTTGAGCCACGGCGGGAGCGACGCGACGAACGCCGGCACCGTCACTCCTCGTTCGCGAAGGCGGCGAACACGCGCTCGACCTCCGCCTCCCAGAACGCGCGCCGATCGACCGCGTCACGACCGAGAGAGCCAGCGAAGTCGAAGTACCCGTCGCCAGGGAGCCCCGTGTCCTTCCGCGTCACGAGCGACGCGAGCATGACGCCTCGCTCAGCGTCCGCACGAGCGCAGACCTCGTTGAGGAAGGCCACCATCGCGAACGAGTACGGCTTCAGGTCGATGGCGCTCACTGCCTCGCACAAGGCGCCGTATGTCGTGGTCCGCCGATCGCGTGCAAGATTCGCCAGATGGGCGCGCGCTTGACATAACGCACGCTCCCAGTCCTCGGCAGGGAATCCGTATCGGGTGGTTTCGCTCACGCGACCAGTATGCCACAGCTTCGAAAGGACTCGGTCCCTGCACGCACGGTCAGCTCACCAACACGACGCGCCCGACCGCATGCGCGGTCGGGCGCGATGGCTTCTGGTGGAGGCGCGGAGAATCGAACTCCGGTCCACGACAGACCCCTGGGAAGCATCTCCAGGCTCAGTCACCCGTTGTCGTCAGCGTCCGGGACACCGGTGACCCGCGTCCGGACGCCCTGGCGGTCCGCGTCTTTCGCAGCGGCGCTCCCGCCCGTTGCCGCTGCGGCAGTCCCCTCAGTGGCGCCTTGCCGGCGACGGGGACGCTCGCCGGGTCGGCGTCGCCGCGCTGTTAGGCGGCGAGTGCGAGATCAGAGTTGACGCTTGAGCGTCTGCACCCCTGTTTTACGAGGTGAGGAGACCTCGGCCTGCTTCTTCCCTCAGACCTATCGTGTCGAACCCGATCGCCCCCGGATCCGACGCTTGTCAACGTGCGTCGCAGTGACAGTATACCCGTATCAGCGCTCCCGCCCAAGCGTGCGGTCTTTGAGCGCCCGCTCGACCTCGCGCTTGTGCTCACGCTCCGCGATGTCCTCCCGTTTGTCGTGCAGCTTCTTGCCCCGGGCGAGCGCAAGCTCGACCTTCACGAGGCCCGTCGGCGAGAAGTACAGCTTGAGCGGCACGAGGGTGAGGCCCTTCTCCTTCGTCTTCCCGAGAAGGTACCGGATCTCGTTGCGGTGCAGCAGCAGCTTGCGAGTGCGGTCCGGGTCGGGGTTGCTCCTGTTGCCGTGGCTGTACGGCGCGATGTGGACGTTGTGCAGCCACGCCTCCCCGCCTCGTATGGTCGCGAACGCATCGCGCAGCGTCGTCTTGCTCTCGCGCAGCGACTTCACTTCGGTCCCGGTGAGCGCGATGCCGGCCTCGAAGGTCTCCACGACGTCGTAGTCGTGGAACGCCTTCTTGTTGACAGCGATCGTGCGCTCGTCTTTGGGCATGGCGAGTCCTACGGCGTGAAGTCGGTGCCGGGCTGGAGCCTAAGAACGAAGGCGGCCATCAACCGAGCGGCATTCTCGACGTCGGCCAGCGCCAGCACCTCGGTCGGGGTGTGCATGTAGCGGAGCGGCACGCTCACGAGCGCAGCGGCCTTGCCGCCCTTGGTGAGCTGGATGACGTTGGCGTCGGTCCCGGTGCCGCCTGGAGCCCCTTCGATCTGGTACGGGATGCCCTCGGCCTCAGCTGCCTCGCACAGCAGGTCGAAGACGCGCGGGTTGATGTTCGGACCCCGGGAGATCACCGGACCGGCGCCGCACCGCACCTCGCCGTGCTTGCGCTTGTCGACGTCCAGGTAGTCCGTCGCGTGCGTGACCTCTATCGCGATGCCGACGTCGGGATCCACGGCGTAGGCCGAGGTCTTGCCGCCGCGCAGCCCGATCTCCTCCTGGACGGTGGCGACTGCGACCAGGTCCCCCTTCGCTCCCCCTGCCTCTCTCACCAACCGCATCGCCTCTGCGGCGATGAACGCGCCCACCTTGTCGTCGAACGCACGAGATACCGCCATGCCGTCACCGAGCATCTCCATGCCGACAGCGTAGGTCACCGCATCGCCGATCCGGACCCGCTTCTTGACTTCGTCGCCCGGCAGACCCAAGTCGACGAACATCTTGTGCATCTTCACGACCTGCTTGCGCTCNTCCTCTTCGAGCAGGTGGATCGGGAGCCGGCCCACGACTCCAAGCAGCGGGCCCGATGCAGTGTGCACGTGCACACGCGCTCCTGGCAGGATCTGAGGGTCGTGCCCGCCGATCGGAGAGAAGGCGCAGAACCCCTCGTCGGTGATGTAGGTGACCATGAAGCCGATCTCGTCGATGTGGCCAGCGAGCATGACCGACGGGCCGTCCCCCGTGCCGCGCAGGACAGCGTGCACAGATCCCATGACATCCGTCGCCACCTCGTCTGCGTACGCACGCACGTGCTCACGGAACACCGCCGCTGCCGGCTGCTCGTAGCCCGAAGGCGACGGGGCCTCGACCAGGGCCTTGAAGAACTTGAGCGACTCGGAGCGCATTCGAAAACCTCCTCGATTGATGCACAGGAGCGTTCAGTCTACCGTGCTCGGCAAGCGCAGGACAATCGTCGCACAAACGTCAGGGACCGGGTGCCGGACCGTTCAGAGAACGCCCGGAGCGCCTCACTGTTCCCCCAGGCAGTAGAAGTACCCGTCGCGGGACCCGATGTATATGCGCCCCCGCCAGACGATCGGCGTGGACTCGTAGCTCCCGCCGCCCCGGAACACGGCGACGCGCTCGACCCGGACCACGACGTCCTTGCCCGACCGCGTCCGCACCCTCACGCCGCTGGAAGCGGACGCGTCATAGATGATCCGATACACGTTCACCGTGTTGCCATATCCGGCAGCGACGACGTGGTCATCGACGATGATCGGCGTCGAGATCGCGCCGCCGATGTGGTCCTTGTAGACGAGCACTGGGGTCGGCAAGGCTCGCGAGCCGTCAGGACCCGTCACCGTGCCTGAAGCGAGCGCGTCGTACGCGACCACGTAGAGATTCCCGTCGATGGCAGAGAACGCGGCAAGCCTTGGACGGCTTTGATCCGGGTCGTACGCGTCGTTCACCGCGCACGAACCGATGACACCACCCTGCCAGTCAGCAAAGGCACGATCGCCTGTCGGGAAGTACCACACGACGGACTGCTCGGGCGGCTTGGACGGGTCGAGCAAGAACACGCCGCCGCGACCGCGGATGTACTGCTTCTCGACCGGCACGAGCAGCTTCCCATCCTCGGTCGCCACCACCGTGCCGTCCAAGTCCGAGCCGATGTAGAAGTCCCACTCGACATCAAGCGTCTCCGCATCGAGCCCGTACACGTGCCCGGAGCCGGACGCCGCGTACACCCGGTCATTGAGGAGCACCGGCGAGCTTTCCAGCACCAGATTCCCCCCGTGGCTGGCCGAGCGCTTGTCACCGAGAAGCAGCGCCTGTCTCAGGATCCGCGGTTTCTTGAATCCGCGCCACGGCTCGGTGCTGAACGGGTCGATGCGGTACAGGTACCCGGACTCGACCCCGACGACGGCGTGCCTACCGAGAATCAGCGCGCTGCCGTCGGCATCGCGGCTGTAGCTCCGTGTTCGAGGCACGGGAAGCCGCCACGCCTCCGTGCCGTCGGCATAGCGGACCGCACGGAACGGCGCGATGTCCGGTGCAGCGATGCTGCGCGGGAAGCCACGCCGGGAGCCCACCATCACCAGGTACCGCATCGGATCTTGAGGATCCGACGGGTCGGCGATGACGGCAGGCGACCCCTTGATCACATCGTCGAACTCATAACGCCACACCGTCCGTCCGGTCTCGGCATCAATCTTGCGCAGCCCGTGATCGAAGCCCCCCACGAGCAGGTACAGCCTGCCTCCCTCGCGTACGAGCGCCGGCTGTCCCGTCCACCCGGTGCCGTGCCAGGTGACCATCCCGCCCGTGGCGCTGGCCTCAGCCGACCGCTTGCCGGTGCCTCCAGTGGTACCGCCGCCGATCCGAGCCTTCCAGACGACCTCGAGGCGTTCCGGCACCGGACCGACCCCGTAAAACGTCCTGCTCGCGTTGCCGAGGAACGTGGCTATCTTGATGCCGTCGGCGTCAGGGTCGGCCTGCGACGGCGCCGGCAAGTCGACCGTGAGCGTAGGGAGCACGGCCGGCACAGGCGTGCGCGGTCGAGCGAGCGGTGGCGGATCGAGCCGCCGGGCCTGCCATGACCCAAGCACGGCCCCGCCCGCGATCGCGAACAGCGCGAGGCCGGCGGCGAGGCCGACGATCGGGCGCCTCCGCCTCACGGCTTCAGCTTCTTTCCGCAGACCGTGCAGCGCCGGTTCACCGGGGCGTTCCTGGCTCCGCAGTGCGTGCACCGCACCGATATCCTGACAGCGGCCGGCTGCGCCTGTTCCTGTGAAGACATCCTGGTCGGTGAGGCGTCCGCCTCTGCGACCTGATCGCTGTACCGGCGCAGGAACCGACGACGCCACGCCTCTCGTGACAACGCCTCGCCCCAGGACGCCCCGGCCAGGCTCGCGACGATCCAGACGGGGAGCAGCACGATGCCCGACCCGAGCGTCAGGACGAGCAAGCCGGCGAACGCCAGCGACGACATCGCCCGCGCCTCTCGGCCACCCGAACCCTGAGCCGCCACCTGCCGGACGCCCCAGGCAACACCCCACGCGGCAACCGCTGCAGCGACGAGCCATGCGATGCGCAACGCATCCGCGTCACCGGACCGCCATGCCACCAACCCGATGTCGAGCGGCAGCGCACTCGCGAGGGTCGCGACTGCCAGGACGCGACGTCCGTCCGGTCCGCTCCCGACCGGCATCGAGACCGGTTCGGCGAGCGTGAACGACGCGCCGACTGGGACATCCGCGACCCGTGGGGCCTGGGGCCATCCTGGGAGGTTGGGACTCGGCCGAGGGGCCAGCCCTTCGACTCCGAGCACCTCGCGCAGACGCGCAACGCGTCGCGCTTGCGGGTCGTACTCCGGCGCGAACCCGAAGCCGGACCAGCAGTAGAACAGCAGCGAGTAGGCGTCCCCCGCCGTGGGGACGTGGTTGTTCCGGTCCAGCACGCGCTCCAGCGCAGCGAGCATCTCACCGGGATCCCGCAGGAGCAGCATGCCTTCTGCGTCCGCCTTCTCCGCAGCGCGCCACGCGACTTCCCGGTGCCAGTACGCGAGCACTTCGGTGAGCACGACCACGAACGTCAGGAACACCCACCATCCCAGCAGCGGCGGTCCCATCTGGTGGGCCACATCCGACCTCATCGACTGGCAGGCTTGGGTCCAGGACGCCTCCGTCCGGTTCTCGCGGGGAAGACCGGAGTCGCGGAGCGCCCACACCGGCCCTGCGAGCGCCGATACGGCGGTGGCCCACAGCGCGTCGCCCGACAAGACGCGCGCCATCAGGTTCGCGAACACCGCCCGCTGGTCCGCGACGGACAGCTTCTCTGAGAACCCTCTGGTCACACCGACGACCGTCCGTGCAGGCGACCTGCCGATCACGAACGCGTTCACACGGTCCGTCTCGATGACGTACAGCGGCGGCGCGTGCTCGAATCCCGCTGCCAGACTCATGTCTTTCAAAGCGCTCCGCGTCTCCTTGAGTTCTCCTGGCCTCGGAACACGCGCTTCCAGCCGGGCCAAGATGGAGCGCTCCGAGCGCGCGAGGGCGACGGCAGCCCACGCGCCGACAGCCAGAACGGATGCCGCGACCGTGGCTTTCGCCACGGCTGGAAACGCACCTAGCACCACGAGAACGAAAGAGGGGCTGCGCGCGATGAGCGGGATGAGGATGAACAGCAAGAGGATCGTGGCAGAGATCGAGCTCGCGACCGCGACGACGTACGCAGTCGTGAATGCTGCGAATCGCCATCGGTTTCCGGCGACTCGCGCCTGGAGCGTCTCGATGTGCTCCCCGCGTACGCCGGGAGGCAGCGCCACTTCCGTCATGCCCGACCGCGAGCCGGTCATGGAGCTCCCCTACCGACGTCGCGAACGGAGCTCGACGGCCAAGTCGTCGAGCGTCAGCCCCTCGCGCACCATGAGCACGAGGAGGTGATAGACGAGGTCTCCGATCTCGTACCGGAGCTGGTCGCAGTCGCGGTCGCGCCCCGCGATGATCACCTCGCTCGCCTCCTCGCCCACCTTCTTTAGAAGCTTGTCCTGCGGCCCGGCGAGCAGCTTCGCGGTGTAGCTCCCCTCCGGCATCTCCCGGCGGCGATGCTCCAGCAAGGCGAACAGCTCCTCGAGCACCTCGCCGATGCCCGGAGCGCCGCTGACAGCGTCCCGGTCAGGTTCGCACGTCATCGCACCCGTCCCTTCGTCACGACAGGGGCAACCCCGCATCGTCCGGCTCGCCAGGCTCGGCTCCCGGAAGCGTCGCCAGCGTCCGGAAGAAGCACGAGCGCTCGCCCGTATGGCATGCGACGCCCACCTGATCGACGAGCACGAGCAGCGTGTCCGCGTCGCAGTCGTACCTGATCTCCTTGACCCGCTGCACGTTGCCGGAAGTCTCCCCCTTGTTCCAGTGCTGTTGCCGGGAGCGGCTCCAGAACCACGTCGTCCCGGTGGCGATCGTCCGACGCAGCGCTTCTGCGTCCATCCACGCGACCATAAGCACCTCGCCGGTGTCGTGCTGCTGGACGACTGCCGGGATGAGACCCTTCTCGTCGAATCTCAGCGCATCGAGGTCCATCTCACCGGCCTCCCTCCCTGACAGGCACGTCGTGCCGCTTGCCGCTCATCGACTCGATCTCGATCTCGACCACGGCCGTCTTTTCGAGCACTGCCTGCTCGAAGCCATCCTCGGGCCCGCCGTAGTGCCGCATCAGCACCGCGAGACCCGCGCGCTTCTCCTCGTCCGTCGCCAGGAGCCGGGCACGCCCGTATCCGATCACGCTCGCAAACCGCGCCGTGTACCCGCACGGCTCGTCGGCCGGCACGATCTCGCACTCATCAACCTCGAAGCACACGCGAGGATCGCGCGCGATCGCCTCCAACCGCCTGCCCTCGCGCGGGCCGTGGACGTAGATCCTCCCGTCCGCGAACCCGAAGTTGAGCGGCACGACGTACGGACCCTCGTCATCTGCAAGGCCAAGCCGCACCACTCTCGCGCGGCGCAGAAGCGCCTCGGCCTCGTCGGGCGGCATCCTGTGGTCCTGTCTGCGCATCGGCCTCATGCGCGCCACCTACAGCCGCACCGGGATGCCGTGGGCCGCCATCGCCTCTTTCACCTGCCGGACCGTGAACTCACCGAAGTGGAAGACGCTGGCCGCGAGCACCGCATCGGCGTCCGCCTCGACGACCACCTCAGCGAAGTGGTCGAGCTCGCCAGCACCACCCGACGCGATGACTGGGACGTCGACGGTGCGAGTCACCGCACGCGTCAGATCGATGTCGTAGCCATCCTTGGTGCCGTCACGGTCCATGCTGGTAAGCAGGATCTCGCCTGCCCCGCGCCGAACCGCCTCTGCCGCCCACGCCACGGCGTCAAGGCCGGTGTTCTTGCGACCTCCAGCCACGAACACCTCCCACCGTGCAGGCGTTGAGCCTGGGACCCTCCGCGCGTCGATGGCCACGACGATGCACTGCGATCCGAAGATGCGCGCAGCGTGCGTGATGAGGGCGGGGTCGGCCACCGCGGCGCTGTTGACGGAGATCTTGTCGCTGCCCGCCGCGAGCATCGCTCGGATGTCGTCGGCGCTGCGCATGCCGCCCCCGACCGTGTACGGGATGAACACCTCCTCGGCAGCACGTCTGGCGACGTCGAGCATCACCGGACGCTCCTCGTGGGTCGCAGTGATGTCGAGGAAGACCACCTCGTCTGCACCCTCGCGGTCGTACGCTGCGGCGAGCTCGACGGGGTCTCCGGCATCTCGGAGATCGACGAACCGAACGCCTTTGACGACACGCCCAGCGTGCACGTCGAGGCACGGGATGACGCGGCGCATCAGCACCGCTTCACTCCCTCCCGTACCCGGCGCGCACGGCATCCGCCAACGACAAAGACCCCTCGTAGAGCGCCCGTCCGATGATGACGCCTTCCAACTGCGGACCGAGCGCGTAGAGGTCTTTGATGTCGTCGATGGATGAGACCCCGCCTGACGCGGTGATCGGCAGGAGCGTCTGGCCGACGAGCGCGCGGTACGCGCCGTAGTTCACGCCCGTCTGCATGCCGTCCTTCGAGATATCGGTGTAGGCAAGCCGCGTCACCCCGAGGAGCTCGAGATCTTTGATGAGCTCCAGCACGCCGTATTCGGTGCCCTCTCGCCATCCCTGGATGGCTACCCTTCCGTCACGAGCATCGATGCCCGCCACGATCGCGGAGCCGAACCTCTCGCACGCCTCGGCGACGAATGCGGGCCTCGTGACGAGCGTCGTGCCCAGCACCATGCGCCTGACGCCGGCCTCAGCCACACGCTCCAGGACCTCCATCGAGCGGAGCCCTCCGCCGAGCTGCACGGGCACTCCGAGAGCGGCGATGCGCTCGACGATGCCCAGGTTGGCCGGTTCTCCAAGCACCGCGCCATCCAAGTCGACGACGTGCAGCCACTCGACCCCCTCGTCGATCCAGCGCTTCGCCTGGTCGACCGGGTCGTCGTTGTACACGGTGACGGCATCGAGCCGGCCTTGTCTGAGCCGCACGACCTTGCCATCAAGGATGTCGATTGCCGGGAAGATGATCACGTGTGTCAGCCCCTTGCGATCGCCCCGAAGTTCGCCAGCACTCTGAGCCCCATCTCGGAAGACTTCTCGGGATGGAACTGGACGCCGAAGACCGTCCCCGACTCCAGCGCAGCCGCAAACGCCACGCCGTGCTCGGCACGCCCGATGATACACGACTCATCCTGAGGCACCACGCGATAGGAGTGCACGAAGTAGAACGCGGCGCCGTCGGGAATCCCTGCGAACAGACGGCTCGGACGGGGCTGTTCGACCGTGTTCCACCCGATGTGAGGGACCTTCACGCCCGCCGGCAGCCGCTCGCAGGTGCCTGCGACCAGCCCGAGCCCCTCCCATTCGCCATCCTCGTAGCTCGTGTCCATGAGCAGCTGCATGCCGAGGCAGATGCCGAGCAACGGCACGCCCGCTGCCGTGCGCTCGAGGACGAGGTCCCACATGCCCGAGGCGCGCAGGTTCGCGGCCGCGTCACGGAACGCGCCCACGCCGGGCAGCACCACTGCGTCCGCACGACGTACCAGATCCGGGTCGGAGGTCACGACCGCGTCTGCGACACCCGCGTGCTCGAACCCCTTCTGCACGCTCCGCAGATTGCCCATGCCGTAGTCGACAATGGCGATCACGCCTGTCACGCTCCTTGGGGCCCGAGCGAGCCTTTGGTGCTGGGGATGCCCTCGACACGAGGGTCCCGTTCCACCGCCTCTCGCAGCGCCCGCGCGACCGCCTTGAACGCGGCCTCCACGATGTGGTGAGCGTTGTCTCCGGCAAGAGACCTCACGTGCAGGGTCAACCCTGCGTTGGTTGCGAGCGCCACGAGGAACTCCTTCGCGAGCGTCGTATCGAAGGTGCCGATGACCTCGATGGGGAGATCGACAGCGTAGTGCACCTGGCCACGCCCCGAGATGTCGACCGCGGCGAGCACGAGGGCTTCGTCCATGGGCACCGCGGCAGACCCGAACCTCCTGATGCCGGCCCGGTCGCCGAGCGCACGGTCGAGCGCCTGCCCCATGACGATGCCGACGTCCTCGACCGTGTGGTGAGCATCGACCGCTAGGTCACCCGCCGCTGCGACCTCGAGGTCGAGCAGACCGTGGCGGCCGAGCGCCTCCAGCATGTGGTCGAAGAACGGCACGCCTGTGGCCACGTCGGTGATGCCCGTGCCGTCAAGGTCAAGCCTGACGCGGACAGAGGTCTCCTTCGTCGAGCGCTCGACGATCGCTTCGCGGCCCATGCTCACTCCCCTTTGCCGTGCCGCGCAGCCGGCGCGGCCACACCGAAGTGAGCCGACGCTCGGCGACGCGACATGATCTCGTCCATCGCCTGGAGGAACCGCCCCATCTCGTGCTCGGTGCCGACGCTCACGCGCAGGCAGTCCTCCAGCCCTGGTGTGCGGGAGAAGTCGCGCACGAGCACCGAGTGCTCCTTCAGAAGGTCGCGCCACACCGCAGATGCGTGCTCGACACGGAACAGCACGAAGTTGGCTTCGGATGGGAAGACCTCCACGCCCGGGATCTCGCTCAGCCCGTGGATGAGCACGTCGCGGTTTCGCAGCAGTTGGCTGATAGCCGCCTCGAACACCGGCCGCTCTCGGAACACCAGACGGGCGGCGGCCTGCGTGAACCGGTTGACCGAGTACGGCTGGCGCACCTTCGTCAGCTCCGAGATGACCTCCTCGTGTGCCAGCAGGTACCCCGCGCGCAGCGCCGCCAGCGAGAACGCCTTCGAGAAGGTGCGCAGGATCGCGAGGTTGCGATGCCGGGACATGTGCGGGCGCATGGTGTGGCGCGAGAACTCGAAGTACGCCTCGTCGACCACGACGAGCGCGTCAGTCGCGTTCAGCACGTCGATGAGCAACGTCTCGGGGACGAGGGTGCCTGTCGGGTTGTTGGGATTCGCGATGAACACGAGGTCGACGCCGCCTCGCTCGAGCCGCTCAAGCAGCGCATCGCCGTCGATCGAGAAGTCGGCACGCCGCGGCATGCTCTCGAGCGTGCTCCCGGTGGCTTGAGCGTCGATCGAGTACATGACGAACGTCGGAGGGAAGTCGAGCACCACCCTGCCGGGTCCGCCCCACGCCAGCACCAGGTCGAAGATCAGCTCGTCGCCGCCGTTGCCGATCAGCACGTTGCCGACGTCGAGGCCGTTGGCCTGCGCGATATCCTCGCGCAGACGGGTGGCCATCGGATCCGGATAGCGGTTGTACGGGATCTCGGCCGCAAGCGCAGAAAGGCGATCCAGCATCTCGCCTGGAAGATTGAGCGGGTTCTCGTTGCTCGCGAGCATCACTTCGGCCTCGAGGTGTTTCGCATCGTACGGCCGGAGCGCTGCCAGCGCTTCCCTCGGAGGACGGACGTGATCCATCACGCATCCTCCTCGTCGACGTCCGCCTCTTCCTCGAAGTAGTGCTCGGCCAGCGCCAGCCTCAGCCCGACGGCGCCCGCATGCGCGGCCAATCCTTCCGCCGACGCGATCTCCATGACGGCTCCCCCGTCTGCGTACAGCCCCTCCAGCGTGTAGGAGATGACAGACGTCTTCTTCACGAAGTCGTCGACGGACAAGGGGCTCGAGAAGCGGGCCGTGCCGCCGGTGGGGAGCACGTGGTTGGGTCCGGCCACGTAGTCGCCGACGCTCTCCGGCGTCCACGGGCCGAGGAACACGGCGCCGGCGTTGCAGACGCGTCCAAGCAGCTCGAATGGAGCTTCGACCTGAAGCTCGAGGTGCTCTGGAGCGATCTCGTTCGCGACGTCGAGCGCCACGTCGATGTCCGGGCACAGGACCGCGACGCCGTTGTCCTCGAGCGCTCGCACGATCACGTCGGCCCGCGGCGAGTCTTCGAGCAGCTCGCGGATCGCCTGCTCCACAGCGTCCGGCATCTCCGGATCCGTCGTGACGAGGAAGGTAGCGGCCCGCGGATCATGCTCTGCTTGGGCCATGAGGTCGATCGCGACGAGCAGGGGTTCGGCGGTCTCGTCGGCGACGATGAGCACCTCGCTCGGTCCGGCAAGCATGTCGATGCCGACCTCGCCCATCACGAGCTTCTTGGCGGCAGTGACGTACGCATTGCCGGGGCCCGTGATCTTGTCCACCCGAGGGATGCTCTCTGTGCCGTACGCGAGTGCGGCGATCGCCTGAGCGCCGCCAACCTTGTAGATCTCCGTGACACCGGCTTCGGCGGCCGCGGCCAGGGTATGCGGGTCGACGGTGCCGTCCGGAGCCGGCGGGACGACCATCGCGATCTCCTCGACGCCGGCGACGACCGCGGGAATCGCGTTCATGAGCACGCTCGATGGGTAGCGCGCCCGACCGCCCGGGACGTAGATGCCCACGCGCCGTATCGGCGTGACGAGCTGCCCGAGCAGCACCCCGTTCTCGCCGGTCGTGAACCACGACTGCTGCACCTGGCGGCGGTGGAAGTCCTCGATCGCCCAGGCGGCCTCGGAGATCGCACGCCGGAATCGCTCGTCCACTGAGGCCAGCGCCTGCTCGATCTCGGCTTCGCTCACGCGGAAGTCGCCCAGAACCACGTGATCGAGCTGCTCGGTGAACTCGCGGACGGCCTCGTCGCCCCGGGTGCGGACCTCGTCGATGATCCGCTGCGCGACACCGATGACCTCGCCATCGATGCCGGTCCCTGCCGGACGCAGGTCTTCTGCCGGAAGCCTTCTGCCACGCTCGATGACCACTCGACGAAGCACGGCTCACGCCCCTTTCTCGCCACGTGTCGCGGCTGCCAGCCGCTCGGCCATCTCGGTGATGCGCGCCGTCTTCGTCGCCAGGCTCGCAGGGTTGGCGACGAACCGCGCCGTCGATTCCATCACCTCTTCTACCACGCGCAAGTCGTTCTCGCGAAGCGTCGTGCCGGTCGCCGTGATGTCCACGATCCAGTCAGCGATGCCGATGAGCGGGGCGATCTCGATGTTGCCTGCGAGTTTGATGATCTCCACCTGCAGCCCCCGCTCCGCGAAGTGCCGCTCCGTGATCCGCGGATACTTCGTCGCGACGCGGATCTGCCCAAGGTGCCTGTACATCTCCTCGGCGCTCCGCAGCGCGCCGACGGGCTCGGCGACGACGAACCGGCACGCACCGAAGCCGAGATCGACGAGCTCCACGACCTCGAGGCCGGCCTCTTCGAGGACGTCTCGTCCTGCAATCGCCGCATCGACGGCTCCATACGCGACGTAAATCGGCACGTCGGTAGGTTTCGCGATCACGAACTCGACGTCGCCGCACCTGACCACAAGCGACCTGCCCGGCTCGCGGAGGGCGGCCGCGTCGATGCCGGCGCGTGCAAGCGCCGCCACGCTGTCGTCGTAGAGCGCCCCTTTCGGCACGGCGACACGCAGCGCGGCACCTGGTCCCGGCGAGCGCACCATCACGGCTGCCCCTCTCTCTCACCCGAGCCCGGCGGGGGTGCTGAAGACAAGATGCGGTCGGCGCGCCCGCCCGCGCGATCGAGCCGGTACAGGACCCCGCCGGCCTCTTCGATGGCCTCGAAGGCCTTGGCCCGCTCGGCCTCCCGCACCAGATCGAGCCCGGTAAGGCCGCATGCAAGGCGTGCCCGCCACCCCGCCGCGCGCAGCTCGGCTGCGGCACGGAAGCACCCGGCGGGATCGGTACCGCCGACGAGAGCATCCAGACGCCGGGGTCTCGGCGTCCCACCCGCCTCGGCCAGCGCGATGGCGAGACGCTCGAGGCCGATGGCGAACCCGGCGGCCGGGGCTGGACGGTCGAAGGCCGCGAGCAGCCGGTCGTAGCGGCCGCCGCCCCCGACCGGCAGGCCGAGGCCGGGCGCATACATCTGCATCACGATACCCGTGTAGTAGCCGAACGCACGGACCGTGGCGAAGTCGACGACGACCTCCCGCGCGTACCCGAGGTCTTCCAAGATGCCGAACGTCTCGCGCAGCGCGTCGAGCGCACGCGGGCGGCCGCACTCCGACAGCGCCGTTCTGCACGCATCTATCGCCTCGGCGCCGCCACGGGTGCGAAGCACGGTCATGAGCGCACAGGAGACACTTTCCGGGACGCCTGGCTCCTGCGCCAAGCGCTGGACCTCCGGCAGGTTGCGCACGTGGGCCGCACGCAGCACAGCCGTCTGCCACCGCTCAGGCATCTTCGCGGCGGCGACAAGCTCGCCTAGAACCTCGACGCTCCCCATGGCGATGGTGAACGTCTGGAGCCCAGCGGCACGCAGCGCCTCGGCGGCCACCGCGACGATCTCGGCGTCAGCGGCCGGCCCGGATGCGCCGACGAGCTCGACGCCGACCTGCGTGAATTGGCGTGCCTGTCCGCGGAACGACGCATGCTCGCGGAAGACGGGCGCGACGTAACGCACCCGCACCGGACCGGGCTCATCGGCCAGCCTCGTCGCGGCAACACGCGCGATCGGAAGCGTCATGTCGGGCCTGAGCGCCAGCAGCTCGCCGTCTGCGTCGAGCAGCCTGAACGGCTCAGCCTCGCCGCCATGCGTCCCCGCTGCCGCAATCGTCTCGTACGTCTCGACGACCGGCGTCTCGACCGGCGCGTAGCCCCAGGCGTCGAATACCCGGATGAGCGAGCGCACGATGTCCTCTCGCTCAGCCGCCTCGTCCAACAGCACGTCTCTGAAACCGCGTGGTGTAGCAGGTCGCACGACCGCCCCTTCCTCGTGGGTGCCCGGCTCGGTGGCGGGATAGTGTCACTATAGCACTATAGAGTGCTATAGCAACAGGCTACTCGTCCCACACGGCATCCGACCCGAGCAGCTCCTTCAGCTCGGCGTGCAGACCTGCCGAGGAGGCATCCACTGCGCACTCGTCGCCGAGGCGCATCCGCTTGACCCGGTCCGGGTACTGGAGTTCGACCACCACGCGGTCCCTACCCGGATAGTGGCGCAGGATCTCGCGGAAGCGCTCGTAGGCTCCGTTGCCCAGAACCGCCACAGAAGCGCGCACGTGCAGCGTCCTCGGCGGCCTCGAGAAGGTGCCGTCCTCGGCCAACGCGTGCACCTCCTGGACGAGCAGACGTCGCCCTCTGTCCGAGTCTTCCACCTTCGCACGGACCCGCACCACGGCGTCTTCTGCCACGGCATCGCGGTAACGCTCGTATGCCTGCGGGAACAGGAGCGCCTCGCAGGAGCCCTCCAGGTCCTCGAGCACGAACGAGCACATCAGCTTGCCGGCCTTCGTCGCAATGCGTTCGACGTCGCGCACCACCCCTGCGAACCAGCCCACGACGCCGTCGTGCAGCTCGTCCGCTTCGCCGAGCGAGTGCGTCCGCGCCGACTCGATGAGCTCACGCTTGTCCGAGAGCGGATGGTCGGAGACGTAGATGCCGAGCATCTCCTTCTCGAAGGCCAGCTTCGTCGCCTTGTCCCACTCGACGCCATCAGGCGGCGGCGCCTCTTCGCCGAGCCCATGCTCTTCGGGCTCGAAGAGGTCGAACATCGAGACCTGCCCGCTCTCACGATCCCGCTGCCGCTTGACGGCGAGATCCATCGCGTGGTCCATCAGCTCCATCAGCTGCTTGCGCGTGTAGCCGGTCGAGTCGAACGCCCCGGCCTTGATAAGCGCCTCCAGGGTCTTCTTGTTGAGGCTCTTCGCGTCCACGCGCGCCAGGAAGTCGTGCAGGGAGGTGAACGGCCCGCCCTCTCTCCGAGCGGCCACGATCGCCTCGACGACGGGTCCGCCGACGCCGCGGATGCCCGCAAGCCCGAACCTGATCGCGCCGCCCGTCGCAGTGAAGTCCTCGCCTGAGGAGTTCACGTCCGGCGGCAAGACCGTGATGCCGGCCGCGTTGCACGCAGCGATGTACCGGACGATCTGCTCGGTCCTCCCGTTGTAGCTCGTCAGCTGAGCGGCCATGAACTCGAGGGGGTAGTGCGCCTTGAGGTACGCCGTCTGGTACGCGAGAAGCCCGTAGGCGGCGGAGTGGCTCTTGTTGAAGCCGTAGCCGGCGAACTTCTCGATGTCGTCGTAGACCCGCTCCGCGAGTTTGCGATCGTAGCCACTAGCGACGGCGCCCTCGACGAAGTCGGAACGCCACTTGGCCATCTCCTCCGGGATCTTCTTGCCCATGGCCTTCCGGAGCTTGTCTGCCTTGGCCGCGGAGAAGCCTGCCATCTCCATCGAGATGCGCATCACCTGCTCCTGGTAGACCATCGTGCCGTAGGTCTCCTCAAGGATGTGCTTGATGCGCTCGTCGTAGTACTCGACGGGTGCGCGTCCGTGCTTGCGGTTCACGAAGTCGCGCACCATCCCTGACTGCAACGGCCCCGGTCGGTACAGCGCCAAGCACGCGACGATCTCGGCGAACGACTCCGGTTGGAGGTCCTTGACGAGCTGGCGCATGCCAGAAGACTCGCCCAGTTGGAAGACGCCGTCCACGTCGCCGCGCTTGAGCATCGCGAAGGTCTCGGGATCGTCGAGCGGGATGGCGTCGATGTCGATGCGGACCCCGTGGTTCTCCTCGATCGCACGCACCGCCTTGGCGATGACTGTGAGCGTCCGCAGCCCCAGGAAGTCCATCTTGAGCAACCCCAGGTCGGCGATCACAGTCCCTTCGTACTGCGTGATGACCGACCCGCCCTTGGTGTCGAGCTTCACCGGGGCATGCTCGTGCAGCGGATCGCGGCAGATGACGACGGCGGCAGGATGCACGCCTTCGCCACGCACGTTGCCCTCGAGCGCCCGCGCGGCGTCGATGATCGCCTTCGTGTCACCGCCAGCCTCGTACTCCTCGCGCAAGTCCGGATTCGTCTCGAGGGCGTCAGCGATGGTGGCGTCCTGGCCTTCGGGCACCAGCTTGGAGATGCGGTCGCCGACCGCATACGGGTAGCCGAGCACGCGCGCCGCATCCCTGATGGCCTGCCGCGCCTTCATGGTGTTGTAGGTCACCACCTGGGCCACCCGATGCTCGCCGTACTTCTTGCTGACGTAGTCGATGACCTCGGCTCGCCGCTCGTCGTCGAAGTCGACGTCGATGTCAGGCATCTCGGTGCGCTCAGGGTTCAAGAAGCGCTCGAAGATCAGCCCGTGGGCGATCGGGTCGAGGTTGGTGATGCCAAGCGCATACGCGATGATCGAACCCGCGGCGCTTCCACGGCCCGGACCCACACCGATGCCATTGCGCTTCGCCCACTGCACGAAGTCGGCGACGATGAGGAAGTACGCAGAAAGCCCTTTGGAGGTGATGACGGCAAGCTCGTTCTCAAGGCGCTCGAGCGCCTCGGAGGGCACCGGCTCCCCGTAGCGACGCGCGAGACCCGCCAGGCACTCCTCTCGCAAGTGCTCGTCTTCGGTCTTGCCTCCGGGCACGTCGAACACGGGCAGGATGATCTTCCCGAACTCGAGTTCCACGTTGCACCGCTCGGCGATCTCCGCCGTCATCGCAAGCGCCTCCGGGTGTTCGGGCAACGCCTGCGCCATCTCGTCGACCGACTTCATGTAGAACTGGTCGGAGGAGAAGCGCAGCCTGTCCTCCTCGTCGAGCACGCGGCCGGTCTGTATGCACACCAGGATGTCCTGGATCTTCGCTTCGTCTGCCTCCACGTAGTGGATGTCGTTCGTCGCGACGAGCGGGATTCCGACCTCGCGCCCGAGGTCGGCGAGGGCGCGGTTGATCTCCGCTTGCGTCACTCCGTTGTCAGCGGTGATGCCCTGGTGCTGCACTTCCAGGAAGAAGCGCCCCTCCCCGAAGATGCCTGCGTACCGCTCGGCCCACCTCCGCGCCGTCTCCTCATCCCCGCGTTCGAGATGCTTCGGGATGATGCCGCTCATGCACGCGGAGGTCGCGATGAGCCCTTCGCTGAACGTCTCGAGCAGCTCGATGTCGACCTGAGGCTTGTAGTAGAAGCCGCTCGTCCACGACTCCGACACCAAGGCCATCAGGTTCTTGTAGCCCGTGTTGTCCTCCGCCAACAAGAGCAGGTGGTACAGCTCGGGCTTGCCATCCCGCTTCGTCCGCCCGTGCGGCGTGAAGTACACCTCGCAGCCGATGATCGGCTTGATGGGCGGCCGACCGGTCTTGTCGTCTCCGCGGACCGCCTGCCTGTAGAACTCGACGGCGCCGAACATCACGCCGTGGTCGGTGAGCGCGAGCGCATCCTGGCCCAGCTCTGCCGCCCTGTCGAGCAGGCGAGCGATCTTCGCATGCCCGTCGAGCACCGAGTACTCGGAGTGGGTGTGCAGGTGCACGAAGCGCTGCGTCACCGGTCGCCCCCTCTCCCGTCGATGGTCCCAAGACGCTCGATCACGGTGCGATAACCGCCTGCCCCATAGTTCACGCACCGGCTCACCCGGCTGATCGTCGTCGGGGACGCCCCCGTGGATCGCTGGATCTCCGGATAGTGGACGCCCGCTGCGAGCATGCGTGCGACGGCGAGGCGCTGCGCCATGTCGTGTATCTCGCGGGTCGTGCACACGTCCAGCAAGAATGCGTACACGTCGTCTCGGCTGGCTAGCCCCGCGAAGGCTTCGAGCAGTGACTCGACGTCAGGCGTTCGCAGCGGATCTGCAGGCATCGCACGGCTCCTCGGAAGCGGGTTCAGCCACAAGATGACGGGTGTATGCTACCACCACCCACCCACATGATGGGCCCGGGTGTGGCGAGCGGACGCCGCACCCCGACGGACGGACGGGCGGTGCGTCGGCCTGATGACCGACCGCTCACACCACGTGGTTCACGAGGCTTCCGATGCCCTCGATCCGCACCTCGACCACGTCGCCTGATCGCATCGGACCGACGCCAGACGGAGTCCCAGTGAGGATGACGTCGCCAGGCAGCAGCGTCATCACGTGGCTGATGAAGCTGACGAGAGTGAACACGTCGAACAGCATGTCGCTCGTGCGCGAGCGCTGCCTGAGCTCGCCGTTGACGTACGACTCGACGAGCACGTCTCTCGGGTCCACGTCCGTCTCGATCCACGGCCCGAGCGGGCAGAACGTGTCGAAACCCTTCGCACGCGTCCACTGACCGTCCTTGCGCTGGAGAGGGCGCGCGGTGACGTCGTTCGCGCAGGTGAAGCCGAGTATGCTGCGGCGCGCTTCGGGCGGCGAGACGCGGTGGGTCCGCCGGCCGATGACGGCGGCCAGCTCAGCCTCGTAGTCGACCGCGTCCAGCCCCTCTGGGATGCGGATCTGCCCGTGAGGGCCGATGACGGCGGTCGGAGGCTTGAGGAAGATGACCGGCTCGTCCGGGATGGCGTGTCCCATCTCACGCGCGTGCTCGCGGTAGTTCACGCCGACGCACACGACCTTTGTGGGGATCACGGGAGGGAGCAGCTGGGCCTGCGGCAGGGGGACGACGCCTTCGGGTTCCCACGCGGCAAACGGCTCGTCCGAGATGAGCGTGATGCTCCCCTCGTCTGCCAGCCCGTACCGGACGTCCTCGTCGTGGAACACGCGAACGACCCTCATGGCCCACCCCGTTCGCAGGTCAACGTGCGGCCCCCGTGCGTTTCAGTTTCGCTCAGAGTGCTCGTTTTCCTGCCTTGGGTGCATGAGACCGTACTCCACGGAGTCGACGAGCGCCTCCCACGACGCCTCGATGATGTTCTCGGAGACGCCGACGGTGCCCCAGCTCTTCTCGCCGTCGCTCGACTCGATCAGCACGCGTGTGACCGCGGCCGTCCCCTTCTTCTCGTCGAGCACTCGGACCTTGAAGTCGGTCAGCTCGATCGCGTCCAGCGCCGGGTAGAAGCGGCCGATGGCGATCCGCAGCGCCTTGTCGAGCGCGTTGACAGGCCCGTTGCCCTCCGCAGTGGCGATGAAGCGATGCCCGCCTACGTGGACCTTGATGGTGGCCTCGGTCATCACGCGGCCGTCCTCGCGCTTCTCCATGATGACCCTGAACGACTCGAGCCTGAAGAACGGCTCGTAGGTGCCGAGCGCCTTGCGCAGCATGATCTCGAGCGACGCGTCTGCCGCCTCGAAGGTGTAGCCACGGTGCTCGAGCCGCTTGATCTCGTCGAGCATGCTGCTCGTGGCAGGATCGTCGACGTCCAGGGTGATGCCCATCTCGTGGGCCTTGAGCACGAGCGACGCGCGGCCTGCAAGCTCGCTCACCACCACGCGCGCCATGTTGCCGACGAGCGCCGGATCGACGTGCTCGTACGCCTCAGGAAGACGCGCGGCGGCGCTCGCGTGCACGCCGCCCTTGTGTGCGAACGCGCTCGCACCCACGTACGGCTGGTGCGGGTTCGGAGAGATGTTGGCCGTCTCCGCCACGAAGTGCGAGACCTCGGTAAGCAGCCGCAGCTGGTCGTCCGTCACGCAGTCAAGCCCCATCTTGAGCTTCAGCGCCGGGATGATCGCCGTGAGGTCCGCGTTGCCCGCCCGCTCGCCGTACCCGTTCATCGTCCCTTGCACCTGGACGCATCCCGCGTCGACCGCGAGCAGCGAGTTGGCCACCGCGCAGCCGCCGTCGTTGTGGGCATGGATGCCCAGAGGCGCGTCGATCTCGCCAGTCATCGTGAGCACGATGCGATGCACCGATTGCGGCAGCGTCCCGCCGTTCGTGTCGCAGAGCACCACGGCGTCGGCACCCGCCTCCGCCGCTGCACGGCAGACCTCGATCGCGTAGCCCGCGTTGTGCAGGTATCCGTCGAAAAAGTGCTCTGCGTCGAAGAACACCGTCTTGCCGTGCGACTTCAGGAACGCCACGCTCTCGCGGACCATGCGCAGGTTCTCCTCCAGCGTGGCTTGAAGCGTCTCGGTGACGTGCAGGTCCCACGCCTTGCCGAAGATGCACAGCGCCTCGCAGCCGGTGTCGAGGAGCGCCTGCAGCCCGGCGTCGCGCTCCGGCGCGAGGTCCCTGCGGCAGGTCGCTCCGAAAGCGACGATGGTGGCGTTGGCAAGCGACAGCCCTCGGACCCGCTCGAAGAACTCCATATCTTTCGGGTTCGACCCAGGGAACCCGCCCTCGATGTAGCGGATCCCGAGGTCGTCGAGGCGCTGCGCGATACGGAGCTTGTCCTCGACAGAGAGAGACATGCCCTCGCGCTGCGTGCCATCACGCAGGGTGGTGTCGTACAGCACGACCACTAGACGCGCTCCAGCCACTCCTCGTACGCGGGCTCCTCGCCTCGCACCACGCGGAAGAACGTCCTTTGCAGCTCGAGCGTGACCGGGCCGGCGTCTCCGATGACGCGCCCGTCGACCGAGCGCACCGGCACGACCTCCGCGGCCGTGCCCGTCATGAAGACCTCGTCGGCCGCATACAGATCCGTCCGGACGAGGGACTCCTCGATCACCGGATAGCCGAGGTCGTCTGCGATGACCATGATCGAGTCGCGGGTGATGCCCTCCAGGATGCCGTCAGACACCGGCGGCGTGGATATGACGCCGTCACGGACCACGAAGATGTTCTCGCCGGTGCCCTCGCACACCTTGCCCTCCTCGTTCAGGAGGATCGCCTCGTTGTACCCGTGCCGATTGGCCTCCACCCGAGCGAGCGACGAGTTGAGGTAGTTCCCGGTGGCCTTGATCGCTGGCGGAAGGGAGTTGATTCCGCGTTGGCGCCACGAGGAGATTCCCACGTCCACTCCGCGGGTGAGCGCTTCTTCGCCCATGTAGGTCTCCCACGGCCACGCAGCTATGGCGATCTGCACCGGCGCCGGAATCGGGTCGAGCCCCATGACACCGTACCCACGGAACGCGAGCGGTCTGATGTAGCACTCGGGCAGGTTGTTCGCGCGTACGGTCTCCTTCACGGCGTCGCACAGCTCGTCGACGCTCATGCCAAGGTCCATCATGAGCATCTTCGCGGAGCGCTCGAACCGCTCCATGTGATCGCGGAGACGGAAGACTGCCGGGCCGTCGGCGGTTGCGTAGCAGCGGATGCCTTCGAAGACCCCTGAGCCGTAGTGGAGCGCGTGCGTGAGCACGTGTACCGTGGCCTTCTCCCACTCGACGAGCTCGCCGTCCATCCAGATGAAGTCGACCCTCGGCAGGCTGGCCATCGCGCTCCCCTTCCGACTCGCCGGCATACAGCGGTGTGAATGGTAATAGTAGCGCGTATCAGGCCACACGCGAACCTCTGATAGAGAGGCGATCGCGTCAGACGAGAGGCCGTCGAGCAGAGTCAGAAGTCGATGCCCACGCCGCGGGTAGCGCTGCCATCGCTCCAGCGGTGGCATCCGCTCTGCAGGCACATGCCGTCCACCGAGGGATCGGGAACGTCGTAGGTGTCGGCGTAGACGAACTTCTTCGAACGGGAGTTGTAGTGGGGGAAGTTGTCGAGGTGCACGCCGGGACCGAGGTCCGCCATGGAGCTGTTGAAGGTGTGGCACCACCACACGCAGTCGCCCACCTCATATCCAGCAACTTGTGTGACTCCAGATGATGCTCCCTGCGCAGAGAAGGGGTACGGGGGTGAGCCGTAGACCTCGTTCTCTCTGCTCCTGATGGGATGCGTCTTGAGGAAGGTCGTCGTGCTGCCCTCCACCGACACCACGGTGTCCTCCGAGTTCATCGCCCACATGGGGTGGCACTGGGTGCAGAAGGCGATCACGACGTAGGGCCCTTGCTCCCACCGGTCTCCGTTCGGGGTGGTGAGCGTGGCGGTGGCCTCGATGAGCCGCTGCACGTCCCCGCCGGCGAAGTCTGAGGCGACGTCGCTCCTGATGGCGGAGGCCTTCAGGCTCTTCTCGACGCGGAAGCCGAAATACGAGAAGGTCCCGCCTGCGAACTTGAACACGCCGCTTCCGTGCACGGCGTGGCAGCGCGTGCAGGTGGCGCCGCCTGCGGCCTGGTGCCCGTGGTCGTCCTCGTTCAGGTACAGGTCCTTGTCACCGCCGTACAGGACGATCCCGCCGATCGCCGTCTCGATGTGGCAGTAGGTGCACGAGTCGGCGACCGAGCCGCGCAGCAGCAGCTCCGAGGGCGAGCCGGGCACCGCCACGCCGGTGGTCATGCTGCCGTCTGGCGTGCCGTCGTCGGTCTGGTACCACCCGGCGAAGTGGACGGCGTGGCACACGGCGCACTTGCGCGTGGTGGTGCGGTAGTCCAGGTGGGGCGTGTCGGCCGTGCCGGCGTTCGCGCCTTGGGCGGTCCACTCGATGTAGGTGTCAGGGGATGCGTACGCCGTTGCTGCCCAGACGAAGCCGACGCCGACAACGAAAGCCGCCAGGACTCGTACGACCTTCCAACGCCCCATCTCATGCACCCCCACAACAGCGACGCCTCACCACGCATTGTATTTGCTCGGATTCATGCGTCAACACGAATCTTCATTTCGGATATCCTCAGCAGCGCCTTGCATGTCGCTCGACGCACCCCTGTGGCGCCTGCGCCAAGCCCACAGAACGAACACCATGAACGCGGCCAGGACCGCGAGAAGAGGCGCAAAGCGCATCGACCGCCGCGCCAACGCACGAGGCGCTGGCGCGCTTCCAGGGACCTCGAACACCTGCACGCGGCCGTTGCGCGTGTCCGCAACAACGACACGGTCCTGTCCCGCGTCGTACGCGATGCCGCTCGGGTACTGGAGCTCGCCGTCCCTAGCGCCCAGCTCGCCGTGCTTGGCCAGCTCACGCCCAGTCCTCCCGTCCAGCACCACGAGCACAGATTCGAACGGGTCGCAGAACATGACGCGGCCCGAAGCATCTACCGCCATGCCGCTCGCGATCTCGAACGAGCCCGCGGCCACAGTCGCGACTGCCGATGCGGTGGCCGCCTTCGAGCCCACACCCGTGGCGATCCACCGCAGCGTGCCGTCCGCCGCGTACGCCTTCACGCGACCGTTCTGCGTGTCGGCCACGAAGACCGAACCGTCGGGACCGAACGCGATGCCATGCGCGACATCGAAGTCGTACGCCCCACGTCCTCGCTTGCCCCACGTCTTCACGGATCCGTCCCGCTCTATGATCGCCACGCCGTACAACGAGGACACGGCGATGCGGCCCTCGTGAAAGGCGACGTCCATCGGTGCAGGAACCCGCCATTCGCCGGTCACGCGGTTCGAACGGTCGAACCGAAGGACGATCCCCCGGCCGTAGTCCGCGACGTACACGGAACCGTCCGCCGCAGCCCCCACCCCTTCAGGCCTGACGAGCACGCGCGCGTGCCCCGTCGCCGGTACCGAGCCGATGATGCGCCGCAGCGCCCCGCTGCGCGAGAAGCCCAGCACGCGGCCGCGCCCCGGATCGGTCACCCACACAGTCCCGTCGGGCCCGACGGCCACGTCGGTCGGCGACTGCAGTTGCTCGGCACGCGACGGGCCATATCCGTAGATCGAACGGACCCAGCGCAGACCGCCGCTCCTCGTGGCGCGGACGTCCAGGCCCTTTGGCTGCCACATCCGGATCAGCAGCACCACGAGCGCGACGAGCACCGCCAGCGCGACGACCGTCAGTGCGGCAAGCGCGCGGCGATACCGCGCGAGCTCCTGCTCCGTACGCGCCTGCTCGCTCATCGTGTCGCCTCCAGCGACCTCAACAGGTCGAGGGCCGGCGCGAATCCGGGCACGAACCTGAGAGCCGCTTCCGCATCTCGCCTCGCAGCGTCTGCGTCTCCCAGCGCCGCATACGCCTCTGCCCGCTTGACGAGCGCATCAGCCATCCCGGGACTCTCCTTCAGCGCGATATCGAGCCAGCGGATGGCCTCCTCCCAGGAACGCGCCTGGAGTTCCAGACGAGCCGCTTCGATGCTCGCCTCAGTCAGCTCAGCGGCGTACGCCTTCGATTCCGCTCCAGTCTTGGCGAGCGCGTCGGCCCTCCTGTCCTGCACCGCCGCTTCGAGCCTGCGGAACGCGGCGATCGCGTCGTCATCCCTGCCCTGCCGAGCGAGGATGCGCCCGTAGGCAAGCAGCAGGGCTGGGGAGTCCTCATAGGCAGAGAGCCCTTCGTCGACGGCCCGAAGCGCCTCCCGCATCGAACCAGCGTCCGCGAGCGCCAGAGCGTACGCGGCCCAATCGTCGTCGTCGCCGCGCCCCGACTTCAGCGCTTCCTGCGCAGCGAGAAGCCGGCGCTCGACCTCGGTGCGGGGCACGGGACGGGCCTGCGACCGGTACACCAGGTATGCCGCGATTGCCAGGTCGACGATCAGCACGACCGCAAGCACCAGGCCGAGCCGTCCGACGCTTCGCCGATCCGCACGCGGGCTGCGCATCAGATGCGCTCCGCCACCAGATCGCCCATGGCCGCCGTTCCTACGGTGCGCTGCGGTAACGTCGTCGCATCCGCGATGTCGCGGGTGCGCCAGCCGTCGGCGAGCACGCCTTCGATGGCCGCGGCGAGCGCGTCGGCCGCCTCGTGCATGCCGAACGAGTGGCGCAGCATGAGCTCGACCGAGAGCAGCATCGCGAGCGGATTCGCCACCCCTTGGCCGGCGATGTCCGGCGCGATGCCGTGGCTCGGCTCGTACAGCGCGGCCCCGTCGCCTAGAGAGGCGCTCGCCAGCATGCCGAGCGAGCCGGTGAGCATCGAGGCCTCGTCCGAGAGGATGTCGCCGAACATGTTCTCGGTGAGCACGACGTCGAACTGCGCCGGGTACCGGATGAGCTGCATCGCGGTGTTGTCGACGAGCTGGTCGACAAGCTCCACGTCGGGATACTCGGCTTCGTGCACGCGGTGGACCACCTCACGCCACAGGCGGCTCGACTCGAGCACGTTCGCCTTGTCGACCGAGTGGACGCGGCCGCGCCGCGTGCGGGCCGCCTCGAACGCGACCCGCGCGATGCGCTCGATCTCGAACTCCGCATACACACAGGTGTCGTACGCGCGCATGCCCAGCGCGCCTTGGGCGCCCGCACCCTCGACGTCGCGCTCGCGCGCGCGCGGACCGAAGTACAGCCCGCCGGTGAGCTCCCGGACGATGAGCATGTCGACGCCTTCGAGCGCTTCCGGTTTGAGCGTGCTCGCGCCTTTCAGTGCGTCGAAGACGCGCACCGGACGCAGGTTCGCATACAGGCCGAGCGCCTTGCGGATGCCGAGCAGCCCCTGCTCGGGCCGTGGCTTCTCGGGATCGGTGGTGTCCCACTTGGGGCCGCCGATGGCGGCGAGCAGCACGGCGTCGGCTGCTTTCGCTGCCACGAGCGTCTCGTCTGGAAGCGCCGTGCCGGTCGCGTCGATGGCGGCGCCGCCGAGCAGCGCCTCGGTGACTTCGAAGCTGACGCCGAAGCGGGACCCTATCGCTTCGAGCACCTTGACGGCCTCCGCGGCGATCTCCGGGCCGATGCCGTCGCCGGGCAGCATGCAGATGCGGTAGGTGGTCACGCACGCCTCCTCGTATCGCGGTGCACACAGTCTACACCAGGGACCGCCTGCTCGGCCGGCGTCACGACGCGCTGCGGCTTGCGGTACGATTGCTGAGGCCACAGAACCGAGAGGCGTGGTGGCGCATGCCATCTGCACTGTTCGTCACGACCGTGCCGATCACGTTGGAGGTCTTCCTACGGCCGTTCGCCCGCCGCTTGAGGTCGAACGGCTGGCGCGTCGATGCGCTCGCGAACGGAGCACCCGCAGATCCCAAGGTGCTCAAAGACTTCGACGCCGCGTACCACGTCTCGTGGTCCCGCAACCCGTTCGACGTCCGCAATCTTGCTGCAGCCGGCCACGTCCGCCGCATCGTGGAGCGCGGCAGGTACGACCTCGTCCACGTCCACACCCCGGTCGCCTCGCTGGTGACCCGCTATGCGCTCCGCCGCCCCGCACCTCAGCGTCCGGCAGTCATCTACACCGCGCACGGGTTCCACTTCCTGAAGGGCCAGAATCCGCTCGCAAACGCTGCGTTCCGCACGCTGGAGCGCATGGCTGCCCGGTGGACCGATTGGCTGGTGGTCATCAACGATGAAGACCTTGCAGCCGCGCAGAGGTTCAAGACCATATCTTCAGAACGCGTCCGCCTCGTGCCTGGCATAGGCGTGGACATCGAGGAGTACCACCCGGTGAGCGCCTCAGAACGAGCAACCGCGCGCGAGCACCTCGGACTGTCGAAGACGGACTTCGTGCTGCTGATGGTGGCCGAGTTCACCGCGAACAAGCGGCACGCGTTGCTGATGCGCGCGCTCGCCGAGGTGTCCGACCTTCCGGTGGTGGCGCTGCTGGCAGGCGAAGGTCCGATGCTTCGGCGAACTGAGCGCCTCGCCAAGCGCCTTGGCATCGCAAGCCGCGTGAGGTTCCTTGGGTACCGCACCGACGTGCCCCGCCTCCTGGCGGCCGCTGACGCGCTTGTGCTGGTCTCGAAACGCGAAGGGCTCTCGCGATCCGTTCTCGAAGCGCTGGCGAGCGGCGTCCCGGTGATCGGCACCCCGACCCGCGGGATCGCCGATGCCGTCGGAGAAGCAGGATGGATCGCGCCGTCGGATGGCGTGCACGACCTTGCGGCCTCGATCCGGGCCGCGGCATCGGATCCCGACGAGGTGCGCAGGCGCGGGACCCTCGGCCGGGAACGTGCCGTCAGCAGGTACGCGCTGCCCCTGATCATCGACGAGTACGAGAGGTTGTACGGTGAGGCGCTCTCACATCGGCTATGAGGCCGCGAAGCGAGCAATCGACGTGGCGTTCGCGGCGGTGCTGCTCGCGCTGCTCGCGCCGGTGCTGATCGCAATCGCAGCAGCCGTGCTCGTCACCATGGGCTGGCCCGTCATCTTCGCCCAAGAGCGGACCGGGCTCGGAGGCAAGACGTTCACGCTGTACAAGTTCCGCACGATGCGGCCCACGGATGCGCGCGGCACGGCGGCCGTAGCCAGCGACGCCGAGCGCCTCACGAGGTTCGGCCGCTTCTTGCGCAAGACGTCGCTCGACGAGCTGCCGGAACTATGGAACATCCTCAAGGGCGACATGAGCTTCGTCGGTCCTCGCCCCCTCCTGCCCGAGTACATGAGCCGCTACACGCCTCAGCAGGCCCGCCGGCACGAGGTCCGCCCCGGCCTGACGGGTTGGGCGCAGGTCCACGGGCGCAACGCCGTACCGTGGCCCGAGCGGTTCGCCATGGACGTCTGGTACGTCGACAACCGCTCGCTCGCGCTCGACGCGAAGATCGTGCTGATGACGGCAGCCGCGGTGCTTCGCGGCGGCGGCGTGAGCGCAGACGGCTGTGCGACAATGACGCCGTTCGAAGGCGAAGCACCTTGTGAGCCTGAAGGGACGGAATGCTGATGCGGCTGGTCGTGATCGGGGCCGGAGGGCACGCGAAGGTCGTGGTCGACGCCGCGCGGGCGGCCGGAATCGACGTCCTCGCGGCCGTAGGCGATCCTGCGGGTGCTCGCACCGTTCTCGGCGTCCCTGTGGTCGCGACGCTCGAGGAGGTCGAAGCCGACGGGTTCATCGCGGCCATCGGCGACAATCGCGCGCGTGCCGAGGCGTTCGACGCCGCCCGCCGCCGCGGGCTGACGCCCGTCACGGTCATCCACCCGAGCGCCGCCGTCGCGCCGAGCGCCACCATCGGCTCCGGCACGTTCGTTGCCGCCGGCGTCGTCGTGAACCCAGAGGCCTGCATCGGGCAGAACGCGATCCTGAACACCTCGTGCAGCGTGGATCACGACTGCGCCATCGGCGATCACGTCCACGTCGCGCCTGGCGTGCGGCTGTGCGGTGGCGCGAAGGTCGGCCCCGGTGCGCTCCTCGGCGTCGGCTCGGCGGTGATCCCGGGCGTGTCGATCGGCGCCTGGGCCGTCGTGGGAGCAGGTGCGGCCGTGCTTGAAGACGTGCCCGACGGTGCCACGTTCGCTGGCGTGCCGGCGCGCGACCTGCATCCAGAGGAGCCGCGATGAGCGTCCTGCTCGCCATCGACGGCGGAGAGCCCGTCGTACGCGAACCCTTCCCCACCTGGCCCGCCTTCGACGACGAGGCGATCGCTGAGGTCGATCGCGTCATTCGCTCGGGCCGGCTGACCTACTGGTCTGGAGAGCACGGCCGTATGCTCGAGGACGAGTTCGCTGCCCTGCTTGGGCGCCGCCATGGCATAGCGGTCGCCAACGGGACCATCGCCCTCGAGCTCGCGCTGCGGGCGTTCGGCATCGGCCCCGGCGACGAGGTCGTGGTGCCGGCCCGAACCTTCATCGCCACCGCGAGCGCCGTCGTGGCGGTCGGCGCCACGCCGCGCGTCGCGGACGTGGATCCGTTGACCGGCTGCCTCACCGCGGCCACCGTGGCGCCGCTCATCAACGAGCGCACGCGAGGCATCATCCCCGTGCACCTCGGCGGGTGGCCTGTCGACCTCGACCCCGTCGTGTCCCTGGCGCGCAGGAACGGCCTTCTCGTGATCGAGGACTGCGCCCAGGCGCACGGCGCGCGCTACCGAGGCGCGTTCGTCGGTGGGCGGGGCACTGACGCCGCCGTCTTCTCGTTCTGCCACGACAAGATCGTGCCGGCGGGCGAAGGCGGCTTCGTGGCGCTCGACGACGACGACGCCTACCGTGCAGCGTGGAGCTACAAGGACCACGGCCGATCGCCTGCAACACGCACTCGTCCTGCAGACACTGCCCACGGGACGGATTTCATCTGGCTTGTCGAGCGGTTCGGCACGAACGGACGGATGCCGGAGGTCAGCGCGGCCCTCGCACGGCACGGGCTGCGGCTGCTTCCGCAGTGGGTCGCTCGTAGGCGCGAGCACGCGCGTGTGCTGCGAGAGGCGCTCTCGGACGTCCCTGGCATCATCGTGCCAGCGGAGCTGCCTGGAGCGGAGCCGTCGTACTACCGCTTCTACGCGTTCGTCGTGCCTGACGCGCTGCACCGTGGCTGGGACCGTTCACGCGTCGCTCAGGCGATCGCGGCCGAAGGCGTGCCTGTGTCGTACGGCGCGTGCGCCGAGATCTATCGGGAGCGGGCGTTCGTCGATGCCGGCTGGGCCCCCACAGAACGCCTTCCGGGGGCGATGCGGGCGCACGAGACCTCGCTCGCGTTCCCGGTGCATCCTATGCTCGAGGCAAGCCACCTCGAGGCGACGGCGGCCGCGGTGGCCAAGGTGATGGAGGTGGCCGCTCGATGATCCGCTTCCGCGACGCGCTCATACGGCTTCGCGCAAGCGGCTGGCTCTGGAACGGTGCGCTCGTCGTCGTCGACGCGACCGTCATCGCCGCAGCCGCCTACCTGGCCTACCTCGCACGCTTCGACGGTCCTCCTCCCGAGCCGTTCGCACGCTGGCTGCCAGCGCTGGTGATCGCTTCGTCGATCGCGTACATGGCCCTCTTCGCCGCCCTTGGACTGTATCGGCTGCTCCTGCGCTACGTGAGCCTCGATACGCTTCTGCGTCTGGCGGGAGCCGTCGCAGCCGGCTCGGTCGTGCTGCTCGCCATGGACCTCGTCGCGCCGCGCGTCGAAGGCATGCGCCCGGTCCCGGTCGGAGTCGTGCTCAATCAGGCGGTCCTGGTGTTCGTCGGCACATCGGCCGCACGCCTGGCCGCGCGCGTGTTCCTGCACCTTCGGGCCATCCGCTCCGCCACCGGCAAGCGCGTGCTCATCGCAGGAGCAGGCAGCGCCGGTTCGCTTCTGCTCCGCGAGATCCTCAACCGCCCCGACCTCGGGCTCACGGTCGTCGGGTTCCTGGACGACGACCAGACGCTCCACGGGCGCACCTTGGACGGGGTGCCGGTGCTCGGCTCGACGGACCTGCTCGCTCAGGCCGTCGTGGACCACGGCGTCGAGGAGCTGCTCGTCGCGCTCCCTTCCGCGCCGGACGCGGTCATCCGACGTCTCCTCAACGCTGCGGCCGACCTCGGCCTCGAGACGCGCGTCATGCCGCCGCTGGTCATCGAGAAGGGCGCAGTCACGCTGCGAGACCTCCGGCCCGTCGAGGTCGAAGACCTCCTCGGGCGCGAGCAGACGCCCATAGACGTCGAGGAGGTCCGCTCCACGGTCGTCGGGCGAACGGTGCTCGTGACCGGGGCCGCAGGATCGATCGGGAGCGAGCTCAGCAGACAGGTCGCCTCGCTCGGCGCTGGGCGCGTGGTGCTCGCCGACATCGACGAGACGCGCCTCTACGAGCTGTGGCTGGAGATGGAGCGTGCGTTCCCCGGTGTGGCGGCGATGCGGATCTGCGACGTGCGCGACGCTTCGCGCCTCGCTCACGTCTTCGAGCAGGAGCGCCCCCACGTGGTCTTGCACGCTGCCGCGTACAAGCACGTCCCCGTTATGGAGCACGAGCCCGCGGAAGCGGTCCGCGTCAACGTCGAAGGCACCCTCAACCTCCTTGAGGCGTGCGAGAAGCACGGCACCGAGCGGTTCGTGCTGATCTCGACGGACAAGGCAGTGCTCCCGGCCAACGTGATGGGCATGACCAAACGCGTCGCCGAACTCGTGACGATGCAGCACGCCGCAACGGGTCGCGTGGCGTGCGTGACCGTCCGCTTCGGCAACGTGCTGGGCAGCCGCGGGTCGGTGGTGCCCCTGCTCACCGAGCAGCTCAAACGAGGAGGCCCGCTCACGGTGACGCACCCCGATGCCACCCGATACTTCATGACGATCCCCGAGGCGGCCCGCCTCGTGCTCCAGGCGCAGGCGATCGGCAGGAGCGGCGACGTGTTCGTGCTCGAGATGGGCGAGCCCGTGCGCATAGCCGACCTGGCACGGAAGATGATCGCCCTTTCTGGCGTGCCGGCAGAGATCGAGTTCGTCGGCCTGCGTCCGGGCGAAAAGCTGCACGAGTCGCTCGTCTGCGGAGCAGAGGAGCTCGTACCGACCGAGCGCCCGAAGATCTTGCGCGTCTCGGCATCGACGGCGCCCGACGCCGGATTCGCCACCACGCTCGCAGAGCTCGTAGCAGCAGCACAGGCGGGCGATGACGAGCGCGTCCGGGGCCTGTTGCCGCACGTCGCGTGCGGCAACGGCTCCTAGCAGCCCTCCCGCCTACGACGCAAGGCCTGGAGGACGACCTCGAGCCTTTGTTGGGCCCGAACCTTCCACGAGTACCGCTGCTCGACGGCCTCTCGCCCGCGCCGACCCATCTCGGCCGCTGTCGCCGGATCGGCAGCCAGGGTCGCGACCGCTCGCGCGATTGCAGCCGCGTCGCCCGGCGGGACGAGGAGTCCGCAGCGGTGCTCTCGCACGACCTCGGAGATGCCGACGGTGTCGGACGCCACCACCGGCACGCCGCACGCCATCGACTCGTACAGCTTCAGAGGCGAGAACTTCGCGTCGCGCTCGGGCATGACCATGGGGACGAGCGAGCAAACGGCGTGCGCCGCGACGCGCGGGACGTCACCATACGGGAGGCGCCCTAGGTAGAACACGCGACCTGGAAGCTCCTGCACGGCACGCTCGACCGCAGGTCGCATCGCACCGTCGCCCACGAACACCATGGCAACATCCGCAGGCCACTCGACATGCCGCACGGCCTCCAGCACCGAGCCGATCCCCTGCCACGCCGGGAACTGTCCAAAGAAGACGGCGTAGCGGCCCGGCAGCGTGGGCCACGGCGGTGCATCCGGACGGAACACCTCGTCGTTCGCCCCGTTCCCGTTGGTGACGATGTGCGGGTTGCCGCTCTCCTTGCTCAGCCACTCGGTCAACCCCTCGGCGACCGAGATGATCGCGTCGGCCTTTCGGTACTGCCACCGCTGCATGGACTCGAACAGCGGCCTGAAGGGCCTCGTCGCAGGCCACGCGACGAACAGGTCCTCGTACGGGCCGTTGCATTCCTGGATCACGGGGACGCCTGCCTCATGCGCTGCACGGGCGGCCGCAAGCGCCAGCGGATGGGCGCGGATGTACACGGCGTCCAGCGAAGGGATCCTCCTGGCAAGGCGCCGCTGCACGCGGATCATCTCGATCAGCCGCCTGATCGGCGACGGAGATGACGCGCCGCCATAGCCGCCATACTGCGGGAAGAATCGCTCGACTACGCATCCTGCGCGCTCGAAGCCAGAGATGACCTCGTTGACTGCGGCCCAGGTGTCCTGGCCCTCGACGACGGCTTGCAGGCTGAGGTATGCGAGACGAAGAGGAGCCGACACTGAAGTCCTCACACGGCCGCCGCGAGGATCGACACGTTCCAATCCCGTTCATCGGGCAGGCGGGACAGGTCCATGAATGGACCGATCGCTGCCATCCTGAACCCCGACTGCTCCAGGAAGTACGCGATCTCCTGTGCGAACAGGAAGCGGACCAGGTGTGACTCGTGCGCCGTCTCGAGGCGCTTCCCGTCACGGAAGCGTGTGATGCTGTAGCGGACCTCCACCGTCTGGTTGACGACGTCCAAGCGGGGCTCGGCGAGCCGTTCGATGCGGTCACCGTCGGGCGCGGTGGCCGTCAGCCGCCTTCGCTCAGGCCGCTGAGCGAGCACGGCGGGTCCGAACCATGCGTCGAACAGGAAGATCCCGCCGACGTCGAGATGCGCACGCACCGTCGCCAACGCCGCCGCCAGATCGGCGTTCGTGCACTGGTACGACATCACCGCGAACATCGCGATGGCGGCGTCGAATCGGCGTCGCAGCCTCACCTCGCGGATGTCTCCCACCTCCAAGTCGACCTCGACGGACGCCTCGGCGACCTTTTTGCGAGCGCGCTCGATCATCTCCGCGGACCGGTCGACTCCCGTCACGCGGTAACCGCGCCTCGCGAGCGGCACCGCATGACCGCCCGTACCGCAGCCGAGGTCGAGCACGCTCGAACCAGGCTTGACACCCCGGTCCTGGAGCACGGAGTGCACGAAGGCCGCTTCGGCCTCGTAATCCTTCGTCGCGTAGATCGCGTCGTAGAAGCTCGCGTACTGCTTGAACACGTCGGTCGACCCGCCGCTCATGCAAGCACCTCTCTGACCGCAGATATGACCTGCTCCTGCTGCCCTTCCGTCAGGGCCAGTCCGGACGGCAGGTACAGCCCGTACCGCGCGAGATGCTCGGCGACCGGATACCGCTCGCCGGCGAAAAGCCCGCGCTTGAGCAGCGCCGGCTGCTCGTGCATGCCGAAGAAGAACGGCCTGGTGTCGACCCCCTTGTCCGCCAGCCGGGCGGCGAACTCGCGTGCGTCCATGCCCGCCGCCGGCTCGAGCACGACGCCGTACATCCAGTACACGCTCGTCGCCCACTCTCGCTCCACGGGAAGGCGGAGCGGAAGCCCCTGAAGCCCGTCGGTGTAGCGCGACGCGATCTCGCGCTTGCGTGCGACCAGGGAGTCGATGCGCTCGACCTGGGCGAGCCCCAAGGCCGCCTGGATGTTCGTCATCCGGAAGTTGAAGCCGAGGTCCTCGTGCCGGAAGCGGTCCGGCGTCCCGAAACACAGGTTGCGCATGTCTCGCAGCTTCCGCGCGAGACCGTCGTCGTCGGTCAGGACCATGCCGCCCTCGCCCGTCGTCACGACCTTGTTCGCATAGAAGCTGAAGCAGCTCATGTCGCCGAGCGAGCCGCATCGCTTGCCCTTGTAGGTTGCTCCATGCGCCTCAGCCGCATCCTCGATGACGATGAGGCCGCAGGCGTCGGCGATCTTCCGGACCGGGTCCATGTCGACGGGATGGCCGTAGATGTGCACCGGCATGATGGCGCGCGTCCTCGGGCCGATCCGCTCCTCCAGCGAGGCCACGTCCATGCACCACGTGTCTGGGTCTGCGTCCACCAGCACCGGGACGAGCCCGCTGTAGAGGACCGCGAGCACGCACGAGACGATGGTGAATGTCGGCAGCACGACCTCGGAGCCAGGGTCGAGCCCGGCTGCGGCGAGGGCCAGCTGGAGCGCCGCGGTCCCGTTGCTCACAGCGACGCCGTGCCGGACACCGCAGTACCCCGCCCATGCCTCTTCGAACGCCTCGATGAAGCGGCCAGCAGAGGAGACCCAGCCCGTTTCCAGGCATTCCAGGACGTACCGCCGTTCGGCCTCCCCGATCACCGGCTCATTGACCGGTATCATCGCTCACCGCCTCGAACCGCACCTTCTCCTGTTCGCCCAGGTAAGGGCCCTGCTTCACTTCTACCATGGTCGCCGGCTCGAGGATCTCGAGGCCGTGACCGCCTGCGACGAGGTGCACGACATCACCGCCGACGAGCACGATGCTGCGCATGTGACGCCTTTCCTCGTCGTAGACGTCGAGCCGCACCGCGCCGGAGCGGACGAACAGCGTCTCTTGAGTCCGCGAGACCGTTCGTACGATGGGCGTGTGGACGTGCGCGGGTATGACGTGGCCTACGGGGTAGTTGATGACGCCAATCTGCTGCGGCGAGTCGGGCGCAGACAAGAAGCGGATCCCCGGCTCGCCGTACCATCCACGCACGATCAGGGCGAGCAGGCCCTCACCCCGGTCGACGACTTCTTCGACCGCTGGGGGCATGATGTCCGACGCGCGCGCACGGATCGCATCCGCCGACCCACCGCTCGTGCCTGGCCGCAGTGCAGCACGCACGGCTCCCGCGGACCCCTCGCTGCGGACGGCAGCCGCCAAGACCTCGCCGAACGCGGCAGCGTCACCGTCGGATCCGTCGCTTACTTCAACAACCGACAGCGCAGCACCCGACTCGACGGCCGCACCGCGGGCGAGTTCTTCCAGCCGCGCACCGCAGGGTGAAGCGCCCGGTGCTTCCTCCCCCTGCGATCCCACCACCAGCACCAGGCGCGTGACGCCGTGCTCGAGAGCGACGGAGCACGCTCCGATGCCTGCGTGCAGGTCTCGCAAGCGCTCGGTTTGCGTGATGGTGCGCCTGGCCAGTGCAAGAGAAGAGACGTACACGAGCACGTCGGGTTGTACGAGCTTGAACGCGCGTGCGAGCACGGACCGTTCGCCCACGTCGTGGCCTGGCGGCGCGAGAGCGGCCAGGTCTGCCGCACCCGCTTCGGCCAGCTCCGCCCGCACCAGACCGCAGTCGAACTCGTTCAAGCACGCGAGCACGATCCGATCACGTGTGGGCACAGTCCTCCTGCTTTCGTCCGCCGCGAGGCCCCGCGGCTCAGATGTGATTGTAGGTGGGCGCTTGGTGAGCGACAAGGAACGCGTCAGCCGCCGATCGTCCGATACAGGTCGGCATGCGCGCGCACCGCCGCGTCCCAAGAGAAGCGCGACGCGCGTCGTCGCCCCTCCGCGCTCAGGCGAGCGCGAAGATCGTCCGAGCGCAGCACCGCGGATACCGTCCCTGCGATGTCTTCGAGGTCGAGCGGGTCGAAGTACAGCGCTGCGTCGCCTCCGACCTCCGGAAGCGAGCTGACCCGGCTCGCGACCACTGGACACCCGAAGGCCATCGCCTCTAGCACCGGCATCCCGAAACCCTCGTACAGCGACGGGAACACGAACACGGATGCCCGCCGATACGCCGCAGCGAGCGCGCGGTCGTGGCCCGGTCTGGCGTGCACCCTCTCCGCCAGACCGGCCTTCGCGAACAGCCCCAGCTCCTCCTTCGTGAAGCCGCCCCCGCCGGCGCACACAAGGTGGAGCTCCGGGTCGTCTGCCATGATCCGCGCCATCGCTTCGAAGAAGCGCCGGAAGTTCTTGTAGCTCCACCGTGACCCCACGAAGAGCACGAACCGGTCGGGAAACTCGACCGATCCATCTCCTGGCTCGTCTCCCGTGAAGTTCGAGCCGTGAGGTATGACGACGATGCGATCGTCGGGCACGCCGATCAGACGCTGGAGGTCGCCTCTGGTAGACATCGACGGGACGACCACCACGTCCGCCCGATCGACTGCACGGCGCTTGAGCGCGCACAGGCGCTCCCTGTCCGGCACCTGGTCGAACAGCTCGTGGATCATGTCGTGGACCGTCAGCACCACCGCTGGCGGCCGAGGGCGGCGCGCCAGAAGCGTGTGGTAGTAGGTCGGGTGGTAGACGTCCACTCCGCCCGCAGCCACCCGTCGCTCGACCAGCGTGGCGTTCAGCGCGTCGGCCACGCGCATCAACGCCCCGCATCCTCGCCCTCGATACCGGTGGAATATGGAGCACGATGGCGCACCG